>JAISMM010000027.1 GCA_031276725.1 Clostridiales bacterium | reverse complement strand
ATACAAATTCGGCTAAAACGAAAAACGGTTACGTGCATTCGCCGAGGTACCACACCCGCTCGCTTATGCATAATTTGCACACTTTTTTTAACGGCAACGCAAAATTTAAATAAAAAAAGCGACCGCCGTCCGACCGCTTTCTTTTCGTATATTAAGCTAATATGCGTAATTTACTCCCTTAATTGTACTCCACATTTTAGAACTTGTCAAGGGTTTTTGCAAAAAAACCAAAAAAAACCCCATTTTTTTATACTTTTTTTGCTCAATTCTCGTTTTTTCTGTTTATATCGCCGTTTTGACCGGTCAATTTTACGCATATTAGCTTACTGTGCGAAAAGTGGGCTTTGGGGTGTCGCAAGAAAGAGTTCGCGGCGTATAGGTTTTTGCGGGAAATTTTTAACCCGTTAAAATAAAAAATTTTTTTACAAGGAGAATGACTATGAAAAAACGAACAAGCAAGCTTTTGGTGAGCGCAAGCGTTGTGCTATTGTCCCTGATATTGGGCTTTACAGCGTTCGCGTGCAACAAATCAAAACCGGGTCCGGAGCTTACGGTGCCCTCTTATGAGGGAACGGTAGGCGCGGACGGAACGAAGAGCGGTTTTACCGAGAATGGTGGCAAGTTTTACAAGGACTACAATACCAAAGACGAAATGTACGCGGCGGGCAAGGATTTGAATATCCGCCTTGCCGAGGAAGGCAACGTGTTGCTCAAAAACGCCGGCGGTGTTCTGCCGCTTAGCGCGGACGAGCGAAGCGTTTCGCTATTCGGTATAAAGTCCACCGATATTCAAACGGGCGGCGGCGGTTCCGGTGCCGGTACGCCCGGCGGCTACGGCGTGCCGACAACGTCGTTGCAAAAGGGAATGGAGGATGCGGGTTTTCGCGTCAATCCTAAGTTGCTTACTCTTTATGCGAACAATCTTACAAGAATGAGTTACACGGTACAGACCGCCGGCGGCGCGCAAACGCTTACTACGGAGCTTCCGATAGCCGACTACCCCAACACGGTGTTAAGCTCGTACAGATCCTACGACGACGCGGCGATAGTAACGTTTGCCCGCACCGGCGCCGAAGGATACGATCTGCTTATGCACGATGTTCCCGGTCACGCCGATAAATCGGATCACATACTCCAGCTTTCGGACGGCGAGGAGGCTCTGATAAGGCACGTTAAAAAGAGTTTCAAAAAAGTGATAGTGCTTATAAACTCGTCCAACATTATGGAGGTCGGCGACCTGAACGAGGAAAAGACGGCCGATAATTTAGGCGTGGACGCAATACTTTGGATAGGGCATACCGGCAACGACGGCGCGGCGGCCGTAGGCAGAATTTTGAACGGATCGGTAAACCCCTCGGGACATACCGCCGACATTTGGCCCGCAGACTTCAAAAAAGGTCCCTCGTGGAGTAACTTCGGCGATAACGGACAGAACAAGGACGGCTCGGGCGCGGCGTACGACAATAAAATGTACGTCGGCGATACGGACACCGGTTACCGTTCGGTAGAGTACCGCGAGGGTATTTACATAGGTTACCGCTATTATGAAACCGTGGCGACCGATAAGAATGCCGCCGAAAGCGAGAGCGGCGAAAATTGGTATAATCAAGAAGTCGTTTTCCCGTTCGGGTACGGACTTTCGTACACGGACTTTGCGTGGGAGTTGGATCCGTCAATCGCCAAAACGGGTCTTATTGACAAAGCGAACGGCATTATAACGGTAAAAGTCAAGGTAACTAACACCGGCGACGCGGCCGGTAAGGACGTTGTGCAGGTTTATGCGTCCGCGCCGTATACGAAGGGCGGCATAGAAAAAGCCTCCGCGACGCTGGTTGGCTTTGCAAAAACCAAAATATTAAAGCCGGGCGAAAGTCAGACCGTTACCGTCGAATTCATAGCGCAGGATATGGCGTCGTTCGATTGGAACGATAAAAACGGCAACGGCTTTGTCGGCTACGAGTTGGAGGCGGGCGACTACGTGATTTCCGCCCGACGCGATTCGCATACCGTCGCGGCTTTCTTTACCCGCACGGTTAAGGACGGAATTAAATGCGAAACGGATTCTAAAACGGGCAACAAAATCGAGCCCGTATTCAGTGCGTCGAGCGGCGTTTATACAGAGTACAATTCCGTCAACGACGTACTTAAAAACAATCTTATGAGCCGCGACGGTATGACGCTGCCTACGCCGTCTACAAAGGCGGACAGGACTATCAGCCAGTCGCAAAAGGATCTGTACGACAGCAGAGACAAATATTACGCCTATCAGGACGATCCTTCCGATCCTTGGTACGTAAACGGCGTGCCCTCGGGCTGGACGCAAAGCGACGGTTCCGATCGCGTGAACGGAAAGACCGCCACACAGATCGGAGATATGTCGGGCGTAAGCTATACCGACCCGTCCGTCGTTAACGGTGCGGCTACGGCTGTAACCGACGACGGCAGCAAAAAGTGGGACGCTTTTATGAACCAGCTCACTTGGGACGAGTTGTGTCAGTTGGTGTCCGAGGGGCGATACGGCAGGCAAAAATTGGATTCCATAGGCAAGCCCGTAGAATTCGATCTTGACGGACCCGCCCACTTCGGTTGGATTTCTAGCGCGACTGTGGTAATCGCATATATAAATGCAAACGAAAAACCGGAAGGAATGGGTACCTGTTGGGTAACGGCGGTCGTTGTAGCCTCTACGTGGAATACCGAACTTGCCGAGGAAGTCGGCGTAATGGTGGGCAACGAGTCGTTGTTTACAAATATTACTGGCTGGTACGGACCCTCTATGAACACGCATCGCAGTCCGTTTGGCGGGCGAAACTTCGAGTATTACAGTGAGGACGGCGTTTTAGCGGGCAAAATCGCCGCCGCGACGGTGTTGGGCGCAACATCCAAAGGCGTGGTTTGCTACCTTAAACACATATTCCTCAACGATCAGGAAACCAACCGCGATACAAAACGCGGCGTGTTTACGTGGGCTACGGAACAGGCGATACGCGAAATTTACGCAAGGCCTTTCGAGTACGCTATTAAGGATGGCCGCGCGACGGGAACTATGTCGGCGAGCAACCGAATCGGCGGCTGGGTTGCGTTCGGCAACTTTGCTCTCTACGACGGACTGCTACGCGGCGAATGGGGCTTTAAGGGCATAAATATTACCGACTCGTGGAATAGCAGCAGAGCATATTCTTCCGTTAACCATTTGGTTCGTAACGGTGTGGATTGTCCGCTGGGTAACGGCTCGCAGGCCGACGCCGGCGAATACGGCATAGAAAAAGGCGTGTGGGACGCCGCCGCAAAAACGGTAAGGGTCAAGGCTAGCGCCGACGCCACGGAGTATACTTTGGCCTCGCCGACACAGTATTACAACGTGCGAAAAGCCGCGCAGCATATGTTGTACGTTTCGGCAAACAGCAACGGCATAGACAACGGACTTAAAACGATTCCCGACATAGTGATAGAGTACGACGGTTTGGCGGTCGTTAAGGATTCGCTTTTGAATTACATCGATACCGCCGCAGTAGGGATGACGGCTATGGACAGTGTCTCCGTCAAAAACGGAACGGGCAGTTTGCCGACGGGTCTGTCGCTTGATAGCGCAGGTGCGATTACGGGTACGGCTACGGCGTCCGGTACGTATAGCGTTATTGTAGAATTTAACGCGGACGAGTGGGTGAAAAAATCCGTCAATCTCACGATAACCGTCAAAGCCGACGTGTTTAGCTTTACGGGCGCAAATACCGCAACGACATCCGCAGCTTATAGCGGCTCGTTCAGTACCGCGAAGTACGCCGTAGGTCAGACTATCGTCGTTCAGATGAGCGGCTACTCTTTACCGGCCACCGTAACGGCAGTATCGTATGCCGCAGCCGATGAGAGCGCGTTGCCTACGGGGCTTGCAATTACGGACGGCACACTTGCGGGTACGCCCACAACCGCCGGCACGTATACGTTCTCGGTTAAAATTACGGTCAACGCGACCATATCGATGTACGGTATGACTATGCCCACATCGCCCATTGTCTTTACGCAGACGTATACGATAATCATAAGCTAGTCGATTCTAAAACTTGTTATAAAGGTGCCAACGACAAAACGAGCGGCTTCGGCGGTGTAACGCCGCCGAAGCCGTTTATGTTAAAAAGAAAAAAACATAACAAAAAGAGGAGTATAACAATATGCGTTTGAACTTGAACAGAATTTTCCGGTTGATATTAGCCTCGGCGCTTTGCTTTGCGGCTGCGCTGGGAGCGACTGCTTGCGACGGCGACGGTGCGGACGCCAAAACGGTATCGTCCATAACGGTAGACAAGCTGCCCGATAAAACGGAGTATTACGTAGGCGATACGTTCGACCCTACGGGCGGCGAAATCACCGTCGTATATACCGACGGCACGTCCGAGGTAATCGCGCTGACCGCAAGCGGCGTTACGCTTGGCGAGGTTAATACCGCAAAACCGGGCGACAAAACCGTTACAGTCAACTACGGCGGCAAAAGGGCGACGTTTAAGGTGTCGGTTCAAACGCGCGGCTACGTCGTTACATTCAACCACAACTACGACGGCGCGCCTACTCCGGACACGCAAAACGTCATAATCGGCGGCGAGGTTCAGGAGCCGTCCGAACCGACGCGCGGCGGTTTCTCGTTTTATGCGTGGTACACGGATCAAAATTGCACTATTCCGTATAATTTTGCCGACAGAGTTTACGCCGACGCCACCCTTTACGCGGCGTGGAAGGACAATGCCAAAACGTACCGCGAATTTAAGTATGAGCTGAATTATTACGGTGTTAAGCCGCAGTCCTTTACGCAAATCGTAGAAACGGGCGGGACGGCAAAGCCTCTTGCCGCAGCGCCGACAAGAAGCGAATACGTTTTCGACGGCTGGTATACCGACGAGGCGGGAACGCACGCTTATATTCAAAACGCCGCAGTCGGCGCGGATACGATCGTCTATGCAAAATGGACAAAAACAAAGGCGGGCCCGTCGACGTATGTGTTCGAGGCGGAGAATACCGATTTAACCGGCAAGGTCGGTCCGGGCTTTTCGGGTACGGCGCAGGAGGAGTCTATGATCGTTGTAAGCGCGAGCTTGGGCGCTAGCGGCGGAAAGTTTGTTTCCTACCTATATAGCAACGGGAATTCGTTGGAGTTTCACCTTGCGTGCGGCGAGCCGACCGACATAACTCTTGCCGTCAGTATGGCGGCGGAGATGGACAATATTTCGTTTAACTCCGATGAATATCAGGTTATAGTGAACGGAATTCCGCAGAGCTTTGATACCGTAGTTTTGCAAAGCGGCGCGAATTTTTCCGACGCGGTGGTTGTTCAAAATCTGTCGCTTACTAAGGGATATAACCTCATAAGGCTTGTTACCAACAATACCAGAAGACCTATGGGGGAAGGCGGCACCTACGGCGCGACCGCCCCTATGATTGACTGTATAAAACTTACCACTTCGGCGGTAATAGCATGGGACGCCAATTACGGCCTTCCTAAAAACTATTAAGGGAGCGGAAATATGAATCCTATAAAGGTTATTTTTCTCCATACCGCGTCGCGCGTATGGATTATCGTGGCTACCGCTATTATTGCGCTGTTGACTGCGGTGTCGATACTTGCCACCACTACGTTTTTTGACCTGCTCAATATCGTTATGCCCGGCGGAGGACGGCGGGCCGTTTACGCGGCGGATACCGTTGCCACATATAAGTCCGACTATGCCGGCAAGGAGCAAACGCTCGCCGCCGCCAACGATTTTAATATAGAGTTGTGTCGCGAGGGTTTTGTGCTCCTAAAAAACGAGCGCGGCGCGTTGCCTCTCAAAACGCCGGTTTCGGACGGCGGCGTGTCGGCAAAACCGCGCATTAGTGTGTTTGGAAAAAACAGCGTGAATCTTGCTTACGGCGGCTCCGGTTCGGGCGGCGGCGACAGCGCGTCGGCAAAAACCCTATACGACAGCCTTGCGGCGGCGGGGTACGAGTGCAACCCTACATTAAAGAATTTTTATGAGAATAACAGCGCCTCCGGAGTCGCAAGGGCGGGCAATTCCGGCGATCTTGACAGCGGCGACACCGTGTTTGTGTCCACGGCGGAAACTCCTCAGTCTAGGTACACGCCGGACGTTAAAGCAAGCTATGGCGATTACGGGCAAGCAGCTCTCGTTGTGTTTACCCGCATAGGCGGCGAGGGCTTTGATCTTCCCCGGCAAATGGGAACGGGCGCTAATAAAGTGGACGGTGCTCGTAACGCGGACGACCACTATTTGCAGCTTGACGCAAACGAAACCGAGTTGCTTAAAAGCGTGTGCGATTCCGGTTTTGAGCGCGTCATCGTTTTGATAAACAGCGGTACCGCTATGGAATTGGGTTTTTTGACGCACTCCGATTACTACGCCTATCAACCTAAAATCGACGCGGCCATTTGGATCGGGTTTCCCGGCAACACGGGCATTATGGCGTTGGGGGAAATTTTGAACGGTAAGGTTAATCCATCGGGCAGATTAGTGGATACTTACGCCAAGGATTTTAAGGCGAACCCCGTTTGGAATAATTTTGGCGATAATCTTGTTACCGGCGATGCTAATAAGGGAAATTTGGGCGGCGACCAATACAAATTGGCAGGCGGCGCTAATCAGCTTTACTATTTTACCGATTACGAGGAAAGCGTTTACGTCGGATATAAATATTACGAAACGCGCGGACAAACCGACGGCCAAACGTGGTACGACGGCAATGTCGTATATCCGTTCGGGTACGGATTAAGCTATTCGCACTTTACGTGGGAGGTAACGGACGCGTCCGAGGTGGAAAACAAAACCGTTTCGGCGGCGGGCGCGTACACCGTAAAGGTTAAGGTAACAAATGACGGTCCCGCCGCCGGCAAGGACGTCGTGCAGTTTTACGGCCATGCGCCGTATGTGAGCGGAAAAATAGAAAAGCCGCACGTCGTATTGCTGGATTTTGCCAAAACCGAGCTTATAGAGCCGGGTCAAAGCGACACCGTCGAGTTGGAATTTAATCCGTACTATCTTGCGTCCTACGACTATCGCGACGCTAACGGCAACGGGCATCGCGGCTACGAGTTGGACGGCATAAGCGGCTACAAGCTGTTTATAAGCCGCAACGCGCATGAATCCGAGGCTGCCGTGCCGTTTTCGGTACCTGCGGGCGGCATAAAGTACGGGTTGGACCCCGTTACGGGCAACCCCGTAGTTAACCGGTACACGGATTGCGAGGACGTTAGATTCGATTCGGACACACAGCTTTCTGTGCTGCTTTCACGGAGCGATTGGGATGATACGTGGCCTACGTCGCCGGTAAACGGCGACGAACGCACCGTAAGCGCGGAATTTATCAATTCCTTAAAGGATACGTCGCACAATAACCCCAACGACTACGGTGGCGAGGAGCCGCCCTATTTTGGCGAATCAAACGGTTTAACCTTCCGCGATATGCTTAAAAATGCAAGCGGCGACAGCGGCATTTTTTTAGACGAAGACTCTTACCGCGTCGTAGACTACGACGACGCACGGTGGGATGCTTTGCTGGATCAGGCAAAGCTGGCCGATCTAATCAAAATGTACGATCACGGAGCGTTTGAGACGCACCCGCTTGAAAACATAGGCAAACCACTGACAAAAGAAAGCGACGGACCGTCGGGTTTCACCAATTTTATGGACAAAACGTCCTTTTACGGCACATGCTTTTATTGCGCCGAGATAGTCGTCGCCTCGACGTGGAACACGGAGATCTCACAGGATTTCGGCGCTATGGTGGGCAACGAGGGCATTTGGGGTAATGCAAAGGGAGACAGAATGCCTTACAGCGGTTGGTACGCTCCCGGCGCAAACATACACCGTTCGCCTTTTGGCGGCAGAAATTTTGAGTATTTTTCGGAGGACGGCGTGCTAAGCGGCAAAATGGCGGCAGCCGAAATTCGGGGAGCGCAGTCTAAGGGCGTTTATTGCTACATAAAGCACTTTGCGCTTAATGAGCAGGAAACACACCGCTCCGTTGGCGGCAACTGTTCTTGGGTAACGGAGCAGGCGATGCGCGAGGTGTTTTTAAGACCCTTTGAAATCGCGGTTAAGGAGGGTAAAACGCGCGCGGTTATGAGTTCGTTCAACCGTATAGGTACGCGTTGGACGGGCGGCGATTATAGACTTCTCACTGAAATCCTCCGAGACGAATGGGGCTTTCGCGGCACCGTCATTTGTGATTTTAACACAGTAAAATATATGAATTCCAAACAAATGGCTTATGCGGGCGGCGACCTAAATCTTGCAACATTACCGGAAAGTTGGTGCGATCAGTCCGATGTTTCAGACCTAATAGTGCTTCGTAAAGCCGCGAAAAACATACTTTATACCGTAATTAACTCCAATGCGATGAACGGTGAAATAATCGGCTATGCGTTGCCGTATTGGACGATACTCCTAATTGTATTTGACTGCGTTTCTGTGGTCGGGCTTGCCGTTTGGGGTTTCTTCGCGATCCGAAGGTCGATCAAAAAAGCTAAGGACGGCGGCGGATCGTCCGCGCCGCCCAAAAAAACTAAGCCCGCGAATAAAAACGCTTAGGAGAACCGATGGACAAAAAGGATATAAAAGCAATAATCGCGGGAATGACGCTCGAAGAGAAAGCGTCGATGACGTCGGGCAAGGATTTTTGGCAGACGCGGGATATCGCGCGGCACGGGATACCGAGCATATTTTTGTCGGACGGGCCGCACGGCGTGCGCAAGCAAGCGGCGGCGGCTGATCATTTGGGACTTAACGCGAGCATTAAGGCCACGTGTTTCCCCACGTCCGCGACTACGGCGAACAGCTGGGACACCCCGCTTGCGGAGGTCGTGGGCACGGCGCTGGGGACCGAGGCGGCCAATCAGGCGGTAAGCGTGCTGCTCGGGCCCGGCGTCAACATAAAGCGCAACCCCCGGTGCGGGCGCAACTTCGAGTACTATTCCGAGGACCCGTACCTGGCGGGTAAGATGTGCGCGTCGTATATACGCGGCATACAGTCGGCGGGCGTGGCGGCGTGCGTCAAGCACTACGCCGTCAACAACCAGGAGGAGCGCCGGATGGTGATCGACGCCGTTGTGGACGAGCGAACCTTACGCGAGATTTATTTAACGGCGTTCGAGATGGCGGTCAAGGACGGCGGCGTAAAGGCGCTAATGTCGTCGTATAACCGCGTCAACGGCGAATACGCGAACGAGAATTCTCACCTGCTGCGCAAGATACTGCGGGGCGAGTGGGGGTATAAGGGCGTGGTCGTAACGGACTGGGGCGGCAACGACGACAGAGTCGCGGCGCTAAAATGCGGCGACGATTTAGAGATGCCGGGTAACGGCGGCGACACCAACCGCGACATAGCGGCGGCTGTAAAAAGCGGGCTTTTAGACGAGTCGGTGCTGGACGAGACCTTGGAACGGCTGTTGAGCTTAATATCCGACTCGGGCGCGGCGCTAAACGGGAGCGGGGGCGGGTTCGATATAGAAAAGCACCACCGCATAGCGCAAAACGCGGCGGAGGCGGGCATAGTGCTGTTAAAGAACGACGACGAAACGTTGCCTATAAGAACGGGCACGCGCGTCGCGGTGATAGGGGACTTTGCGCGCGAGTCGCGCTATCAGGGTGCGGGGTCGTCTATCGTGAACCCGACCAAGCTCGACAACGCGCTCGGTAACATAGGCAAGTACGACTTCCGCAATATCGGCTACGCGCCGGGCTACAAGCGCTACGGCGGCAAGTCGCAAAAGCTAATCGACGAGGCGGTTGAGCTGACCGCGAGCGCGGAGCTTATTCTGGTCTACGTCGGCCTCGACGAAAACACCGAAACGGAGGGACTCGACCGGCCCGATATCCGCCTGCCGCAAAACCAGCTCGACTTACTCGCCGCGCTAAAAGCGACGGGCAAGCGTATAGCGGCGGTGCTGTCCTGCGGCAGCGTTGTGGAAACGGACTGGGTCGACGGCGTGGACGCGCTCGTGTACGCGGGCTTAGGCGGTCAGGCCGTGCCTAAGGCCGTCCTCGACGTTCTGACGGGCGCGAATAACCCCTGCGGCAAGTTGAGCGAAACGTACCCTATAAGCTATAACGACTGCCCATCGGCGTCTAATTTCCCCGGCGGCGCGGCTACCGTCGAGTACCGCGAGAGTATCTTTACGGGCTACCGCTACTACGACACGGCTAACATTCCGGTAAGGTTTCCGTTCGTGTGTATAGCAGTCAAAAAGTAGTACTAATTTAGAGAGGTATAACCGCCAAAAAGTAGTACGGTTTTTTGAGGGCACAGTATTGCCGCCAAAAAGTAGTACAACCGAAAGGAGGCTTAAACCGGCTTAAATACCCGTATTTAGGGGCAAAAACACATAAAAACGGCAAAAAAGAAGCACGGAGCGCAAAATCGCAGTCCGTGCTTTTGTTTATATTTTGATGTCGGATTTGACATTCAAACTCGGTCAAAAAGTTCAGCTCATTTTCCGTAAAACGCAAATCAATAGGGATAAACGGCACTTTTTTATTTTTGAGGCTTCAAACGAGGGCAGGAACGGGCGAATAGTACCTCAATGCTATATAAGTATATCAAAATAAACGAAATTTGTCAAATACAATAAAAACACATCCAAACGGCACCGTTTGCGCCCCGTTCGATTTTAACAAACGGGTTGAGGAAACGCTTGAAGCGAACAGCCAACGCGCCCTATTACACATTTATCGGCGTTCGTGTTAGAATAGAAATGCATTGCGGCGTTTTAGAAAGTTGTTGCGCGAACACGTAGATTATTGTTGCAAAGTTCATAATAATATGTTATACTATATAAAACGCAAAATGGAGGCGTAATCGTGGTTAGTTATAAGAAGCTATGGAAGCTACTCATTGACAGAGATATGAAGAAACTTGACCTTAGCGCGGCGGCAAACGTAAGCACATCGTCTATGGCGAAAATGGGGCGTGGTGAGAATATCAATACGGACTTAATAGTTAGAATTTGTAATGCTTTGAATTGCAAGGTCGAAGACATAATGGAAGTTCTACCCGATAAAAAAGTCGACGAATAAAAAAGGAGAATTCAAAATGAGTCAGGACAAAGGTTTAATATACATACTTACAAACCCGTCGTTTCCGAATTATCAGAAAATCGGAAAGACAGTGGATTTGAAGCAGAGGCTAAACGGCTTGAACGATAAGTCGTGCTTGCCGTTTTCGTTTAGAGTTTATGCTACTTACGAGGTCGCGGGCACCGACATGTTGAAAATGGTGGAGGAGCAAATATTCAAGCTCATAGACCAAGTGGACGACACGCTCCGCGCCCGCGAGGAAAACGACAAGGGGAAACTGCGCGAGCGGGAGTTTTTCGCAATCGACAGAGAAAACGCCTATGCGATACTCGAATCCGTAGCGACGCTTCGCGGCGATTTACACAACTTGAAAAAGGGCATGCCGACGAAAAAAGAGGTGGAGGAAGCGGAGATTGCCGAAGTTGTAGAACAGGAAGTCGAAAGGCAAAAAGGCGTACGGTTCACCTTTGCAAATAAAGGCATACCGATGGGCGCGAAGATTTACTTTGTAGAGGATAATTCGATATCGGTTGAAGTCGTAGGGGATATGCCGCCCGTTGCCCTTTTTGAGGGTAAGAAGTGGAAACTATCGCCGCTTGCCGGAGAATTGAAAAAAAGGAACGGAACGGCATGGGCGTCGAACGCATACCAAGGAGCGCAATACTTCACATACAACGGGACAATTCTTACAAGGTTGCCCGACGTAGAAGTGTGAAAGAATTCACACAAGACAATTAAGAGAGGAAACGGCGAATGTCGATTGACGAAATTAAATCAATAAACGAGGCGACTACCTTTGAGGATATCGCCGAAATAAGAAAACGCGGCTACCTTGCTTGCAAGGCGAACGGGTTTAATTTTCAATCGCTCCTTACCGACCTTTACAAAGAACCGGAACACTTTATTTATGAGCTTATTCAAAATGCGGAGGACGCGCTCGCAAGCGAAGTAAAAATAAAACTATATACCGACCGCCTTGTCTTTTCACATAACGGTACACGGCTATTTGATATAAACGATATTCGCTCTATAACTGGAATCGGTGACACAACGAAAAAGCCTGAGGACAACAAAATCGGGCGTTTTGGCATTGGGTTTAAGTCGGTATTTGGAGTTTGTGAATCGCCGAGAGTTTATTCGGGAAAGTATGCTTTTGAGATAAATAACCTATATGTTCCTCGTGAGATTAACAAGGAAAAAGAATTTGAGAAAGGCACTCATTTTGTTTTGCCATTTTCAAGCGCGGATAGGAGTTCTCAAGATATATATTTATTACTGCATAAGGCGATTGAGGCGTTAAGTTCGGACACGGTTTTATTCTTGCGCAACATAAGCGAGATAAGCTGGGAAACACCGAACATAAAAGGATTTTACCTAAAAAGCAAAAAAGCGAAAACCTGCGGCGCACACAAATTTTACGAATGTGAAATTCTAAATGGCGCGGAATCGGACTCAAAGTCT
>JAISMM010000084.1 GCA_031276725.1 Clostridiales bacterium | reverse complement strand
TCATTTGCCGGGCGGAATTTGGGGACGAGCCGAGTGCGGCGGGCGGGGAACCACCCCGGCGCTAACGCGCCACCCCTCCACAGAGGGGAAATTTTAGGACCAGCCGAGTGCGGCGGGCGGACTATGGGGTGGTGATTGTTAAACGGAAAAAGCTGTCAGGATGCACTTGGTATATCCCCAAAATTCCCCTCTATGGAGGGGTACGCGTTAGCGGGGGGGTGGTTCAATTATTAGGGAGTAGCCGATTAAAAAACTACCGCCACGAAATTTTCATTCGCCGGGCGGAATTTGGGGACGAGCCGAGTGCGGCGGGCGGGGAACCACCCCGGCGCTAACGCGCCACCCCTCCACAGAGGGGAATTTGAGGGCGAGCCGAGTGCGGCGGGCGGGGAACCACCCCGGCAACTTCGTTGCCACCCCTCCATAGAGGGGAATTTTTGGGGCGGGGAGGGGCAAAAAGAGGCGAATTTGGGGGCGAGCCGAATGCGGCGGGCGGGCAATGTTGAAAATATTAAGAATTAGCGGTTGCGCGGGGGAGTGCTAGCAGTCGGAGGGGTCAAGTGCTAAAAAATATGTAGATAATTATGTAAAATAAACGTTGCTAATTTATTCATAAATACATAGAAAATTCAAAAATAGGGTAAAAAGTATCAAAATGTAGTGTTTTTCGGGATATAAAAAACAAGATATTGCGTTTTTGGGAAAGGGTCATTATTTTATAAAAATGTAAAATAAATGATATTTTTTTGACTTGCAGATTGACATTTTATGCATAATACTGTATTATGGATATAATTTAACGGGAGATTTTTACGGTGGCAAGCGAAAAAATTAACAAAATTGAATCGGTCGGCAAGGCGAAACGCCCGACGACTTATATAACGGCGGGCGCGGTTGACGCGCACGGCGCCGGTTTTTTGGCGCGGCACTACGGATATACTTTAACGGGAGATTTTTACGGTGGCAACTGAAAAGATTATCGAATTTGAATCGGTCAACAAGACAAAACGGTTGGCGTTTTACATACTGATAGGCGCGTTTGCGGCGCTTAGCATCGTGTTTTTGATGCTGTGGATATTCAAGCCGCAGGGGAGCTCGGCGGGAGTAAAGCGGATAGCGCTGTCGAGCGACGTAATGTTGGAACAAATCGTCGACGCGGAGGGCAACACGCAGGACGTTTACGCGGCGTCGATCAACAACGAGTACAAGGTAACCGCCTTGGTCGAAACGATAGGCGACATAGAAGCGGTTGTGGATTGGGAGGTGTTCCCGGCGGCGGCGGTCGAAAAGCTTGCCGACAAATCGGGACGCGACCCGGACGACCGCACAAAGCATTATTTGGTTTTTCGCGTTACCACGTCGAACCGCGACGGCGACAAAATAACGGTGCGGGCAAAGAGCGGCGCGGCGCAGGACGTGATTGCCGAATTCAACTTTATAGCGCGCGAGCATCACGCGGCGGGCGGCGAGGTTAAGGCGGTATTCGGCGGCGAAAAGCCGTACGCGGTTACCAAAAAGCCCGGCGAGGACAACGCTTACGCGGTCAAGCTGCCGTTTTTGGCGGAAACGACCGGGGTGTACGGCACGGATAACAGTTACAAAGTGTATACGGAGCAGCTTGCGGCGGAGGGCTTGAACGGCGTGCGCGCGCTTTTGACGCGCAAAGTTCAAGGCACCGCCGACGGACGGTTTGTGGACTCGGTCAAGTACGAGGTTACCGCCGGCGCGGACGTTTTGGAGTTGCCGACCGACCCCAAAGCCGCGTCGACTACCAAATACGAGGCCGACGCTAACAACGTTTGGACGTTCCACCCCGACGAACCCGCCTCGCCCGGCAAAATTTTAGATTACATACCGTTCACCGTGTTCAAGACGGGAACGGCGACGCTTAAAATAACGCTCAACGCCTACAACGGGGACGCAAGCAACGATATCGACGTCAACCTTTACGTAACGGTCGCCGACGTTACAACCGACCCCGAGTACGCGAACGCGCTCACGCATATCGGCTTTAAGCTGCCCGAATACAACTTTTATTTGCAGCAAGGCGCCGTTAGTATGAAGAGTCAAATAATCGACCTGCCGACCGCGCCCGAGGGCAAGCCTTGGCGCTACACGCTGTACGAGTCGGATCAATACGGCAACGCAAAGGGAGCCGACTATCGGTTGCTGAACATCGACAACGCCAACGAAAACAAGTACGTAAGGTTGCAGTGGAAAACGGGCGAAACGTATCTTACGGTGCAGGACGTTACGTCGGGCGGAATCGGCATAAGGAGCAAGGCGGTAAAGGTGCGGATCAACGCGCTTGTCGGCTCGCTTAAAGCCGCCGTCGGAATAGAGGACGGCAGGGAGGTTACCTCGGACGCGGACGACGACGCCAACGAGCTCGTTGACCCCGGCGACGCCTACAAGCTGAATTTTTCGGTTTTTAACGGGAACAAAATTTACGTTAAGTTCGATTACGTGCTGACGTTCTTTAACGCCGCCGCAAAGCCGTCGGACTACGATTCCAGAATCTTTTTTACCTACGCGAACGCCCTTAGAGAGCCTATTCCCGAGTCGGATACCGACAGGAACAAATTCGCGAGCTTTACGGACGCGCAACGCGCCAAAACGGTTTTCTTTAACGGAATGAGCTACACGGGCGCGACCGACGCTAACGGCCGCCGCATTTACGTTATTCAAAACGTGGTGTTGCCCGAATCGTCCCCTAAGGACGCGCAGGGGAACATATCGGCGTCGTTCAGGCTTATAGGCGACATAGGCGCGGGCGTGCCGACCGGCGCAACGGACATAAGTTTTTCGACCGCCGCGCAGGACGCGACCGATCAGCTTACGGCGAACAGGCCCACGGGCGCGGGCGTAAAGCCGATAAAGCCCGACTACGGAGTGCGTTTTGCGGTGCAGGACACCGCCGCCACAATCGCTTATAAGCCTGCTCCGAACGGCGTTCCCGGGGCGTCAAGCGACCGCTTTGTACAGTACGGCGGCAAGTATTACCTGATTCGTCCCGTTAACGCCGGCGTTTCGGCGTATAAGCTGTTCGACCTGTTCGATTTCAAAAACGGCGCGGGCGAAACCGTACCCGTCGCGTCAAAGCCCCACAACCTTACTGTGAACGGGAACGACTGCTTTAATAGTACGGGCGACTACAAGTTTGTTGCAAGAACGTCGGAATCAGACCCCGTCGAGATTACCTTGACGCTTACTCCCGACGGCGACGCGGCGCCGATAACCAGAAAGATTTACCTTATGTATAGGTATGCCCCGAATAGCATAGCGATCGACAAACCGACCGACAAGACGTTCCTCTATACGGGGTTGTCGGCTACGAACACGCTTATTCATTCCCTCGAAAATTTGGATAAGGACGATCCGTCGGCGCAATTTGTAAACGCCCCCGCGGACGCGCCCAAGCCGTTTGTCTATATTTTCTACGGCGACGGCATGTCGGGCAACGACGTTATGCTCGACAGAATCGAGAATTTGGGCACATATTATCATTATTTGCCGACCGAGGCAAGCAAGATTCCCGCAAACGCGTTGTTTAGCGCGGACGCTAGCGGTAACGTAACGTTGTTGCGCGACCTTTTCGCGCTGTCGCGGGGCGAGGGCGCGGTAAGGCGCGATAATTTCCGTTTGGGTTACAGCCTGTATCCGCTCAAAAACGGCGCGGGCGGAATCGAGGTCATAGAACACGCCGACAACTACGGCAACGAGCTTACAACCGACGACGCGGCAAAGAATCTTTACGTCGGCAAAACCTACGCCCAAATAAAGTCGTCGCAGCATATTAAATTCGTATCCTACAAGGCGACGCGCAATTTTAACGGCGTTGCGCTGTATAAGTCCGGCGACTACGGCGCGGCGGCAAATAACGAGGTCGCAAAAGGCACGGAGGGCGACGCGGACGGCAAGTATCTTTTGACCGTCAACACGGGCGTAACGTTCGATCTGTATCCCGCCGGAATTATAACCTACTACGACGGCGCGAACACGCAAACGGTTTACTCGCCGAAGGTTAACGCGGCTGATTTTAATATCGCCGCGCTCGCCGAATTTACGGGCGTTAATTATAATTTTACAAAGGGTGCGGGTTACTCCTTTACCGCGACGGGCGGCGTGGGTTCGGCGTTCGATATGACGTTCGCCCAAAGCGGCTTTGAGTTTATCTTACGCGTTAAGGTTCAAAACGACCAATTACCGGTAACGGCGCTGTCGATGTATTACGACTTAGTCGAGGCGCAAAAGCACGCCGACGCGGGCACGCCGCTGTCGGCAAGCGGTCTTAATATGTACATAATCAACAACGCGGCCGACGCTAATTTGCACGAATTTACCGTTTACGTTTTGGCAAAGTACGAGGGCAACAACGGCTTTTACGCCAAGTACGCGGGTATAACGGTTATGATAGGCACAACCCTATATTCCGCTAACGGAACGATCGACGCGGGCAAATTCAATCTTACCATAGCCGACAACCCGACGGGGACCCCCGCCGGCACGGACATTAGCGCGGACGACAAGAATACGCCCACGCTCTACAAAATAATCACGCTTACCTTTACGCGCAATTCCTCCTATGCGAACGGCGCCGCCGACGTGCAGATTTATTCGCGCGCGGACGATGCGACCGCGCTTAAACCCTCGTTTAAGGTGAATGTCCTAACCGAAAATACGTCGGCAAAATTTACCGACGCGGACGGCGCCGACGTTGCGGGGACTCCCGCCGCGATCGAGCTTACTATGACGCCGAACGCCAACAATACCGCTCTTACGGCGGCGAGTAAGGTCGTTACGGTCAAGTACGGCGCGGGCGAGGACTATAACCCCGACACCGCGAACGTAACGGTAAAGAGTATAACGTACGATAATACCAAGCTTGCGGTTACCGATGGCGTCAAGGGCGACGACGGACTTTTCCGCTTTGCTATAAGCACAATTAACAAAACGGTAACCGACGAGTCCGTAACAATCACGTTCACGCAAACGCTCTATACGCGCTCCTCGGCGACCACCGCTTGGACGCAAACCACAAAGGACATTACGGTAACGCTAAAAGTAACCGTGTACGCGCAAATCTATAAGATAGAATTTGTGGACTCGCCGGGGACGGATACGCTTTCGCAAGCCGACATTTTGACCACGGGCGGGAGCGGCACGGCGGAAAAAGCTTTCGGCATAAAGATAAACGACGGCGATACCGCCCTGCAACCCAAGGATTCCGACGTCGCCGCCATAAAGTACTATTTAACGCAAACCGGCGGGGCGTACCTTACAAACGCCAACTTCGGCAATATAGGCGCGTTCGCAGCCGCCGAGAACCGCGCCGAGTTAAACGTTGATTCGGGCAAAAAAATCGTAATGCATAATAACGCGGCAAAATACGGCGGCAACGCGGTAAGTCTGTACGCCGCCGCAACGGTCGGCGAAAAAACGATCGCGGTCGAAATTCCCTTAAACGTTACCACGCTTAATTCCGTTATGCGGTTCAAAAATTATAACGGCGCCGCTTTTGCGGACGACGGCGACGGCAACGTTACCATAAACTACTTCGGCGTCGGGCCTATGAACTTTGCCGCCGAGATTCAAAACAAGTGGAGCGGCGGCGCGTGGGTAGAGGAGTCGGGTTTTGCCTCGCAGTATTCGATTGCCTACGATTTTGGCGCAAAAAATTCCGAATTAATAACCAATAGCGGCTCGACGGTAACTTTTGGCGGCAACGTCGAAACAAAAGCCTTTACCTTTAAAGCCACGCTTACCATAACCTTGGGCGCGAACACCCACACGGTCGAAATCGTCGCCGCGGTCAACCTTGCAAACCGCGTCGCAAAAATAGCCGTCGCGGACGGCAAGACTCTGCCCGGGCGCAACGGCGGCTTTAACGTTGCCGACGGCTTCGAGCTGCACCTTGTTAAGGGCTACGTCTTTGATACGGACGGCTTTTTCACCCTGACTAATATCGGCGATCAAACGCCTTGGAGTACCGGCTACACGCTTGAAATTCTTGATAAGGATTCGACCGCTATCACCGCCGATTTTGGCGCCGCGACTAACGGTATGAGCAAGTCCGACGCCGAAAAATATATCGGTATCGACGCGGCTACCCAAAAAGTTATCACGGTAACCGAAATCGCGACGGATAGCGCCGACGCGGGCAAATTCGTTTATATCAAGCTGACGGCGGCGGTAAACCTCGCCGAACCCGACTATAACCAAAAGTATGTTATTATCCGCGTAATGCCCGTAGACCCCGCGCAAACGGTTAGCGGCGTTACGCCCGGCACGCCCGACGCGAACGGCGTTTACAGCTTGGACGCGCTTTCGACCGCCGCGGCATCTAACACCCTTAAAGGCACGTTCACTTACACGAACGCTCCGCACAGCCCCGACGGAATAACAAGCGTAGACGTAACCGACAAAAACGACAACACCGTAACAAGCGGCGAAAGCGGCAAGTTCGTCTATTCGCTTAACGGCGGCGTTCTTTCGGTCGCGCCCAACCTTACCGCGGCCACCGCGCTTACAAACGCCGATTTTGACGACACCGCTATATTTACAGTAACCTGCACCGTTACTATCGACGGCATAGAGTTTAGCTCGTCCGTCAAATTCCGGCTTACTCTGCCGTCCGCGACAATCGCGGCGGATATGGCGGTCAAGCTTTATCGGAACGACGACGCCGTAAGCGCGGATGCCGGCACAAGCACGTTTACAATCGACGTAGGGCAGGGTATGGACGGCTACGCCGTGAATTTTAGCAACAATATCGAGTCCGCAAACAGAGTCCTTTCGCTGTTAAAAACGTTTAAGGACGTTAAAAACGACAATATCGCGGTGGCGGCAAAGGCGTATACGCTAATCGACACGGACGACGGCGTAACCGCAATCGACGCCGATACGGGCGCGTTGACGCTTGCCGGCACGCCCGATTCGTCCGTTACCGTTACCCTTTCGTTCACGTTCTTCGGCAAAACGTTTACTTCTTTCACCGAATTTTCCATAATCAACACAAGCGAATTGACGCTTTCGTACATTACCGCCGCCGAGGGCGAATACTACGGCGACGAGGGCTTTGGCGGCACGGAACATACGGTTTCCGACCCCGACGACGAGCAAGAAATCGCGATCGACTTCGGCGGCGCCAAGGCGCGAACCGTCGTTTACCTTGCCGTAAGCTACGCCGCCACAAACTATACCTTCGCGAATAATCTCACCGACGAGCAAATCAAGGCGATATTCACGCCCTACACGGTTTCCGGCACGGTTCTGACGCCCTATATAAAGGACGGCAAGCACCATATCGGGCTAGATACGGCTAACAAGCTGTTCTACGCCGGCTACGTAGCATCTAACCCCGCTATTCTTGACGGCACCTCGCTGACCCCCGACGTGGGCGGCGCTACGCTTACGGGGCAGGTTAAATACGCCAACGGCCACGTTTCGGTCGCGCCCTCCCTTACGTTCAAGTTCACCGCCACCGCGCCCGAATTCAGCCCCTTTAAAAAGAACGCGAATACGGACGACGCCCAAGAGCTAACCTTAAAGCCGTCCAAAAAAGACGGCGACCCCAACACGCTCACGTATTGGAGCGGCATTAATACGGCGAACTTTTTGGGCGGCTACACCGTTACCTACGAGCTTTTGAACGGCAACATCGAAAACGACATTTACGACGACACTAACAATATCCTTAAACTGCAATTCGATTCGGCGGCTCAAACGGTTACCGCCACCGCCAAAGCGTACGTTAACGCGGACGGCACTGTCAACACGTATTCGCTTAATTCCGCAAGTGTCAGGGCGGTAATCGCCATAACTAGCGGCGTCTACGCGGGCTATACCTTTACCTCGCAGGCGGTTACAATAAAAGTCGACCAAATCGCCGCCCCGACGTTTACGGCAAACCAAAACGTCATAAGGGAGCAGGACGATAATGTTAAACTTGCCACCTCAATCGGCGCATATTACCGCATATACAAGGGCGATTATTTTGACGTAACGTTCGCGGGCGATTCCATAGTCAAAGATCCCAATCTAGACCCTGCAAATCCGAGCCACGCCGAAAACGGCATTATCGCCGCGTCCGCGACTATGGGCGACGACACTATAATCGCAAACAAAGATGCGTTAGAGGCCGCAAGCGGCGAGTTAGATAGCGGCAAGCCGGGACTCGTAACCGTGAATCTAACGGTGCAAATCATCGGCACGCAAACCGTGTACGAGGGCGCAAAGTTTAGCGTTACGCTGTACGTGCGCATAAACCCCAAGCTCACGCTTGCGCCCGTCGCCGCCCCCGCCACGCTCGGCGCGCCCGCAAACTTTACGCTAAAATTCCGCAAAACCGCGCATATCGATAAGGACGCGTTCGACGTTTCGTTCACGCTCACAAAGAACAACGGCGGCAAGGTCAAGGCGAACGGCGGCGGGCTTGCGAACGGCGCTAGTATGCCGATAACCGTAACATCAACCGAAAGCACGGAGGACGGTTACGATATTTATACCTACTCGGGCAGTTATTACCCGCAAGCGGGCGAATACGGCGCGTACACCGTTACGGCAAAGTTAAGCGTCAACGCGGGCGGCTTTCAAGGCAATTTTGCCGAATCGACGTCTTTCAACATTTACAGCGCAAAATTCGATAACGATGGGAGCGATTCCGACGATAACTATGTATCCGGCAACGTTATCTATATCACGCCGGGGCAGACTCTCGACCTGTCCGCCTTGGGCGTCACGCGCTATTCGCCGGGCGAGCTTGACGGCAAAAACGGTACGACCGTAACCTTTGCCCTTAATAGCGCTATCCTCAACGGCGAAAAACTCGCGCTCGCGGGGAACGATTTACGCGTTATCGACGGCGCCAACTTTACCGGTTCCGATATTACCGTTACGGGCGCGTTAAGGCTTACCGTGGCTATCACGGACGGCAACGTTTGCGTAAACGACGTGGACGTCGTAATCAAATCGCAGCCCGCTCCCGCGCCGACCGCGACCCTTACGTACGCGCGGTTCGACGGCTCGGTAGACTTTGTAACGGCGGGGGATACCGACAAAAATATGTTCGTCGGCGAAACTCTCGCCGTGGCGGTTACATTGCAAGACGGCGTTACTTACCCCATAAGCTCGCTGTCGGCGGAGGGCTTCGGCGCGGACGTCGGCTCGTTCACGTTCGAACGCTATGACGGCGTGTCCCGCACCGCTTACGGCACGTTCACAGCCGTAGGCCAGGGCAGCGTTTCTATAACCCTAAAAGCCGTCGTCTACGGCGTAACCTACACGGTAGGCACGTATACCTTTACCGTAAAACCGCTCGCAATCTCGCCGCTCGCGCTTACCCCCGCGGTCAAACAGCTAGCGGCGGGCGGCGTAACGCAGGTTAATTTTAGCGGCTATTCGCTCGCTAGCCCCTCAAAGCTGCAAATCGTAATCGACGCGCTCGACGCGAACGCCTATATAGGTTCTATCAAGCTGTACGCCGTTTCGGATACGTCGAATCATCTTGCCGCGTCGGAGCTTACGGACGGCAGGCAGATTCTTACCTACACAAATACGTCGTTCTCGGGCAGTCTTAACGACCTTTACTTTACCGTTACGGCAAAAAGTTCCTTCGATCTTTCGGGCGCCGTTACGCTCAAAACCGTCGTTACCGTTATGGGCGACGACCTTTACGAAAAGTTCGAGCGCCCCGCGCCGCTCGATATGCTAAAAGTTACCGCCGCCGACTTCGCCGTCGCGACGCAAAACCCCGCGCCGCACAACGGCTACTTCTTTAACGGCGAGTCCGCAACCTTGGCGGTCGGGTTAAAACCGTCCCTCGGGGGAAAGGTGGGCGGCATAGCCGTTACCGAATCTATCGCCGCAAGCGCCTACACCGTGTTTAACTCTGATTCCGTTACCTACACGATTGCGGACGGCAACAACTTGTCGGTTAGCGCGTGGACAAATAACCCCGTAACAAGCACCGCCTATATCGGCGCCACCATAACCGCGTTCGGCACAACGTTCACTATCGCGGCGGGCGAGCAAAGCCCCCTGCAAGTCAAATTCGCCCGCGCCCTCGCGCTTGACCGCGCCTACGACAATAACGGCGGTTGGACTCTTAGCGTTACCGGGCTCCCCGGCGGCGTAACGCCGACCTATGCCGTTACCTACTACACCCCCGCCGATAAGGGGACTGTCGCCGCCGTCGCGGGCGAGAGTAACAAATTCAAATTCACGCGCTCGGCTTATTGGGGCGGCGCGATTTCCGTCCGCTTCACCGCCTACCTTACTCCCGGTTCCGACCAAAGCCCCTACCACGGCTATTCGCTCTCGGCGGACTTCGCCGACGACATTCCTTGGCCCGCCGCCCCGACCCTCTCCGCCGCCGTAGTTTGGAACAGCTCGGACATCAACGGCAAATTCGCCCTCGCCGCCGCGTTCGACCCTAACTTTAATGTAACCGACCCCAAGGGCACGGTGCTGTTCGAGTTCGTGGGCGGCGACAAGAACATAATCGATTTGCCCGATGATATTGCAACCGCCACAACCTTGTCGCAAATTAATTCCTCGCTCACCGCCTTCACGCGCGATTTTACCCCCTCGGGCGGCACGCAAAGAATCAAAATCACGTTCACGTTCAAGGGTAATGACAACGGCATATACGCCGACGGCCTCACTATGACCGCCTATTGCGACGTAACTATATACCCCGACCTGCCTTACCTTACCGCTACTGTCGTCAATCCCACGGAGTCCGACGCCGGCACAATAACCGTCGCGTTCGCGGGCGATTATTCGGTTGATAATCTTTCGTTCGACGTAACTAATATCGAAACGATCGGCGCGGCCCCCGCCGTCAACGGCTTTAAAGATAAGACTACTTCGGGCGACGGCGTTACTTATAAGTTCACGGTCGAACCCGTTAAGGCGACCGTCTACCAAGCCGTAAAAATAACAGCCACATTCTCAAACGACGATTTTGAAAATATGCAGTTCGAAACTATCGTCTATATCAAGGTAGAGCACGATCCCGCCCTCATACCCGTCCTTTCCTTTCCGTCCGATAAAATTACGTCGGAGGGCAAGGTGTGGACGGTTCAACCCCTCATTACCCAAGGCACGGGGAACACCACGCGAAATTACTTCATAAATTCCGTGGCGGTAATCGCGGGTTCGCAGTATATCGACGGCTATAACAATGCCGATAAAGGCATTCGCTTTACCGACGGCAACACAAAATTCAATTTCACCGCCAAAAAAGTCGCCGAAGCGGTCTCCGTCGTTCTGTTCATAGAAGTCCGCGTCGCCGACGCCGGAGCCTTCCAATACGACGGCTACGTAATGACCGCAAACGTTACCGTAACCCTCTCGCCCGAAACCGCCCCCACGCTGACGGTAAGTACTAACCATGATAATCAACAAATCGCCTGCGCGTTAAGCGACGGCTACACCGCGTCAAGCGTAGTCGCGTCGGATACAAGCACATATACAAGCCCTAACGCGTCAAGACTGGCTTTAACGCCGATCGTCGCGGCGTCGAGCTATGTCGGCTATAAGTATACCTCGTTCAAAGGTCCCGACAATAACGCGGCTGCAACGATCGAAATTATCGTTACCGTAAAAGAAGCGCCGTTCGCGGGTCTAAAATTGATAAAAAAGGCGTCCGTCGTCGTTCCCACCGTTACGCTTGTCTACAAGATACGAAAATATACTGATACCTATGTAGGCATTTCAATCAATTCCAGTCATACGCACTCATCTTTACTACCGAATGATAAGATATCTCTCGGTCTAAAACAAATGAAAAGCTCAACCAGCGGAAATACTTACGATTTGAAGTCAGCTACCTTCGGCGGTGAATATCCTTGGTATTATGATATTGCCGGAGGTTCCAATGTTCGCGTCTATTCAAACGTTACGATTACATCAGATAAATTCGTCGGCGGGCGATTGACGTATGCGGATCCCGGCACCGGTTATTTTGTAAGTAATAATTTGAATTCCAACGGAGAATATTTCTATAACGGCGGCAGCGGTAGCACCATCCAACCGACAATATATACAACGTCCGCCGCGCCTTAATAACCCGCCCAAAAATTCCCCTCTATGGAGGGGTGGCGCGTAGCGCCGGGGTGGTAAGGGTCATTGCAGGCGGCATATATAAACCGCCGTACGGCGAACAATCAACCACCCCGTCGGCATTCGCCGCCACCCCTCCATAGAGGGGAATTATCACACAAGGAGATCTCTTATGCAAAAATCTTACACGTTCGACCTTTGCGGCCGTTCCGTAACGTTGCCCGTACTTGAATTGCCGTCGGGGAGCGGGATAGCGTTTTTTAACCTGCACGGCGATGTGGAGCTTACGGAGTTTTGCGCCGACCGTCTTGCGCGTCTTGTGTCGGGCGCGGACGTTCTTATCACGGCCGAAAGCAAGGGACTGCAACTGTGCCACTGCGTCGCGCGGAGCTTGCGCCACGGCTTTTACGCCGTCGCCCGCAAGACCAAAAAGCTCTATATGCAGGACGGCATTCAAACGACCGTCGAATCGATTACCACGGGGCAGCCCCAAACGCTGTATCTGTCCGCTCACGACGCCGCTCTTATGCGCGGCAAACGCGTCGCGCTTATCGACGACGTTATTTCGACCGGCGGTTCGCTTTTGGGACTCGAACGCCTTGTCGCCGCCTCGGGCGGAACCGTATTCAAAAAAGCCGCCGTTCTCGCCGAGGGCGCCGCCGCCGCCCGTCGCGACATCGAATTCTTAGCCGCCATCCCGCTGTTTTAACGTAGCCCGCGACCGTTTAATTTACCCAACCCTCTCGCCCTCAGCATATCCCCAAAATTCCCCAAAAAAATTCCCCTCCGGGGAGGGGTGGCGCGTAGCGCCGGGGTGGTTGCCTGCCTCTCGCCCTCGGCATATCCCCAAAATTCCCCTCTATGGAGTGCCTCGCCTTGTTGACGGGCTTAGCTCGCAAGCTCGCCCGCCCTACAAACGGCTCCGCCGTTTGACGGCTCGGTTCGTGGCGCGTAGCGCCGGGGTGGTAAGGGTCATTGTAGGCGGCATATACAAACCGCCGTACGACGAACAATCAACCACCCCGTCGGCATTCGCCGCCACCCCTCCACGGAGGGGAATTCAAGAAATGCGCCGAGTGCGCCCGACAAACCGTCAAAAAAGATTGTTAAACGGCAAAATCTATCAATGCCTCAATCGGTAACTTCCCAAAATTCCCCTCCGGGGAGGGGTGGCGCGTAGCGCCGGGGTGGTAAGGGTCATTGCAGGCGGCATATATAAACCGCCGTACGGCGAACAATCAACCACCCCGGCAACGAAGTTGCCGGGGTGGTTCAACTATTCAATAATAGCCGCTTTTGGTACTCCCGACGGGAATCGAACCTGTAACGGCCCCTTAGGAGGGGGCTGTTATATCCATTTAACTACGGGAGCATAGACGGCGACCGCCGTATTTTTATTATTATACCAAAGAAATCGGGTAAAGTCAATCGATTATCGTTCAAATCACGCCGCCGCGTTATTCTTGTATAGAACGGCAAAAATGCTATTCCGTACAAGTTTTTACCGCCGCGTTATTCTACAAATCGCGCCGCGGCTTTTTTGGACGGACGGACAATTCGCGGACAGGGCGCGGAATATTTTTAAGCGTTTTTTGTTGCGCCCGCGGGAGCGGCTTGTCCGCCCGCGTTCTCGTAGATTTTGAAAAAGATTTTGTGAATTTCGGAATAAACGGGCTCGATTTTGATGACCGTTTTGCCGGTATCGGGGTCGGTTTGCGGAATCTCGATTATATCGGACGGATTTTGATAGCTTGCGGCGCCGTCCTTGGCGCCGTTCAGTTTAAGGTACAGGTCGTTCAGCTTTTCGCCGGCCTTTGCCAAAAAATCCGACAGGAACTTGACGGGGCCCTTGTGCGTGCGCCAAAACGCCGTTTCGTTGCCCCATTCCGTCAAAATTTCGGGCGCGACGTTGTCAAAAAAACCGTTCGCGGCGTTCCAATCGTTGTTGTTGCCGATTGCCACGGCGGTGCGCAGGGTATAAAAGCACGAAAAATAGCCGCAGTAGCGAAGATAATCGTTTTTGCTCGTCAGCAAAATATAGTAGCTCACAAGGTTCGCCTCGTTCTCGCGCATTACGCCCTTTGTGTGCGCAAGCTCGTGCGCCATAACCTGCGGCAGGGCGGACGGCGGAGTCATAGGGTTAACATTCGCCTCGCCGAGCGGCAAAAAAGCGACGCCCGTTATGCCCGTATCCGACATAAACCAACCGTTCGCCACCCTTTTGACGCGCGGCGTATATTCAAAATAGTAGCCGCCGTCGAGCCGCTTAAACTCCTCGCGCAAAAGCGCGGCAAGCTCCTTGTGCGAGTAGGGCGGTATCGCGTCGCCGTTTTCGTTCCGTTCGATTTTGTCGGACAAATTATTAAAATCGGTCAAAAAATATTCCGCCACGGCAGTAATATCGCCGCCCTTATAAACGGCGTCGCTCCTGTCGAGGACGAGGGGAGCGCGGTAGTAGGCGAAGCCCGCGCAGAGCGAATACAGATTGATTACGCTCAAAATTACGACCGCCAAAACGCAGGCGCGCTTGACCGAACGGTAGAAGCGTTTTTTGCAAAGGAGTACGATTTCGACCGCCGCAAAACCGATTCCGGCGCCGGACGCGGTTATTACGAGCAGTTCAAGAACCGAAAACGGAACGATCGACGTTAAGTTCCCGACCGTCGGCACGATATAGCGCGAAACGTTCCGCACAAACCACTCCGCTACGGCCGTAATTTTGCGCAGGAACGACAGCGTAAGCGCCGCCGCGAGCAAAGCCCCCGCCGCCGTAATCAGCGGCAGAAGTCTTTCGAACGGCGTTTTAGGGTATTTAAGCGCGGGTTTAATCATAGTACCATTATATATCTCCCGCGCGGATTTGTCAAGAGGGGAGTGAATGGATTTTTTTAGGCGGATGTATTTGTCAGATTATGTAAAAAAATCCGTTAAAAAATTCCCCTCTGCGGAGTCCTTGCTCGCAAAAATTCCCCTCTATGGAGTGCCTCGCCTTGTTGACGGGCTTAGCTCGCAGGCTCGCACGCCCTACAAACGGCTCCGCCGTTTGACGGCTCGGTTCGTGGCGCGTTAGCGCCGGGGTGGTAAGGGTCTTAGTCGGCGGCATATATAAACCGCCCTACGACGGACAATCAACCACCCCGTCGGCATTCGCCGCCACCCCTCCACAGAGGGGAATTGCCGCCGTGCGTATTGTTGCCGTTGTGCGGTATAAATCGGGTTGAAACGCCACTGAAAAATTCCCCTCTATGGAGGGGTGGCAACGGAGTTGCCGGGGTGGTTCAATATACTTAGTTTTATCCGCTTAAAAAATATATTTTTAAGTTAACAATTTTCAAGTCGTTATAATTTAGCAATTAAAACAACACGGCGGCGTTCACCGCCACCGCACCCCGGAGGGGAATTGCCGCCGTGCGTATTGTTGCCGTTGTGCGGTATAAATCGGGTTGAAACGCCA
>JAISMM010000080.1 GCA_031276725.1 Clostridiales bacterium | reverse complement strand
TCGCTTAGCGGCAATCAAGCCCTTGCCCTTACCACCATCGAAAACTCCGTTCACAGCCACCTCATCGGCTTCTGCGCCGAACGCTCCCGCCTATCCGGCGGCAAGCTTGTGAATGTCGGGTAACTACAAGCCGCCCGACTTAAACAATTTTTTTTGTTTCCGTTCGGTTTTCAAAGGTTCGAATCCGGATAACTGCGTAAAGCGTGGTTTTGCTTTTATCAAACAATTTGGACAACCATTTCCAAGCGCATAGCGTTTCGCACCAAAACCGCGTAAATGCGTTAAAGTTCCCAAAACGGGCAAAAATTACCCCGTTTCGAGCAAAAAACATCCCTTTCGGGCGGTTTTTGCCGCGTTCTCCGTCCTACAAATGGAGAACAACATATGGTGGAGATAGGCGGATTCGAACCGCCGGCCTACGCATTGCGAACGCGTCGCTCTACCAACTGAGCCATACCCCCGTGAGGGAAATTCCGAATAAGCGGAACGGGATTAAGACGGCGAATTTTTTAGACGGCGCCGACTTGTTTTTGCGGACAACGACGCCGCTATCGGCAAAAAAGAGGGCGATTCGCAACAAAAAAGACGCGTCTTAATTCTATTCAAACTTATTCGGAGTTTTTTGCGTCGGTTTGGCGCGCCCGTTGCGGAACGGCGGCTTTTGCCGACAAGAACTATTTTAGCAGAATATTGAGGTTATGTCAATTATTCGGGGCGTGTTTTTGAAAATATAGAAATATTCTATAAAAACGTTCGACTTTTCGGTGTTTTTGAAAATACCGGGGCGTGTTTTTGAAAAGCTATTTTTGAAAAGCCGGTTGAAACGTCTTTCGGTTTTATTCGTCCTTTAAGAATAAGTCCTTGTGTCGGTAGAAAAAATCGAAATATGTTTTGGTGTTTTCGACCTGCCACCATTTGCTTAGCGTTACGGGGATGAGGTCGAGATTGTAAATTTTTGCGCCGTTTACCGCCAAAATAAACGGCGAGTGCGTGGCTATGACGAATTGACAACCGCAGTAGCGGCTTTTGGTTTCGATCAGCTTTTTTAGGCGCAGCTGCATTACGGGCGACAGGCTGTTTTCCGGCTCGTCAAGACAATAGAACGTGTCGTTTTGCAGTCCGGCGTTAAAGTAATCGATGGCGGTTTCGCCGTTACTGTTGAGCTTTACCTCGACGCCGGCAAGCCGCCGCAGGAATTTTCGGCGGGTCAAAGACTTTTTGCGCGAAAGGATTTGCAGGCGAAAATTATCGTAGTCCTCTACGCCGCTAAACCGGAACGTTTCGCCGAATTTCAGCCCGGCATAATCTACCTTGCCTTGCTCCGTATTCTCGCTTACTTCCTCGTTGACGGCTCTTGCGGCGAGCATATATTCAAACACGTCGTCGCTCGTTATGATTGCGCTGCCGTCGGGAATTTTCCGTTCGCCTCCGTCCCCGTCCGACTGCATTTTGCACTCGCAGGCGTCCGCGTAAAGCGGGAACATCTCGCTGCGGTTGAACGGCGCGTTCCTTTTTAGGCGTAGCTTATCGGCGATTATATTCAACAACGTGCTTTTGCCGCTGCCGCTGCCGCCGTAAATTACGGTAACGTTTTCGAAGTCGATTCGGGACAGTCCCATAGCGCCGAACATTCCGCAAGGATAGCCGTTATCCAAATAGCCGCCGTTTTGTTTCCTCCTTGCAAAGGCGGCGGCGTATTCGGCTTCGCCGTCGGGCAATATCAGTTTTTCTAAATACATATCTCGTTTATTCCCGCCCGTACTTATTCGGGTTTTTCTATTCCCAACGGAGGCGGCGCGGAATTGCAAAGGGCGGGCTTTTGCCATCTTTTGTCGAGGAGGTACAGGATGTGGCTGATTATGAGGAAAAAGACGACGAGGGCGAGGATATAGATTAGGGGCATAGCGCCCGTCGCGAACCAGTCGATAAAAAAATAGGGAGCGCGGGAGGGAACGCCGACGGCGTCGAAGGCATAGACGTAGCCCGACAGCCCCGCGATTGCGGAAAAGAGGATATAGAAAAACGGAAATATAAGAACAAAAAAGACATCGCGGTATTTAAGGCTGTCGTTGGGGGCGAACAGTATGTAGTCGATAAGGCAGAACAGCGGCGCGAACAGGTGGACGGACAGATTTGCGAACGACCATTGATTGTAGTCGGCGTTCATCTTAAAAAGGGTCGGCGCCAGGAGCGCCCAATACGCGGTGAGGGTAAGAAGCAGGTCGATTGTGCAAACCATTTCGAACCGCGCAAGGTAGCCGGTTTTGCCGCGCTTGCCATCCCTTACGAGCGCCCTTGCCGTAAGGACGGTCAGGACGCCGAAAAGCGCGAGCGCGAGAACGTTGCTCTGTATGGTATAATACATAAACATTGCGCCGCCGGGTTTGCCCCTAAAAACGCCGAGGCAATCGAGCAGCCCGAACAAAATGAACAAAAAGAACGTTACTCTTACGGCGAGCGCCGCGCGTCTGTCATAAATCATAGTGTGCCTCCGAATCGTATTTTTACGCATATTATAACACAATCCCCGAATAAACGCAAGTTTTTATCCGGCGCTTTTCTTGTTCCGTTTGGAGCTGTTCCTTTTGAAGTTTTTCCGAAGAACGGACGCGAGGGGGCGGATAAGCAGAATAAGAGCGAGGAGAATCCAAGCGCTTACGCAAAGCCCGCGCCAGCCGACCGTCGTTTCGCCGAATCGAATGGCGGCGCGCTCGGACTCGGCGGTAACGGCGAACGTCAAGGTTCCCGCCCCGGCGGCGGCCGAATCGATTCTAAAAACTATCGAGCCGTAAATGTCGGTGCGCAAAACCTTGTCGGCGGCAAAGCCCGCGCCGCTAAGACGGTCAAGCGTTTCGGGGTGCGGGTGATCGTACGTGTTGCCCGCCCCGCAGCTTATGACGGTAAAAACGCCGCTTACCGAATCGGGCGCGGTGAGCGCGGCAAGGTAGTCCCCGCCCGACGAGGTGCGCGAGCCGTGATGCCCGAGCTTTATAACGTCGGCGTTAAAGCGCTCGTCAAAAACGGCATACTTGTCCCCGTCCTTTGCGGCGGCGGCATCCGTGAATTCTTTTTCGGCGGCCGTTTCGGCGTCGCCCGAAAGCGCGATAGACCGACCCGCAAAATAGAGTATCATAATCGGCGAATAGTCGTTGTGATTCTTGTAGGAGTTTTTGACGGGGGTATAAAAAACCAATTCGTAATAGCCGGAACCGCCCTTTTGTATACCGTCGGGCTTTATAACGCCGCCCGCCGCGTCCGACGCCGACGAAACGCGAACCGAACCGGAATTGTTGTGGCCGGCGTCGACCGCCCTCATATACGCGAGGGTATCTTGGGCGGTGTAGCCCGGCAGCAAATTATTCTTGCCCGGGTCGGCGTAGTCCTTATAGGTCGCCTCCTCGTTCGGGCGGTAAAAAACTTCCGCGCCGTAGCCGTCAAGAACGTCGTCGAAGCCGCCGCAGTGATCCTCGTCCGCGTGGGTCAAAATAGCGTAGTCGAACCCGAACTCCGCGTCCCTCATACTATCCGCGCCGTCGTCGATAACGGCGTCTATGTAGCCCAATAATTTGGATTTTTCCTTGTCCTTGCCGCCGTCTATCAAAATCTTTTTGCCGTCGGGAAGCTCGATAACGCAGGCGTCGCCCTGCCCCACGTCGATAAAGTGAACCGCCAGGGTCTTGCCCGCGCCCGCGTCGAATTCAAGCACCTTATCGAGCGGCTCGCCGGCGCGCGCACCCGGCACGATAAGCCCCAGCGCCTTATCGATTTGCGCCGACCAAATAAAGCTGATTCCCGTAACCGCCACAAACGCGAGCGCCGCCGCCCACGCTGTAATAAGCCGCCTTTTGCGCCGCTCATTTTTTGAGGCGGCTTTCTTTATTTTCGGTTTTTTCGGTTTTTTACTTGCGCCCATAGGTGTTAATTTCATCCTCCCATTTCATTAGCAATTCGAGGGAATCGACATTTTTTTCGTTGTCGTACACAAATTTGACGTTCAATTTAACCTTTTGCGCAAAGTCGTATATTATACGAATTTCAAACGGAATTTCGTCTTTATTAGCTTCAAATAGTTTTGCCAATTCTATTGTGTTTTGCGATAATAAATCCCACACAATTTCCAATCTTTCCCTAACCCGCTTTTTCTCGACTATTCGGTCGTTACTAATCAATTTGTTTTTTACTCTGTAAAAGAAACTAACGCCAATGGTATTAACGTCGTAAATTGTGCAATGTATGTATATCGCGTCGCACTTTTTGTCGGCATAATTCCAACATTCCGAAACCATAGCGGTAATTATTTTGTCAAATCCTTCCTCAAAATTTTTAATCGTTTCGCTATTCATTTTGGATACTTTCCTTTTTCATATTCCTGTACAATCGCAAAACAATATACTTGTCCGTTTTATTTATCGTATTTCATAAGCCGGCAAGGAGCGGCGCGATAGACGCGTGCAACGGGTTACACGCAGGGCCCGTATCAACGCCGCTATTTGCCCGCGCCCTTGCCCGCGCTATCCGCGAAAAGCGCCTTAATCTCGTCGATATGCTCCAAAGCGGCGTTGTAGCCGATTTCGATCATCTCGTCGTGGCCGTCCTTGCGCGTGGCGCGGAAGCGGCTTAGATCGGGCGCGATAAGAACGTCGCTTTGGCGGATGCCGTTTATAGAGGCGTTGGCGCCCATTATGGAGAACGTGGCTTTTAGAACGTCGATAAGCCCCAGCTCCGCCGTGCCGCCGCCGCGCGTGGGGTTAATGTCCACCGAAACGACTTTTTTTGCGCCGAGCATACGGCAAACGTCGGCGGGGATATTGTTCAGTAAGCCGCCGTCCACAAGGTGGCGGTCGCCGTCGATTACGGGACGGAAAAACATAGGCACGCAGGCCGACGCCGAGCACGCAAGCCCCGCGCGTCCGGAATCGAGTATCACCTGCTTGCCCTCCACCAAGTCCACCGCGACGGCGGCGAAGCGCTTGGGGAAGTCCCCGATATCCGCGTCGCCCAAAATATTCGTTACTATGCGGCCGATTTTTAGGGGATCGTCGGGCGTTAAAATAAAGCCGCTGCGAATGTCTTTAAGGTCGAGCGCGTCGCCGATCTCCTCCATTTCGGCGGCTTTTACGCCCGCCGCGTATAAGGCTCCCACTATCGCGCCAACGCTTGTCCCCACGCACAGCTTAAAGTCTATGCCGTTTTCCTCGAACGCGCGTAGGGCGCCGATATGGGCGTAGCCCCGCGCCCCGCCGCCGCCCAAGCAAAGAGCGATTTGCCCCGCGTCGGAGCGGGGCGCCTTTTTTTTGCCGAAAAATTTCATACCGAAACTCCTTTTTTTATAAACCTCGGCGCGGCTATAACGGCGATTACGCCGCTTGCCGACACCTGTATTAAGCTCGGGATAAGCGTCCGCGCCGCCAAAATTATGAGCGCGGTTTCGTCGTCTAGTCCGTAGAGCGAGCATACCGCAAGCTCAGTAAAAAAGTAGCCGGCAACGCACGCCGCGCCCGCCGCCGCTATCGATACCGCCATACGAAAGGCCGGACGGATAGCGGATGCGCGCGAAAAAATAAGACCGCATATAAAGCCCTCGGCGCCCTTGACTATAAGCGTGAACGGCGCGTACTGAACGTAGCCCGCAAGGTCGGCGAGCGCCGAACCGATTCCGCCCGCGACGAGTCCGCCCCACGGCCCGAGCGCGAAGCCCGCGATAAAAATCACGGCGTCGCCCAAATTGATATTGCCGCCCGCGCCCAAAATAAAGGCGGCGGGAACGTTAAGCAACATTGTCGCTACGGTCGTGAGCGCGGTAAAAACGGCCGTCAAACACAAAAAGTAGGTTTTGGACGTCGCGGCTTTTTCGACGGTTTTCATCTACTTGCCCGCCGCGACGACAACCACTTTGAGCGACGCGGAGACCTCGGCGTATGGCTTGACCGTTAAGGTGTACGCGCCGGTGTGCTTTATCGGCTCGGCCATAACTATCTTTTTTTTGTCGACCTCGACGCCGGATTTTGCAAGCGCGTCGGCTATGCTTTGCGTGTTTAACGCGCCGAACAGCTTGCCGCTTTCGCCCACCTTGACCTCGACCGTAACGGTCAACGCTTCGAGCCGCTTTTTGAGCGCGAGCGCCTCGGCCTTTTCGACCTCGCGGCGGTGGCGTTCGGCGGCCTTCGCGTTGTTCGCGTCGTTAAGAGCGGCGGCCGTCGCTTCGGCGGCGAGTCCGTTCTTGAACAGGTAGTTGCGGGCGTAGCCGTCGGCGACGTCCACCGCGTCGCCCTTTTTGCCGCGTCCTTTTACGTCGGCTAACAGAATTACTTTCATTTGTCGTCCTCCTTTTTGTTGTCCTTATTATTGTTGTTTGCGTTATCGTTTTTGCCGCCGTCGGGCGCGGGCGGCGCGATGCCGTCGTTCCCGTCCGCGTCGTCGGCGGTGTTATCGGCGTTGTCGGGCGCGCGGTCGATTACGGTAACGGTATAGCGATCGTCCGCGCCGTCGTCGTTTTCGGCGGCGGCCCTGCGCTTTATTTCCGCCAGCTTATGGCTTGCTATATCGGCGTCGCTTTTATCGAGCGCGTACGAGAGCAGCACGCGCACGTCTAAAACCGCGTCCGCAAGACCCAAGAACGAAACGTAAAACAGCGCGAGCGGGAACGCCGCGCACGTGGCCGCTCCCAAAACCCAAACGGCGAACAACGCGCCTTTCAGCTTGCCCGCGGGGATTCGGTTCAGCGTGTGCAGAAGGAGCGTGAACGCCGCGAACGCGCACGGCACGGTAACGGCCGCGTTGAATACGGCCGCCGTAACGGTGCTAAGCGGTTTTATATAGCCCAAGAACGAAAACGCGAACGCCGGAAAAAACACGTACAGGCAAAAGCGTCTGTTCAGGCGCATATCGCAAAGCCGCGCGGCGCACGTTTTGACCGCGAACCCGGACGGCGAGCCGACCTTATGCCGTTTAGTGCGGCGGTTTATCAAAAAGACCGCCAAAAACGAGAATATCGCGGCGACGGAAAACAGCCCCATAAAGTCGAAAAAAATGTCCTCGGCTCCCCACTCCCCGACCGAATCGGCAAATTTTCGGTTAGCCTCGGCTTGATAGCCTGCGTGGGATTTATCTAATTTTTGAACGCCGTCTCCGTCGTAAAAAAAGCGGTAGTAGATTCGGGCGGCGGCGCGGAGCTGCGACCCCGCCCCCAAGACCGTTCCGACCTTGTCCGCCTCGGCGGCGGCGTAATCCGACGCGAAGTCCGTCGGCTTTTTGCGGTAGCCCACGGGATAAAACACGAGCGGCATAAGCCCGGACGCGAGCATTACCAACGCGCAAAGCCCCGCGCCGATTTTGTAGGAACGGTGATTAAGCCCCCAAATTACGCCTATGCAACCCGATATTATAAGGACGGAAAACAGCACCGTTACAAAGTCGCCGCCGCCCGCCGCCGACGCCGCCGTGAGCGCGATAACCAGAATGAACAGATTAAAGCGGACGTTCTTAATAAAGAACAGCGACGTTAAAATTATTACAGGAACGAACGACACGATAAAAAACAGCGGAAACAATACGCTTGTAATCACCAACGAAAACCAAAGAAACTCGGCTATATAGAATATGTTTCGGGCGCGACCTTCCATATCCAGATTATTGTATACTTATTTAGAAATTCTGTCAACCCTTTATCGGGTGCGCGGACAAATAACGGCGTCGATAGCGGCATTGGGTTCGGCGGGGCGTCTCAATCGAGTACGTCAATGTACTCTCATGTCGGCAAGCCTCGCCTCTTTGACGGGCTGTGCTCCGGCGGGTGCTCGCCCTGCAAACGGCAAGCCGTTTGACGGCTCGGCAAGCCTCGCCTCGTCGACGGGCTCGGCGTCGCCGCCTGTTGCCCGCGTCTGCCGCAGCCCTCTTTGCCCGCTTATGTGTCTGCTTATCAAGCCGACTATCGGCGCTACGCCCGGCGAATTTTATTTTTGCGTCTTATTTTATTCGGCTTGCGCGGCAATCGAATGCATAATTCTAGGCGTCTCGCGGGATAATAAGTTTAACAAGAAAATCCCGAAAAGGGCGCGTCTTAAAGCCGACCGAGCTTGTCGGGAGTTTTTCAAAAATATATCGGAGGAAAAATATATGAAGGATCTTAAATGCGGACTTAGGAATTGCAGGTTTAACAAAGGCTATTGCTGCTGCGCGAAAGCGATTTCGATCGCCGCCGACACCGACTGCGAAAGCTATGCGCCGCTCGCCGGCAAGAACGTTTCGCTGTTCGAGGCGGCCGACGACTTTGTAAAGGCGAATTACACCGTCGATACCGAGGTAGGCTGCTCCGCTCCGTGCGTTTTTCAAAAGAGCAACCGCTGCGCCGCCGCCGGAATAACCGTTATGGGCGACCCCGCCGCCGACGCATTGTGTTTGACCTATATAAAGAAATAGTATAGTTTTGCTCAAAACTCTCAACTATATGCAAAACGGCCGATTTATCCAACCGACCGTTTTGCTATAATATAATAAGGGGGAAAATGATGAGCTAGTTAGGTTGTAACGAACGCAACCCATCCATTACTCTTGCATTATACCTCATTCTAATAAGTTTGTCAACGGTTTTTACTATGTTTTTCAAAAAAAATTTTATTTTTTTGAAATTATTTTTTGCGCGCGGCGTATAACACCCATTATATGCAAAACGGCCGATTGTACAACCGACCGTTTTGCTATAATATAATAAGGGGGAAAATGATGAGCTAATTGGATTGTAACGAACGTAACCCATCCGTTACTCTTGTATTATACCGCATTCTAACAAGTTTGTCAACGGTTTTTACTATATTTTTAATAAGCCGATTTGAAAAAATTTTGCCGCAAAAGCAAACTTAAATTTTTTCAAGAATACGTTGAGCCATACTCTTGGTCTGTTCGGAATTTAGGTTAATCTTTTTTATAGGACGCAGCGCGGTTTGGCGGCAAGGCTTAACGTTACCGTAAACAATATCGGGCATTGGGAACAGGGGCGCACCGAACCGAATATCGACACGCTTTTGGAACTCGCAAATATTTTTGATATATCTATAAACGACCTGTTGTGCTAGGTCGCTAAAAAATTCAAAATACTGTGCAACCACCTTTGTCATACCGCATCGAACCGTCCTTCCGGCAGTTAACTCCTTTAAGGCGCCCTTGTGGCACACGCTATGATCCGTTTAGTGCTGCTGCGGTCAAGCCCTGACACGGTTCGCGGTATAACGTTGCACAAGACCTTAAAATCGACGCCACTTGCCGGCGACTGCCTTCCATACGGATGCCGGGGGTGGTATTCCGCCCCGCTGTAGCGGATTGCGGGTATAGGGCACCGCTAGCTCCCCGCGTAGCACAGTAAGGGTATTATACCCTAAATCCGCGTTAAAATCAAGTACTTTTGCGGAGTTTATTTTGTATTTTGAAAAATAAAAATTTTTCAGGAATTTTTTTAGCAAAACATTCCGTAAAAAAAATTATTTCCGTAAAAAAAATTTCTGATAAGTGCGACGACATTAAACCGCCATGTTTGTCTGAAATTTTTATTTCGGCGAATAAAACAAAATCGATTAAATTTGTCAAAAATTTATACGGCAAGTCATATTCAATGTCAACCGTTTTTACGCCGCATATATATTTTGCAAAGTATTTATTGTCGAATGTTAATCATAGCCCCGTTTATAACACCGTTAAAACTCGCTTTTTACGTCGCGCTCGAAAAGGCGGGTGATGACCTCGGAGGGCGAAAGATTGTCGGTTATCATTTGGTTTACCGCGTCGGTAATGGGCATTTCGACGCCGAGCGCCGCGCTTTTTTTGGCTACGGCGCGTGCGGTTGCGACGCCCTCGGCTAGCTTGCCGAACTTTTCGCCGCGCACGTACATTTCGCCCCACATACGGTTGTGGCTGTGGAGCGAAAACAGCGTCGTTTCGTAATCGCCGAGGTGGCAGAGGCCGTAGGCGGACATTTCGCTGCCGCCCATCGCCTTGATTAAGCGGGCGACCTCGCGCGCACCGCGCGCCATAAGCGGGCCTTTGAGCGACGAATAATTCATACCGTCGAGCATTCCCGCGACGATGCCCATAATGTTTTTCGCCGCCGCGCCGACCTCGGTGCCTATAATGTCGTTGCCGTAATAAAAGCGTATTAAACTACTCTTAAAAACGTCGGCGAGCGAGCGCGTAAGGCTAGGATTATACGAGTCGATAACCATACAGTTCGGCACGTTTTTGACAAATTCCTGAATATGCCCGGGGCCGACCCACACCGCTATGTTCCGCTTGTTTACGCCCGATTCGAGCGCGACCTCGGAAAGGCGTTTGCCCGTCGACTCCTCGATGCCCTTCATACAAAGAACGATCTTTTTGCCCGACAGGTCGAGAGCGCAAACCTTTTGCAAAAAGCCGCGCAAGCCTTGCGAGCTTATGCTGATTATGACGATTTCGGCGTGCGAAACCGCCCGCTCCAAATCGCAGGTAAGCTCGATTTTGTCGTCGAACCGTATGTATTCGTTGCCGCCCGACGCCTTTAATTTGCGGTACAACTCGTCGTCCGGCCCGTAAGATACGACCTTATGACCCAACGAATTCGCATACCACGCCAAAAACGACCCCCAGCGCCCGCACCCTAAAACAGTGATTTTCATTTAGTACTCCTTGTAAGAATCATTTATATTTTGGTGTCGGCTCGCCCCGCCCGAGAATTTTTTGCGGTTAAAATTATAAATTTAACCACCCCGCCGCCAAAGGCGGCACGAACCGAGCCGTCAAACGGCGAAGCCGTTTGCAGGGCGAGCACCCGCCGGAGCGGAGCCCGTCGACGAGGCGAGGCACTCCCCGGAGGGGAATTTTGGGGAACAGCCGAGTGCGGCGAAGACGGGTTTCGCACTTGTCCGCTATCCCGCGAATTTTCGGCGGTTTGCCCCGCTAGCCTTTGGGGCTGTAATTAGGACTCTCCTTGGTAATCGTTATATCGTGCGGGTGGTTTTCCACAAGCGAGGCGCCGGTTATGCGTATAAACTTGGCCTTTGTGCGGAGCTCCGCGATATTCGGACGGCCGCAGTAGCCCATACCGGAGCGCAAGCCGCCCATAAGCTGGAACACAATATCCGAAAGCGCGCCCCGGTAGGGAACGCGGCCCTCGACGCCCTCCGGCACCAGCTTGTTAAGGTCGCTCGTCTCCTGAAAATAACGGTCGCGGCTGCCGCTCGTCATAGCGCCGAGCGACCCCATTCCCCGATAGGTCTTAAAGCTCCTGCCCTGATAAATCTCTAAGTCGCCGGGGCTTTCGGACGTTCCCGCGAACAGCGAGCCTATCATAACGGCGTGAGCGCCCGCCGCGATAGCCTTTGTGATGTCGCCGCTGTACTTGATTCCGCCGTCGCCGATAATCGTCTTTTTGTACCTTTCGGCGGCCTCGGCGCAGTCCGTAATCGCGGTGATCTGCGGCACGCCGATACCGGCGATAACGCGCGTGGTGCATATGGAGCCGGGGCCGATGCCCACCTTAACGACGTCCGCTCCGCGCTCGAAAAGCGCCGCCGCCGCGGCCGCCGTGGCGACGTTGCCCGCGATAAGCGTAACGGACGGAAACTTGTTTTTGACCTTTTCGACGGCCTTTTGCACGTGGACGCTGTGGCCGTGCGCCGTGTCGACGACTATGCAATCGACCTTTGCCGCCACGAGCGCCGCCGCGCGGTCAAAGCAATCCGCGCCCGTGCCGACGGCCGCGCCCACGAGCAGACGACCGTTCTTGTCCTTGGCGGAGCTGGGGTACTGAATCGCCTTTTCGATGTCCTTAATGGTTATAAGCCCCTTCAACATACCGTCCTTGTCGACGATGGGCAGCTTTTCGATCCGGTGCTTGCCGAGTATCCTTTGCGCCTCCGCCATAGTCGTTCCCACGGGCGCGGTAACAAGGCGGTCTTTCGTCATAACCTCGGCGATCGGGCGGTCGTAACCCGTTTCGAAACGCAAATCGCGGTTAGTCAAAATGCCGACCAACTTGCCGTTTTTGGTAATCGGAACGCCGCTTATGCGGTACTTGTTCATAAGCTCCAACGCGTCGCGGACAAGGTTGTCGGGCGAAAGAAAAAACGGATCGGTAATTACGCCGTGCTCGCTCCGCTTTACGCGGTCGATATTTTCGGCCTGCATATCGATCGTCATATTCTTGTGGACTATGCCCATACCGCCCTCACGCGCCATGGCGATGGCAAGGCGCGACTCGGTAACCGTGTCCATCGCCGCGCTAAGCAGCGGAATATTCAGCTTAATGTCGTCGGAAAGTCTTGTCGTAAGGTCGACTTCCTTTGGCAGTACGCCCGACTCGTCGGGTATCAACAGAACGTCGTCGAAAGTCAAACCCTCTTTTAGTATCTTGTCCATATATCCTCCGAAAAAAATTTAATTCGCGTTCAAATATTCCGGCACCAGCACGTTATGGTACCATACGTTGACGAGCGGCTTGCCGTTCTCGCCGTCCATCGTCATAAGAGCGTCCCAATTTTCAACTATTCCGTCGATCATAGCGTACTGATTCGCGTGATAGACGGCGGCGGAATAAACCTGCATAACGCCCAAAGCCTCGCGGACACGCACCGTAAGATTGACGAGCGACCGCGCCCAATAGAGCTTACGCGCGAATCCGGCGGAGGTTTCGGGGTTGTATGCGTACATATAGTCAAAAATTTTCGGCGCAAACTCTTCGAGCCGCAACAATTGCACCGATTTATTCACGTAGGAGGGCGTACCGTCCGCGCTCAGCGAAAAGCTGTCGCGCAAAAACAACAGCTTAAAGTCGTCGGCGCTAAACGGCAGCTCGGCGGCGCGAACCGCGTCGTAGGTCGGCAGGCCGTTGGCGGTGAATTCGATATTATAGTAGCCCATATCGCGCAGCTCCGCCTCTAAAACCGCCGCGAAACGGTTAAAAATCCGCGAATAGCGGTCCATAAACATATTTTTGTCCGCATCGGAAGACTTACCGTCGTCAAGCGGGAAGAACGTTTGCAAATTGTTGAGGTCTATCGAAAAATCGCCGAACGCGGGGTTAATCCCCTCCGACGCGAACCGCGCCTTTTCGCGCGCGCACATAACGTCGTCGAGATAGCTGTAAACATTGCCGTGCATCCATTTGGGCGAACGCCGCAAAGAGTCCGCGTCGATAAGTTCGCTGCGAATATTGAGCGTCGAAAACGAATTGTACGCGTCGGCGTACTTGATAATCTTTTTTGCGTAAAAAAGCGTGTCCTTGTGCCTTAATCCGTTTTTTTGAGCGGACCCGTTAAAAAACTCCGTCGAAAGATTTATGCCCGTAACGAGCGCGTCCGCCAAATGAGAGTCCGAGGGCGGCCCGTTCGTCCCCCCGTAAGCCCCGATAGTACGGCTAACGATTACCTCGGCCGTTTCGAGCGCGCGCCCCTTTAAGCCCGTCCACAAATAAAAACGCATGGCGGGGTACGGAAAGCACACCGCAAAAAGCGCGGCAAAAAACGCCAGCGCGACGACCGTCCTATAAAGCGTCTTGACCGTCAGCCTAACTATACCCCCGGCGTCCAACCCCCCGGTCGCCACGCCGCTTTCAATTTCCGATTTCGATTCCTCTTCCATAGCCTATCCGCGATATAATTACCCTACCGCCCTTTAATTATATCACAAATTTCGCCCAAAGGGAATTGTTTTGAGGCACTTTTTATAATATTAAGCGTATTAAATGTTTTCGGAGATTTTAGCGGAAAGATTTTAGTAAAAATTTGACGCCGAATATCGTTTGAAAAAATTCGCGGTCTGTGTTATAATGTAGCGTATGAGAGAAATCGACGCACGAATTTTAATCGAGCCGCTCGGGGCGCTTATCGGGAACGCGCTTGTCGGGGTGGACGCGGCGACGCGCGCGCTTATTAAAGAGGCGGCAAGGGCGGAGCGGTCGCCGGCCGCAAGGTGGGCGCTCGGCGTTATAGAGGAGAATAACGAAATCGCGGTAAGGTCGCGCGATTTTGCGTGTCAGGACTGCGGACTCGCGGTGCTGTTCGTGTCGGTGGGCCAAGACGTTCACATAAACGGCGGCCTTACCGACGCGCTTAACGAGGGCGTAAAAAGGGGTTACGCGGCCGCGCGGAAGTCGGTCGCCGACCCGCTTACCCGCCTCAACACGGGTACGAATACGCCGGCGGTCGTTCACTACGACGTTACGGACGGCGACAAAATTGCTATAACCTTTTTGGCGAAGGGCGCGGGCGCCGAGAATATGAGCCGCGTTTTTATGCTTACCCCATCGAAGGGCGAGGCGGGCATAATCGACTGCGCCGTGAGGGCGGTAACGGACGCGGGCGCGAACCCCTGTCCCCCGGTTATTTTGGGCGTGGGCGTGGGCGGCACTATGGAAAAGTGCGCTCTGCTGGCAAAGCTCGCCCTTACGCGCGGGGTCGGAAAAAGGAACCCCGACAAGCGCGTCGCGGAGTTAGAGGACAAAATTTTAGAGGCGGTGAACGCTACGGGGATAGGCGCTCAGGGCTTCGGCGGCGGCGTAACGGCGCTCGCCGCGGCGGTCGAAACGTTCCCCACCCACATAGGAATGCTGCCCGTTGCCGTCAATATTCAATGCCACAGCGTGCGCGAAGGACGGTTGATCATATGAACATAAAAGCTCTGCGCCTGCCGCTAACCAAAGAAGAGTTGCAATCGCTTAACGCCGGCGAAATCGTGTCGCTCTCCGGCGCGTGCTACACCGCCCGCGACGCGGCGCACAAGAGAATTTGCGACGCGCTCAAAAACGGCGGCCCGCTCCCCTTCGACCTTGACGGGGCGTGCATTTACTACTGCGGCCCCGCACCCGCCCGCGACGGCGAGATAATCGGCAGCTGCGGCCCCACCACGAGCGCGCGAATGGACGACTACGCCCCGACCCTTTTAGAGTGCGGCGTCGCCGTTATGATTGGCAAGGGCCGACGCTCCGACGCCGTTACAAAGGCGACCGCCGACGCGGGCGCCGTATATCTTGCCGCCGTAGGCGGCGCGGGCGCTCTTATAAAAAACCGCGTTAAAGCCTGCGCTCTTCACGCCTACCCCGACCTTGGCTGCGAGGCCGTTTACAAATTAGACCTGCAAAACCTCGAGCTTTTGGTCGCCTCCGATACGAAAGGCGTCTGCGCGTTAAGGTAGGCGGCAAGCGGTAATATCCGTTTTGCGCAAAGCTACGGACAAGTTTAGTCGGGGCGGCTGAGTTTTAGGATTATGTCGGCGATTGTTTTGGGCGGCTCCTTGAAGTCGCTTTCGGCCCATTTGCGCAGGACGCTCAAACTGCCGTTAAAGATAAAGGCGCAAACGTAATCGATTTCGCGTTCGTCGGCGAGGGATCGGTTTTTTACGATGTCGTCGATGCATATTTCGCGGGCAAGATCCAGAATGCGCTTTATAAGGCCGCTATCGGAGCGGATGAAAAGCGCCTTGCAAAGCTCGGCGTTTTCGGTTATGGCAAAGATGATCTCCATCATAAAATCGGATAGCGACGCGCTTTTGAACGTTGTTTGCAGGCTCTTTTTAACCTTGTCGAACAGCTCGTTTTCGACCTGCTCCAAAAGATCGTACACGTCGTAATAGTGCAGATAGAACGTGCCGCGGTTGACGTCGGCGAGCTCGCAAAGCTCCGTAACGGTAATCTTGTTGACGGGCTTTTGCTTTAACAGCGTAAAAAACGACGATACAAGCACGGATTTGGTGTATTTTGTGCGGCGGTCGGACTTTCCCATAGCGGCGCCTCCTAAAAAATTGTAGCCAATTTTTGTGATTGTGTTCAATAATACACAGAAAATAATTTTTTTATCGATTATTATACATATAAAAAAATATTGATACTTGCTTTTTGGACACAATGTTATTATAATATATTTATGATAAATAATCAACAGTTTGTTAGATAATTTATCAATGTTATTTCAAGTTTTTTTTGAAGTCAGGAAATTAATCGAGGTAAAGTTAAGTAAGGAGTATTTGCTATGAAAAGACTTACGGATTTTATCGTCGACAAAAGAATTTGGTTCGCGGCCGCGTTTATCGCCTTGGCGGTTGCGGGCGCGGTCTGCATCCCGTTCGTCAAAATCAATTACGACGCGACGAAGTATTTGCCGAAGGACTCCGAAACCGCCAAGGGCGTGGAGGTTTTGACGGGCGAGTTCGGCGACAAAAGCTCGTTGCAGATAATGATTAAGGACGTTACGCCGCAAGAGGCGATCGGGCTTAAAAACAGGATCGCCGAAATCGACGGCATAGAGAACGCCGTGTTTTTGGACGACGTTATTTTGCAGATGAAGCCCATGCTGCAAGCTATGCTGCCGCCCGGGCTTTTGCCGGCCGATATGCCCGACGGGCAACTTGTTGATTACGCGCTGACGCTTATATATGCCGACCCGGCTAACTTACCGCCGGAATTAGCGCCGTTCGCCCCGCAATTGGCGGCGTTCGCCCCGCAGCTGCAACAGCTGAAAACGCAGCTCGACGGATTTTATAAGAACGGCAACGCGCTTATAACCGCCACGACAAGGTACGGCTCGTACGACGAACGGACTGTCGAAGCGGTGAATCAAGTCGCAAAGCTAGACGGCTTGTACTTAGTCGGCCCCGCCGTAACCGCCCACTCGACCATAACGCTTACCGTAAGCGAGGTACTTACGGCGGCGGCGATTTTGATACCGCTCCTGTTAGTCTTGCTGTTTTTGGGTACGGGCTCGTTTTGGGAGCCTGTGCTGTTCCTGCTCGTTATCGGCGTTTCGATAATGCTAAACCTAGGCACAAATATATTTTTCGGGAGTATATCGTACCTGACCAACGCGATCGCCGCGCTGCTGCAATTGGCGTTGTCGATGGACTACTCCATATTCCTGCTGCACAAATTCAAGCAGGAAAAGGATTCGGGTCTGGCGCCCGCCGCCGCTATGAAGTCCGCGCTTAAAAAATCGCTCTCGCCCGTGGGCGCAAGCTCGCTGACGACGATAGCGGGCTTTGCCGCGCTTATGTTTATGCGCTATACTATCGGGCTCGATATAGGGCTTGTGCTTGCCAAGGGCATAATATTCAGTCTGTTGAGCGTGTTTTTGTTTATGCCCGCCGCCACGCTGTTTACGCACAAGCTGCTTGAAAAATCAAAGCACGGGAGCTTGTTCGACCTGTTCGGCGCGATAGCAAAACGGATAAAGCGGGCAAAAAAGTCCCCCGCGCCCGCGCCGCAAAAAACGCCGACGCTTATAAAAACCGACAAATCGCCGTGGGACGCCTTTGCGAAATTCGTTTACAAGACGAGGTTTATTTTGCCCGTCGTCGCGATAGCGTTAATTATTCCGTCGTACTTCGGTCAGAACGCCAACACGTTTACCTACGGCGAATTTACCGCCGCGGGCGGCGAGAATATGCGGCTGACCACCGATAAGGCCGCCGTGGACGGGGCGTTCGGCAACCAAAATTCGATAGTCGTTCTTGTCAAAAACGACGCCGCCGACAAGGAATCCGCGCTTTTAGCCGCGTTCGCCGCAAAGGAAAAGGTGCTTAACGCGCAGTCGCCGTTTACCGTTTCGGCGCCGTTCGGCGGAGCGACGAACACGCCGGCGGAAATACTCGCGCAATTTAGCGGCAAAAACTATTACCGCGTTATATTGAGCGTGGACATACCCGAGGAGGGCGACGAAAGCTTCGCGCTCGCCGACGATATAAGAAAAACCGCGAAGGAAATTTTGGGCGATTCGGAATTCTACGTTTTGGGCTCGACCCCCGCGACGCGGGACATAAAAAACGTTATAACCGACGACTTTAAGCTGGTCAACCTTTTGACGATGCTCTTTATAGCGGCGATTCTGCTCGTAACGTTCCGCACGATTCCGATTCCGCTCGTGCTGTTGTGCCTTATCCAGGGCGCGGTGTGGATAAATATGGCGATACCGTTCCTGTTTAGTCAGCCGATAGTGTTTACCGGATATATGTTGCTTGTCTGCATTCAGATGGGCGCGACGATCGACTACGGAATACTGCTCGCCTCCAACTACAAGGACGCGCGCAAGACCCTTAACAAGCGCGACGCTATGAAAAAAGCCGCCGTTATGTCGAGCGGCTCCGTACTTTTGAGCGCGAGCGTGCTGTGCGCCACCGGCTTTGTGCTCGGACTTGCAAGCACGCTTCCCGCGACCTCGCTTTTGGGTATGTCGCTCGGGCGCGGCGCTCTGTCCTCTATGATACTTATGACGGTCGTACTGCCGCAAATACTCGTTCTGCTGCCCGACTTTAAGCGCAAGCGTCCCTTAGCGGGCGTTAGCGGCGGCGCGGACGGAACAAGCACGGTCGCGGACGCCCCCGACCTCCCCGACGGCGCCGTAGCGGACGTTAGCGGCGACATACCGGTTGAGGATATTAGCGGCGCGAACGCGAAAACCTAACGAGACAAAAGACACTCGGCGGTTGCATAGCAACCGCCGAGTGTCTTTTGTAAACGCCGCTTGTATCCTTTCAAAGCGGGCGCATAGCGGTGTGATAGACGCGGGAATATATTGCGGCGGACAATCAACCACCCCGTCGGCATTCGCCGCCACCCCTCCATAGAGGGGAATTCAAAAGACGCGCCGAGTACGGCGGACGAACCGCCGAGAAAGACCGTTGAACGGCAAAACCTATCAACAACCATTAGGCGACTCGCCAAAATTCCCCTCTATGGAGGGGTGGCAACGAAGTTGCCGGGGTGGTTGAATTATTAAGTAGCAGCCGCTAAAAAATATTTTATTCAAAAACACTCTTTTTTTAAGCGAATAAAACCACTAATTGAACCACCCCGTCGGCATTCGCCGCCACCCCTCCCCGGAGGGGAATTTAATTGATTGATCACAAATTAACAAGTTTATAACTTCTTTACATTCATCGATATTGTTTTCTAAAAGCTTAACGATCCTCACAATCTTATCGTTTGCCCTGTTTCGTTGCCTAACCGGCAAGTCAGTGTTAAATTGGACGGCTAATAATTCCTTTATCCGGATATAAAATTTTTCCGGCGTCATTTTCATAAAATCGTTCTCCTCCATTTTTTCCAAAGTTCTTTTAATATTTTGAACGCTTTTTTTGTTTGCGCGTAATACGAATAGATTATGTTCTATTAGGCTGTACTTTTTGATCCTCATCCCATTGTATCAAATTAAGAAAATCTGTAAAAGTATCGGCGATTTTGTTTAGTCGCGGTTCAAAAAAATCATCGGACGGATTAAGGGACCCGTCAAAATATAGAACGGATTCGTCGGTCAATTCAAAATAAACTCCGCCACTACCGCTCTTATTGCAGTCAAGAAAAAAAACGTCGTCTTTCGTATCCGCAGCGATAGGTAAAAGTTTTTTATCCGGATATTTTTTATAATATAATTCCGCGATATTTTCTTCGGCGGAATCGACAAAACCTAAAAACCGGCTCACGGAAAATACCGAAGGAATAATTTGTTTCTTTCCGTTTACTGTAATTTCTATCTCTTTCAAAAAATTTTTCTCTATCACGCCGCCGTTTCGGCAAAGTACCGCGTTAAAATATTGTTCGTCGATTTTCAGATCGTTTTTAGCGATAAACTCGCTTATATCTAAACCGCCAAAAACGTTTACATTCTCACAAGCAATCATTTCATTTTTATGCCAATCATATGCATATCTATATTTACTCCATTTAACCATATTTAACTTTTACACCCCAGGCTGTTCGCCCGCGCAACTACCGCGGCATAAAGACCTCGGGAATACGGCCCAACGCCGCCAAAGCGTTGGAGTCGCCTTGGGCGGCGGCTTTTTTGAACCAATATTTTGCGCGGGTAACCTCGCGCGGGACGCCCTCGCCGTTAAGGTAGCAAAGTCCCAGGCAGTACTGCGCCTTGGCGCTGCCCTGTTCGGCGGCGTGGACGAGCCAATAAGCGGAACGGGCGGGGTCGCGTTCGATATATTCGCCGCTCTTTATGAGCATAGCCAAATTGAACTGCGCGTTGGGGTTGCCTTTTTCGGACGCCTTAATGTACCACGACAGGGCGCGTTTCATATTTTTGGCGACGCCCTCACCGAAGTGGTAGCAGACGGCAAGCTCGAACGCGGCGCGCGCGTTGCCCTGCTCGGCGGCCTTTTGGAACCAATAAGCCGATTTTTCCTTATCCTTTTGAAGCCCGATACCACGCTTATACATAAGCCCGAGCTTTAACTGCGCGTCGGTGTAGCCCTGCATAGCCGCCGACTGATACCAATGCGCGCTCTTTTGCGCGTCGGTAACGCCGCCCACGCCCGTTTCGTAACAGAGTCCTAGGCTGTACTGCGCCAAAACGTTGCCCTGCTCGGCGGATTTTAGGTGCCAATAAACGCCTTTAAGATTATCGACGCGTACGCCCGATCCCGCAAAGTAGCAGTTGCCCAAATTGAACTGCGCGCCGGCGTTGCCCTGCTCGGCGGACTTTGTATACCAAAATACGGCCTTTTGATAGTCCTGCTTTACGTAAGTACCCGAATTGTAGCAGTACCCCAGCTTGCTTTGCGCGCGCGGGTCGCCGCTTTCGGCGGCTTTTTTGTACCACTTGAACGCTTTTTTTATGTCTTGGGCTATGACGTCGCCTTTTTCGTAAAGTAACGCGTAGTGGCATTGCGCTTTTTTATAGCCGCGTTTAGCCGATTTTTTGCACCAATAAAGCGCCTTCTTTACACTGCGCTCGACGCCCAAACCGCGCAGGTAGCAGTTTGCCAAATTATACATGGCGACCGTGTCGCCCACCGACGCGCTCTCCTTCCACTGAGCGGCGCGCGCCTTGTCGGACACGACCGCGTTCATCGATCCGCCGTCCGACGACTTTGTAACGGTAACGCCGGCGCCGCGCATAGCGGGCAGCAAAACCTCCTCGACGCGGCGCGGTTCGTCCGTCCGACCGATTTCGCGCTGCGAGGCGCCCACGACGCGGATAGCCGGGAGCGGCTCGCCCCCGCCCGTCCCCGTATGCCGTTGCGGCGGAGCTTGCGCGGACTCGTCGAACGTTTTGGCGGAGGTTTGACCCGACGCCTTCGCGAACCAATAGCCCGCCCGCGCCTTGTTCTGCTGCACCTCGATTCCGTTATCGTAATAGATGCCCAACATATACTGCGCGCCCTTCACGCCCGAATCGGCGGCCGCCATAAAAAGCTCGAGCGCCCGCGAACGGTCTTTTACCGCGCCCTTGCCCGCGTCGTGAAGGAGTCCCAACCTGTATTGCGCCTCGGGAACGTCGCCCGCCGCCGCCCTGCGGTAAAGCGCCGCCGCCCTTTCGAGGTCGCGGGACGTTCCCTCGCCGTTTTCTAAGCATTCGCCTAAATCGGGGTAAGCGGGAAGGTAGCCCGCCGCCACGGCTTTTTCGAACCAATAGACGGCGTTTTCGTTAGAGCCGGGCTTCGCGAGCGAGCGGTATAATCTGCCGAGCGCGTGCGCCGACTGCATATCGCCGTTTTCGGCGGCTTTTGTGTACCACGCGACCGCCTGCTCAACGTCGCGGTATACCCCGGTGCCGCTGTTGTAGCACTCGCCGAGCATAGCCTCGGCCTCGACGCTGCCGCGCTCCGCCGCCATAGTAAAAAGATTCAACGCGGTGTTGACGTCCTCGGGGACGCCCGAACCCGTAAAGTAACAAAGCCCGAGCCCGAACATTCCCGCCGGAACACCGCCCTCGGCGGCGCGGGTGTAGCATTCGGCGGCCTCGGCGCGGTTATCGTTTTGAAACTGCATATAGGCAATACCCGTGAGCGCTTCCGTATCGCCCAAACGCGCGGCCGTATCGAGCGCGGCAAAATCAAACATGTCCTCGTTTGAACACGTGGGACAAACGAAGACTCCTCGTAAGAAATATTGAGTTTTATTTCCGCACTTTGTACAAGCAGGCATTGTCTACCCTCTTAAACGCCGAAATTCGGCGCTAACCTTATTATAGCACATCCCGCGCATTGTGTCAACTCTATGAAAAAAATATTAAATAAATTTTTTAGAAAAATTAATCTATTCGCCGTCGCAGATCGGCAATTCCCCTCCGTAGATGGGCGCACCGTAGGTGCCGGGGCGGTTTCCGATTTTGTGCGAGAACGGTTAATAATCAACCGCCCCGCGGCATTCGACGCCGCCCATCCGCAGAGTGGAATTTTTTAACGGAAAACGCCGCTGTCACGGGATTTTTCACCGACCCGCGAAATTTTTAAGAATTTTTATCTTATCGGTCTTCTCCCACGGAAAATCCGCGTTACCGAAATGACCGTAATTGGCGGTGTTATAATATATGGGGCGGCGGAGCGAAAGCGCGTCGATAATCGCCTTGGGCCTAAAATCGAAAACCTCGCGCACAATGTCGGCGAGTCTGTCGTCGGGCAAAATTCCCGTGCCGAACGTGTCGACGTACAGCGACACGGGGCGGGCGAGCGCTATGGCGTACGAAACTTGCAGCTGAACGCGCTTGCAAAGCCCCGCCGCGACCAGATTTTTGCAGGCGTAACGCGCCATATAGCTCGCGCTTCTGTCAACCTTGGTGGGATCCTTGCCCGAAAACGCGCCGCCGCCGTGCGGACAGTGGCCGCCGTAGGTATCCGTTATAATCTTGCGCCCGGTAAGCCCGCTGTCGCCCTGCGGCCCGCCCACGACGAATTTGCCCGTGGGGTTAATGTAGTACTTTGTGTCCGCGTCTAAAAGCGGCGCGGGAACGACCGCCCTTACGACGTGTTCGCGAATATCCGCGCGGAGTCTTTCGACGTCGACGTCGGGCGAATGCTGAGCCGAAACGACCACCGTATCGACCCTTACGGGGCGCGCGTCCTCATATTCGACCGTAACCTGACATTTGCCGTCCGGCCTTAAATACGCAAGCGTCCCGTCGCGCCGAACGGCCGCCAAGCGCCTCGCGACTTTGTGCGCAAGCCCGATCGGCAGCGGCATAAGCTCCGGCGTTTCGTCGCAGGCGTAGCCGAACATAATGCCCTGATCGCCCGCCCCCACCGAATCGTAATCGTCGCCGATTCCGCGCGTCCGCTCGAACGAATTGTCGACGCCAAGGGCTATATCGGGACTCTGATTGTGTATCACCGTCATAACCGAACAGCTCGACGCGTCGAACCCGAGCGCCCCGTCGGTATAACCGATTTTGCGTATGCACTCGCGCGCGATTTGCTCCACGTCGGCGTATGCGGAGGTGGTTATCTCGCCCATCACAAGCACAAACCCGGTAGTAACGCACGTTTCGCACGCCACCCGCGAATATGCGTCCTCGGTCAAAAGCGCGTCCAAAACGCTGTCCGAAATCGCGTCGCAAACCTTATCGGGATGCCCTTCCGTAACACTCTCGGACGTTATAAGTCTTTTCATAATCGATGCCTCCGACTCAATTATACCACATTCCCCCCCTTATGCACAACTAATTCGCCGCATAATTTCAAGCGCGGAAAGCGGGGGAATTTTTAAGCGGCTAAAACTTAATAATTAAACCGCCCCGGCAACTCCGTTGCCACCCCTCCCCTGAGGGGAATTTCTGAGCAAAGGCAAACAAGCCATGGAGGGGAATTTTAGGGAATTGCCAAGTGCGATATTAATAACTTTTACCGTTTAATAATCTTTCTTAACGGCTTGCCCGCCGCTATCGGGGAATTGCTAAAATTCCCCTCTGCGGAGGGGTGGCGCGTTAGCGCCGGGGTGGTTGAGGGTATTCGTAAGTCGCCTTTTAAAAGCGTTGAACGTCGAACGCACTGCCGCCCGATATGCCGCCTACAACGCCCCTTACCACCCCGCCGCCACGGGCGAGGCACTCCATAGAGGGGAATTTCCGAGCAAAGGCAACCAAGCCACCGAAGGGAATTTTTAACAGCCACCGAGTGCGGTATTAATAACTTTTGCCGTTTAACAATCTTTTTTGACGGTTTGTCCGCCGCTATCGGGGAATTGCTAAAATTCCCCTCTATGGAGGGGTGGCGCGTTAGCGCCGGGGTGGTTGATTGTTTTTGTAGGTCGCCTTGTAGGGGCGTTAAATGTCGGACGCACTGCCGCCCGATATACCGCCTGCAATGACCCTTACCACCCCGGCAACTCCGTTGCCACCCCTCCATAGAGGGGAATTTCCGAGCAAAGGCAAACAAGCCATAGAGGGGAATTTTTGACAGCCGACAAAAAAATCCCCCGCCGCACCGTTACGGCAAGGGGGAATTTTTTTGTCCGCTTTATTTCTATTTCGCTTTTTACCCGATTTTATTCTTCGCCAAGGCAAGTAATATGAAAATTCTCATGCACGTTTTGATTCCAATCCCTGCCTTTTTCAATCGCATCCCACTCCTCTTGCGTCCCCAAAAAGACTATTTCTTCAAGCGAGGTGCAATTCTCGAACACATAATAGCCGATCGTAGTCAAGCCGTCCGGCAACGTTATACTTGTTAGCGCGGTGCAACCATAGAACGCATAGGTGCCGATTTCAGTCAAGCCGTCCGGCAACGTTACGTTTCTTAGCGCGGTGCAATCCCTGAACACATAGGCGTTGATTTCAGTCAAGCCGTCCGGCAACGTTACGCTTGTTAGCGCGGTGCAACCATAGAACGCATAGGTGCCGATTTCAGTCAAGCCGTCCGGCAACGTTATGCTTGTTAGCGCGGTGCAATCCCTGAACGCAGAGATATTGATTAAGGTAACTCCGTCCGGTATGGTTACGCTTACAATCTGATTGTTGTAGCCAAACGCACTTATGCCGATTTCGGTTACGGGCAAATTCTCATAATAGGGGGCGATAACAACGTCGGTATCCGTAGCCGTGCCGTAAGATTTTAGCCTGTAAGCGGTTGCATCGGCGTTTAGTTTGTACTCCAAACCTTCAGTAGCTATAATATGTTTTACGGCGTCCGACTCGTCGGAATTCAGGTACTCCGCGCCGTCGCCGATCGCCTTTACCGTTACACGGTACAGTCCGTTGCCGACTT
>JAISMM010000037.1 GCA_031276725.1 Clostridiales bacterium | reverse complement strand
TTGAATTCCCCTCTATGGAGGGGTGGCGGCGGACGCCGACGGGGTGGTTGTATTACTTGTTTTAACCGCTTTAACATACATTTTTTATGCGGTTAATCTTAATAATTGAACCACCACGGCACTACGTGCCACGAACCGAGCCGTCAAACGGCAAAGCCGTTTGTAGGGCGTATACCCGTTTCCGCAAGCAACCTGCGGAAACGGGCAACCACCCCGCCGCCAACGCGGCACCCCTCCGCAGAGGTGTATTTTGGGTAGTTGCCGAATGTGCCGGACAACCAACCACCCCGGCACTACGTGCCACCCCTCCCCGGAGGGGAATTTTGGAGTGCGCCGAATGCGGCGGCGCCCCACGGGCGCCCATATCTGCCGCCCGGTTTATAAATTGTCGGCGACCTCGTAAATAAGACTCTCCGTCTTTTCCCAGCCGATGCAGGCGTCGGTTATCGACTTGCCGTATACGCCGCCGTTCGCGTCCTGATTGCCGTCCGCGATATAGCTTTCGACCATAAAGCCCTTGACGAGCGATGCGATCCGCTTGTCGGCGCGCATATTCGACATAACCTCGCGAACTATGCGGCGCTGCTCGAACGGATTTTTACCGCTGTTGGAGTGGTTTGTGTCGATAACTATCGCGGGGTTTTTCAGCCCCTGCTCGCCGTATATATTGTAGAACTTAATTATGTCCTCGAAGTGATAATTAGATAAATTATTGCCGAAAATATCGACGCTGCCGCGCAAAATCGCGTGCGCGTACTCGTTGCCGTTCGTGCGGACTTGGTTGTTGCCGTACTTGAATTCGTTAGGCAGCTGCGCGGCGTAGATGGAGTTTGCAAGCACGGTAAGGCTTCCGTTCATAGAATTTTTGAGTCCGACCGGAACGTCGATTCCGCTCGCCACAAGCCTGTGCTGCTGATTTTCGACAGAACGCGCCCCCACCGCCACGTAGCTTAGAACGTCGTCGAGGTAAGCGAAATTATCGGGGTAAAGCATTTCGTCCGCGCCCGTAAGACCGCTCTCGCTTATGACGCGCAGGTGCATATTGCGGATTGCCATAATGCCCGCTTGAATGTCGGTGCCCTTGCGCGGGTCGGGGCTGTGCAGCATTCCCTTGTAGCCCTCGCCGCGCGTTCTGGGCTTGTTGGTGTAGATGCGCGGCATAAGTATCAGCTTGTCCTTCACCTTGTCGGCGACGCGGGCAAGGCGCGAGGCGTAATCGCAAACCGCGTCCTCGTTATCCGCCGAACACGGCCCTATAATAAAAAGCGTCCGCTTGTCGCGCCCCGCGATAATATCCTTGACGAGCGCGTCGCGCTCCTCTTTAAGTTTTTTCATAGCTATGTCGAGCGGCATACGAATTTTTATCTCGTCCGCCGACAATATAGCGCGTACTTTTTCAAACATTATATTATTGCTCCTTTGTTGTATTTCCGATTGTTTTCCACCGCTCGCCGTCCTTCCCGCAGGGAGTTTTCACCGCTTGCCGTCGTTCACGCAGGGAGTTTTCACCGCTTGCCGTCGTTCACGCGGGAATTTCCACCGCTCGCCGTCGCCCGGTCAAAAACCCGCCGGAGCGGCGGCAAGCGCGGTTCGTCAGCGAAGCGGAGTGTATATTCAATACACGACCGAGCCGACGGTTCCGCTCGCCGTCGTTCCCTCGGGAATTTTCACCGGAAAGCTCCGAATAAGTGCGGCGGCTTTAAGGCAACGGATTTTTTAGATAGAAATTGACTTGTTTTTGCAGGCAATAGCGCCGCTATTGTCAAAAAAAGAAGGCAATTTATAGCAAAAAAGACGCGTCTTAAAGCCGACTAAACTTGTTCGGAGCTTTCACCGGGCGACAGGTTGTTTAAGAATCATCGCCCCCCTCAACTCCTCCCTGTTGTTGCGTATCATAGCGAGGGTCGAAAGCAGGAATTGCTCGACGTCCTTAAACATAGAATCGAGGTGGGTTTTGGTGCGCTCGACAAGCGCGTCGCATTGATAATAGCCGGCGTCGATAATCGTTTTTGCTTCGGCCTCGGCGCGTTTTATCAGCTCGGAATTGTCGATTATGTGTTCGGCGCGTTCCTCCGCCTCGCGTATCATATTTTTGGCGACGTTGTCGGCGTTCTGCAAAATCTTGTCCTTATTGGCGAGGACGTACTCCGCCTCGCGGATATTTTCGGGAAAAACGCGCTTCATTTCGTAAACTATATCGACGCATTTTTCGATGTCGATTTTTTTGCCGAATATACCGCGCTTGTCGGTAAGCTCCGCTTCCATTTCGCTCAAAAGCCCTAAAATGTCCATACTTAAATACCCCGCTTTGAATATAATTCCTTAATAAGACCGCTTGCCGCGCCGCAAACGTAGCCGTCGAGCTTGCCGCCCAAAAGCGCAAGCTCCCTTACTATTGTACTTGAAACGTGCGCGTAATTATGAGAGGAAATTAAATATAAGATCTCTAAGTCCGGATTTTGGGAGCGGTAAACCTCCGTTAAAGCGCGTTCGTACTCTAAATCCTTAAAGTTGCGGAGTCCCCTTACGATCGCGGATGCACCGACCCGCTTTGCAAAGTCCACCAAAAAACTTTCGAACGCCGTAACGCGCGCGTTCGCGACGTCCGCGACCGACAGTCTTGCAATCTCGACGCGCTCGTCCGCGCTCCGCCGCGACGACTTGCCGCCGCCCGCGCCGACCGCCACGCCTATGTAAAGCTCGTCGAAAAACCGCGACGCGCGCGCGACTATATCGTGATGCCCTATCGTGAACGGGTCGAACGTTCCCGCAAACACGGCAGTTTTTTTCATAAATCAGACCTCCTTGTTAAAAAGCTGACGGCCGTTTTGCCGCAAACTCTTGTATCTATTATATACGATTTTGCATAGTCTTGTAAACTGTTTTGATTGTTATGTTCTATAACCAGTACGCCGTCCCCGGCGAGCAAGCCGTATTCCGCGATTCCGTCCAAAAGTAAGCCGTAAAAATCGGCGTTATAGGGCGGGTCGGCGAGGATAAGACCGAAAACGCGTCCGCGAAGCGACTTTACCGCGCGGCGGAAATCGGCGTCGATAAGCCCGAACGGCTCGGCGATATTTTTAAGATTTTTGCGCGTAAATTCAAGGCTTTTGGCGGAGCTATCGACAAAAACCGCGCTTTTGGCGCCGCAAGAGAGCGCCTCTAACCCCAAAGCGCCGCTGCCGCAAAAGATATCGAGCACGTCCTTATCCGCCACGGCGGCGCGGCTTTTAAGGATATTGAACATAGTTTCCTTAACGCGATCCGCCGTAGGACGCACCGCGAGTCCCGGCGGCGCCGTCAGCCTGCGCCCCTTGTACTTGCCGGATATAACGCGCATCAGCTGTTGAACATCCGTATTTCGCCCGCGATTTTACGGCGGCGGTCTTGCAGTTTTTTGACGCGCAGACAGTACGCCGCCACGAACGTTCCGCAGGTAATAAGCGTGTAGACGCCGTAGACGGCGAACGCCGCCCACGTTACGGGGTCGAGCGAAACGGCGCCGAGCGTGCCGAAAATCAGCGACGCGGGCATATAGATAACGTACACCGCGCCCATAACGGGAACGTGCGGCGCCGCCGCGCCGACAAGCGTCAGAACCAGCATAGGAACGCCGAACGAAAGCGTATAGAGCGGGGACAAAAACAGGTTGACCCCGACGGCGGCCATAGTTTTGTCGCGCCCCGAAAGCGCGGACGCCTTCGCGGTAAAATCCGCCGCCGCCCTGGCCGCCCCGAGATTGTAAATCATAATAAAGACGGGCGCGGCGAACACGAACCCGAAAATTATCTTGACGGCTTTTGGGATCGCGTCGGCGATAAAGACGAGCGACAACAGCGAAAATATAAGCGTTACGCCGTAAAAAATCAGCCCCGTTACAATGTAACCGCTTGTCCTACTCTTTGTTTTCCGCATCGGTGAATCTCCTTAAAATTCTTGTCGGCGTGATAATATAATTTAACGGAACGTCGAAATTTTCCTCGAACGCCGTATCGGCGAATTGCTCGTCGTAAGCTAATCCGACCGAAACGGCGGACGGGCCCGAAAGGTATTTGTCGTAATAACCGCCGCCGTAGCCGAGCCGGTAAAGGCGGGTATTGAACGCCGCAAGCGGAACTATAACGGCGTCGGGCTTCCCCGTATAGGGAACGGCGTCCGCGCCCGCTAAAAGGTTGCCGCGCTTGTCCGCCGTTAAAGCGCCGACGCTCGGCAAACGGACGGGACGCATATCCTCGTCGGTGCGCGGCACGAACAATTCTATACCGGGCTTACCATAATAATACGCTAAAATTCGTTTCGTGTCAACCTCGGAGCCGATCGAAACGTAAAAAAATATTTTTTTATAGCCGCCCTCGTCCAAAAAAGCCGTCAGCCGCTCCGCGATCGCCGCGTCCTTCCGCGCCCGGTCGGCGATTTGCGCGCGGACTCCGAGCATTTTTTTGCGCAATAATTTTTTGTTTTCGCTTTTATTCAATGTAATTCCTCTTGATACGTTTAGGGTTAAACGACGTTAAAACCTCGTAGATAATAGTGCCGTAGGACTCGGCAAGCATTTGCCCGGTTACGCCGCCGCCCAAAATATAGACGCGCTCGCCGCCCGTTAAGCGAACGCCGCCGACGTCGACCATAGTAACGTCCATACACACCTGACCCGCGACCGGGCATAAAACGCCGTTTATCGCGACCGCCCGACCCCCGTCGCCGCCATCCCTTATTCTGCGGTAGCCGTCGCCGTAGCCGAGCCGAACGGCGGCGAGGCGCGTATCGCGCGGGGCGGTATAATCGCCGTAACCGATATGCTCCCCCGCTTTGACGTCCGTAAGCTGTAAAATGCTTGTGCGGACGCTCATAACCGGTTTTGTGTAGGGGCGGTAGCCGTAGAGCGCGATCCCGGGACGCACCATACCGAAATGGACGGCGGGCGGCATATCGGCGAACGCGCTCGCCCAGGCGTGGAACGTTTCCGCGTCGCGCCCGAAATATTTTTCGGCTTTTTGAAAAACCGCGAGCTGTTTATTAGTTTCGACGGCGTTCGCGGCGTTATACAGGTGAGTGAACACCGAGCCGATTTTTATGCCGCGCCGCTTTAATTCCGCGATTACCGCCCCCAGTCCGTCGAGCGTAAGCCCGAGGCGGTTCATACCCGTGTTTAGCTTGATATTGACCTTTTTGAAGCCGCCCGCCTGCTCATTTAGGGCGCGGACGGCGCAAATTGTGGGTATTATGTCTGACATAGTATAGGTTTTTGACTCAAAACCGCTAAAATCCGTGGGGCCCAAGATATTTATCGGAATCGTTATTCCGTGATCGGCAAGCTCCGCCGCCTCCGAAAACACCGCCACGGCAAGCTCGTCCGAATACTCTTGCGCGGCGCGGGCGACCCTTACGAGTCCGTGTCCGTAAGCGTCGGACTTTACCACCGCACAAAATTTGGCGTTCGTCCGTCCTTTTAGCGCGGCGATATTGTCTTTAAGCGTTGCAAGGTTAATATCGGCTTCGAGCAATCGGGTAACTCCGCTCCGTGGAAAACTCCGAATAAGCGGAACGGGTTTAAGCCGGCGGATTTTTTAGATAGAAATTGACTTGTTTTTGCAGGCAATAGCGGCGCTATTGTCAAAAAAAGAAGGAATTTTCTAGCAAAAAAGACGCGTCTTAAAACCGACTAAACTTGTTCGGAGTTTTCCGCGATTAGTTTGCCGTGTCATAAATCGGCGTTATCGAGTATCCTTATATTATGCCTTTTAAGTACCTCGACGGCTTTCGCCTCGTCGGAGACCTTGAACATAATGACGGCGCGTTTTGTGGCGGCGTGGGCGAACGAGTAAAGATATTCGACGTTTATGTCGCCGTCCTCTAAAAGCGACAAGGCGTCCGAAAGTCCGCCGGGCCTATCCTCCACCTCGACGCCTATAAGGGCGTTTACGGTAACGGTAAAGCCGGCGGACTTTAACGTTTTTTCCGCCAGATCGTTGTCGCGGGCGATGCACCGCAGTATACCGAAGTCCTTAGTATCGGCGATCGACAGCGTTATAAGGTCGAGTCCCGCCTCTTTAAGCGCCTTTGTAAGCTCCAAAATTCTGCCCTTTCTGTTCTCCATAAAGACCGCTATTTGGTTTACCATTATAATGTCCTCCTGTTATTATATGATGATTTTCGGGTTTCGGTTACAATTTTCTGCTATCTATAACCCGCGCCGCCTTGCCCTCGGAACGCGGTATCGTGTTTTGCTCGACGAGGCGCACGCGGACTTTTAGACCGAGCGCGGAATATACGCGCTTTTCGAGGTCGTCGCGTAGGCTTTCGAGCTTTTTAACCTCGTCGCCGAACATATCGGAATTGAGTTCGACGCGCACCTCCATAGTATCGGTGCTTTTTTCGCGCCCGACTACTATTTGATAGTTGGTCGAAACGTAGCCCGTTTGCATAAGAACGGTTTCGATTTGCGAGGGGAACACGTTGATGCCGCGGACGATCAACATATCGTCGGTGCGCCCCAAAATTTTGCCCATTCGCGCGTGCGTGCGGCCGCACTTGCAGGGCGAGCTATCGAGCGTGCAGAGGTCGCGCGTGCGGTAGCGTATGAGCGGCAACGCCTCCTTGGTGAGCGTGGTAAACACAAGCTCGCCGCTTTTGCCGTCCTCTACCCGCTCCAAACCGGCGTCGAGAATTTCGGGGTAAAAATGATCCTCCCAAACGTGCAGACCCTCGCGGGCGTCGCACTCTATCGAAACGCCCGGCCCCATAATTTCGCTCAGCCCGTAAACGTCGTACGCCTTTATCCCAAGACCCTTTTCGATTTTGGCGCGCATCGCCTCGCTCCACGGCTCGGCGCCGAATACGCCGCTTTGGAGTTTTAGATCCTTCGCCGTGTAACCCGCCTCCGCCAGCGACTCGGCTATGTAGGCGGCGTAGGACGGCGTGCAGCAAAGAGTCGTCGCCTCGAAATCCTTCAAAAACGTTATTTGCCGCGCGGTGTTGCCGCTCGACGCGGGGACTATCGCCGCGCCGATTTTTTCGGCTCCGCAGTGCGCCCCGAGTCCCCCGGTAAACATCCCGTAGCCGTACGCGACGTGGACGGTAGACTCCCTTGTAACGCCCGCGCACGTAAGACTGCGCGCCATAACGGTCGCCCAAATATCGAGGTCGTTCGCCGAATACCCGACGACCGTCATTTTGCCCGTGGTGCCGCTCGACGCGTGTATGCGCGCAACGTCCTTTTTTGGCATAGCGAACATACCGAACGGATAGTTGTCGCGCAAATCGTTTTTGTCGGTAAACGGCAGTTTGACAATGTCGGCGATCGACTTGACGTCGGACGGCTTTAACTTTATGGCGTCCATTTTTGCGCGGTAAAACGACACGCGTTCGTACACGTATTTTACAAGCGCGCTAAGCCGCTCGCCTTGCAGCGCCGTAAGCTCCCCGCGCGGCATACATTCGACGTTTTTTTGAAAATAAGACACTTTTATTTCTCCTTAATTTTATACGCTATGCGCACTATGGCGAAGCGGGCAAAGAGGGGTATTCGGGCGGGCAACAGTCGCCGGGTCGCCGACGGGCGCGTACTTCATAGGCACGCAACCAAGGCGGCGGGGTGGGAACGCAGCCCGTATCGACGCCGCTATTTGCCCGCTCCGTATCCCGACTCTATCGCCGACAAATTGACCTGCAAAAACCGTTGCGGCACCGACAGTTCCAAGGCGGATTTTAGCCGCGAAAAGTCGAATCCGGCGACGCGGGCGAGCTTGCCGAGCATAACGGTGTTGACGGCTTTTTCGCTCCCGGCGGCGCGCGCTAGCGTTAAGGCGTCGAGCGTGTAGAGCCGTCCGACCGAACTTTTTAGCCGCTCCGCTATATCGGCGGGATATTCCGCCGCGCCCGTGATGACGGGCAGGGGCATTATGCGCTGATTATTCATAATTATTTTGCCGTCGGGCTTTACCGAGTACGCCCACCTTGCCGCCTCTAACTCCTCGAACGCCAAAAGAAAATCGCATTTGCCGTCCTCGATTACGGGCGAATATACTCTGTCGCCGAAAATGACGTGCGTAACAACGCCGCCGCCGCGCTGAGCCATTCCGTGAACCTCGCTCAGCTTGCAGTCAAAGCCCGAAAGGGACGCGTACGCGCCGAGTATCCGCGAGGCTAAAAGGGTACCCTGACCGCCCACGCCCGCTATCAAAATATTAACGTTTTGCATCGCTTTACACGCCCTCCCCGGCGATCGCCTTAAAGGGGCAAACCCTCGCGCACAGCCCGCACCCCGAGCAAAGCGCGGCGTCGATAACGGGCGCGTCGGGGCGGTTGACTATGGCGGGACAGCCGATTCTTACGCACGCCTTGCAATTTTTGCAGCCGCTTGTAACGGCGAACGGCGGCCGTTTTTGCTTGCCCAAAAGGGCGCAAGGCTCCTTTGCTATTATGAGCGAAACGCCGTCGAGCGACAATTGCCGCTTAATTTCCGCCTCGGCGGCTTTTATGTCGAGGGCGTTTACGACGGCGATATTTTTTACTCCGCAGGCGCGGGCGACGTCGGCAAAATCGAGCTTGTAGGTCGGCTCGTCGTAGATGGTGCGGCCCGTCCCCGGGTGCGGCTGATGACCCGTCATACCCGTGGTGGAGTTGTCGACGATAAGAATTTTGGTGTTGAGGTTGTTATAAACCGCGTCGATAAGCCCGGTTATGCCGCTGTGAACGAACGTGGAGTCGCCTATAACCGCCAAGGATTTTTTGGCGAATTCGCGCCCCCGCGCTTTTTCGGCGCCGATTGCCATACCTATGCTCGCGCCCATACAGATAACCGTATCGAGGGCGTTAAGCGGCGGCATAGCCCCAAGCGTGTAACAGCCTATATCGCCGAAAACGTTCAGCCTTAACTTGTTGATAACGGCGAACATTCCCCTGTGCGGACAGCCCGGGCACAGCACGGGCGGCCGTCCCACCGTCGCGGACGGCGCGGGGACGGCGGCGTTAAAGAGCGCGGCGCGAACCTTGCCGGCGTTCAATTCGCCCGTGGGCGATATAAGGTTTTTGCCCTCGCAGGCGATTCCGGCGGCTTTTAGCGCGTTTTCGATAAAGCCGTCTAATTCCTCGACTACGATAAGCCGCTTGACCCTGCGCGAAAACTCCGCGACGGCCCCGAGCGGCAACGGATAAACCGAACCGACCTTAAAAACGGACGCGTCCGGCGCCGCCTCCTTGACGTACTGATAAACGCCGCCCGCGCACACTATTCCTAAATCCGTATTATTAAGCTCCGCGCGGTTTATGCTAAACGCGTCGACGTCCTTTTGCAAAGCGAGCGTACGCTCCTCTACCGCTATGCGCCGCGCCCGCGCCCCCGCCGGCATCATAACGTACTTATCCGCGTTTTTTTCGTAGGGTTTTAGCGGAATATCTTGCCGTTCCCCCTCCGTTATAAAGCTTTGGGAATGGGCAACGCGCGTAGTCATACGTATAAAAACGGGCGTGTCGTAGCGCTCGCTTAAATCGAACGCAAGGCGCGTAAAATCGAGCGCCTCCTGCGAATCGGACGGCTCCAACATAGGAATTTTTGCCGACAGCGCGTAATAGCGCGAGTCCTGCTCGTTTTGCGAGCTGTGAACCCCCGGGTCGTCGGCGACGGCTATAACGAGTCCGCCGTTTACGCCCGTGTAGCTCGCGGTAAAAATCGGGTCGGCCGCGACGTTTAACCCCACGTGCTTCATAGCGACGATAGCCCTCGCCCCCGCGACCGCCGCGCCTATGCCGACCTCCGCCGCGACTTTTTCGTTAGGCGACCACTCGGCGGTAACCTCCGCGTACTTCGCCAAAAACTCCGTGATTTCGGTGCTGGGCGTGCCGGGATACGCGCTCGACACGGTTACCCCGGCCTCGAACGCTCCCCTCGCGACGGCATAGTTGCCAATCGCCAGCTTTTTTTGTTTGTTTTTATCTTTTTCGTTCATTTTTAGTCTATTCCCTGTTTCCTTAAACATAGCGGGCGTTCGGTTCGCGCTATTTGCCCGCGTCCTTTCTTAGGTCGCGCACCCGTTTAGCCTTCCCCTCGTATCTTTTGATACTCATCGGCTCGACGAGGCGCACCTTGACGTCTAACTGCAACACCTCGCGCAGGCGGCGGCGGATTTTGGAGCGCAACGCCTCTAACGCGGCGTATTCGTTCAACAGACTTCCGTCGGTAATTTCGATAAGCACCTCTAAGGTGTCGGCGTGCTTAACGCGGTCTACGATAATCTCGTAGGAGTTTCCCACCCCGTCCATCTCCATCAGGACGGACTCTATTTGCGAGGGGAACACGTTGACGCCGCGTATTATTAACATATCGTCCGTGCGTCCCACGACGCGGTTCATTCGGGCGTGCGTGCGGCCGCAAGCGCACGGGTCGCGGTTCAGGCGCGTTATATCCTTTGTGCGGTAGCGCAGAACGGGCATTCCCTCCTTAGTGAGCGTGGTGATAAGCATTTCGCCCTCGTCGCCGTCGGGGAGCGGTTTCAGCGTTTCGCCGTCGACGATTTCGGCGTAAAAATGATCCTCGGCGATATGCATACCGCACTTTAATTCGCACTCGCCCGCCACGCCCGGCCCCATAACCTCGGTAAGACCGTAGTTGTCGTTAGTCCTTATGCCTAAAAGCGCGGAAAGCTGCGCGTGCGTCTCCTTTGTGGACGCCTCCGCGCCGAAAAACCCGAGGCGCAGCGACAAGTCGGACGGCTTTACGCCGATTTCGCGCATCGTTTCGCCTATGTAGAGTCCGTAAGAGGGCGTGGCGACGAGCGCGGTAACTTTTAGGTCGCGCATAAGCATTATTTGCCGCTCGGTGTTGCCCGCCGACGCGGGAATTACCGCCGCTCCGATTTTTTCCCACCCCGTATGCAGCCCGAGCGCGCCCGTAAACAGACCGTAGCCGAACGCGTTCTGAACAATGTCGGAGGAGCGGCCGCCGCTCGAAACTATAAAACGCGCCACCGCGTCCGACCAAATATCGAGGTCGCCCTTTGTGTAGCAAACGACTACGGGCTTGCCCGTGGTGCCGCTCGACGCGTGCAGGCGGACAATTTTTTGCATGGGAACGGCTAAAAGCCCGTAGGGGTAGTTGTCGCGAAAGTCGTCCTTTGTGGTGGGCGGCAAATTTCGGAATTCCTTAAAGCTAGTTATGTGCGACGGTTTAAGCCCGACCGAATCGAATTTTTTTGTGTAAAAGGGAACGTTGTCGTAGCAGTACGCGACGATTTTTTTTAGGCGCTCCAACTGCAATTGTTCGAGCTTACTTCTTTGTAACGTTTCGATTTCCTTTTGAAAAAACATTATGTTTTAATCTTTATTCCCGTTTTTTTATTTTAAGCTTTGCGAATTGTATGGCGAGCTGCGCCTTTGCCATTCTGTACTCGGCGAGCGACGCCGCCTTGCGCTTTTTTTCGTCGAGTCCGTCGATTTCGCCGTTCACGGCGTCGGGATCGACCTCGTGCGGCCAAAACGCCGACTCGGTAAAAATTGAGGTTTTTTCCTTAGTTACCGCCATAAAGCCCTCGCCGCACGCCGCCTCCATCCATTTGCCGTCCTGCTTAATCCTTGTAACGCCGCCGACTAAAATCGTCACGAGCGGCAGGGTGTGGTAAAGCACGCCCATTTCGCCCGATTCGGCGTTTACGGTAAGCGACTCGGCCCCGCCCGAAAAAAAGACGCGCTCGGGCGTATGAATCTCTAAATTGAACGTCCTCATAAGCCGCCCTTCGCCTTTGCCTTAGCCTCGTCGAGGTCGCCGACCATATAGAACGCCGACTCGGGAAAGCCGTCCGCCGCGCCGGTCAAAATCTCCTTGAACGAATCGACGGTGGCTTTGACGTTTACAAAGCGGCCCTCCATACCCGTGTAGACCGACGCGACGAACATCGGCTGCGAAAAAAATCTTTGCATTCTGCGCGCGCGGTGGACGGTGTTTTTGTCCTCCTCGCTAAGCTCGTCGATGCCCAAAATCGCGATAATGTCCTGCAATTCGCGGTAGCGTTGAAGCGCCTCGCCCACGCCCCGGGCGACTCTGTAATGCTCCTTGCCGACGATTTTAGGCTCCAAAATGCGGCTCGACGATTCGAGAGGGTTAACGGCGGGATATATTCCCTGCTCGACGACCTTGCGCGAGAGTACCGTGGTGGAATCGAGGTGCGAAAATATCGCGGCGGGCGCGGGGTCGGTAAGGTCGTCCGCCGGAACGTAAACGGCCTGTATAGAGGTTATGGAGCCGTTTTTCGTGGTGGTGATGCGCTCCTGCAACGCGCCCATTTCGGTGGCGAGAGTCGGCTGGTACCCCACCGCGCTCGGCATACGCCCGAGCAGCGCCGACACCTCGCTGCCCGCCTGGACGAACCTGTAAATGTTGTCGATAAACAAAAGTACGTCCTTATTCATATCGTCGCGGAAGTATTCGGCGAGCGTAAGACCCGTGAGCGCCGCCCTCATACGGCTGCCCGGCGGCTCGTTCATTTGACCGAAAACGAGAGCCGTTTTATCTAAAACGCCGCCCTCCCTCATATCGGCGATCATCTCGAAGCCCTCGCGGCTGCGCTCGCCCACGCCCGTAAAAATCGAGTAGCCGTTGTGGACGTTCGCCACGTTGCGGATAAGCTCCATTATGAGGACGGTTTTGCCCACGCCCGCGCCGCCGAACAGACCTATTTTGCCGCCCTTTGCGTACGGCGCCATAAGGTCGAGAACCTTTATGCCCGTTTCGAGTACGCTGACGGCGGGCGCCTGCTCGCAAAAATCGGGCGCCTTGCGGTGAACGGAGCGGAGCCTGCCCTCGATTTGCCCGCCGCCGTCGAGAGGGTTACCCAAAACGTCCATAACGCGCCCCAAAACGCCCTCGCCCACGGGCACGCTTATGGGAGAGCCCGACGCCAAAACGACGCCGCCGCGGCTCATACCGTCGGTCGCTTGAAGCGCTATGCAACGGGCGACGCCCGGCTTGACGTGCGCCAAAACCTCTAACGCGACGTAGCCCTTAGCGCCCTCGGCGAGTAGCTTTTCATAGAGCGGGGGCATATAGGTGCCGTCGAATTTAACGTCGACAACGGGGCCTAAAACCTCGGTAACGACGCCCTTGTTGACCTTTTTTTCGACCCTCTTTCCGGTAATTTTTTCAGCCGTCTTTGCAACCGTCTTTTCCGTCGTTTTTCCGACCGTCTTTTCCGTCGTTTTTTTCATACGCCCGCTCCGTTTACGGCGCCGGACGCCGTTATGATTTCGCTCAATTCGTTGGTGATGGATTCCTGCCGCGCCTCGTTATACTCGATTTTAAGCTCGTCCAAAATTTCGGACGCGTTTTTTGTGGCGTTACTCATAGCGTTGCGGCGCGAGCAATGCTCGGACGCCGACGACTGAATTAACGCGCCGTAGATAAGCCACCTTAAATACTGCGGCACCAGCTTTTTTAACACCGCGTCGGGCGAGGGGTCGTATTCTATCTCGGACAGCACGTACTCCTTTTGCGCGTCGAGAGCGTCGAGCCGTTTAAGCGCCTCGCCGCGTGAAAACGGCAGCAGCTTTATGCGGTCGGGGCGCATAGAGGTCGACGAAAGCATTTTTGTGTACACGATATAAATGCCGTCCACGCCGCCCGCCTTATAAAGGTTTATAACCGCGTCGGCGATGGCCGCCGAATCGGATTTGCCGGGATCGTAGCCCGCGCCCGAAAACTCTATGTCGACGGTTACGCCGCGCTTTTCAAAAAATTCGCGGGCGACCTGCCCCACCGTAAAGACGTTACAGTTTTTGCGCCCCTCTATCATACCCCACGCGAATTTGAGGACGTTGTGGTTAAAGCCGCCCGCAAGCCCCTTATCGGACGCGATGACTATATAAATATCGCGGGTGTCGCCCGATTTTTCCTCGCCGAAATAGACGCTCGAAACGTCGCCCGATTTTAGAACGACGTCGTCGATCGCGTTTTTAATCGTTTCAAAAAACAGCCGCCCCGTCTCGAAGCGCCGCATCGCCTTGCGCATTTTGGCAATCGAAACGGTCTCCATGGCGTATGTGATTTGGCGCGTGTCGGCGACGCTTTTTATTCGGTGCTTTATGTCGATAAGGCTTTTCATTCGCGCTTAAAAAAGTACTCCTTGTATTGATTTACGGCGTCTTCGAGATCGAGGGAATCCTCCATCGAAAGCTCGTGCGTTTTGCGTATGTTACTTACTATTTGCGGAAAATTAATGTCCACGTAGTCCAAAAAGCCGCCGTTGAACTCGCGTATGCGCTTGACGGGAATCTTGCGCAAAAGCTCCTTCATGGTGATATAAAGAATTATTACCTGATGCTCGACGTCGAGCGGCGAATTAATATCCTGCTTTAAGCTCTCGGTGGTGCGGTGGCCCTGTTCGAGCATAGCGGACGTCGCCGCGTCGAGCTCCGAGCCGAATTGAGCGAAAACCGCCAATTCGCGGTACTGCGAAAGGTCGAGCCGCAGCTTGCCGCTTATGTTTTTCATCGCCTTGATTTGCGCGCTCGATCCCACGCGCGAAACCGACAAGCCCACGTTTACGGCGGGCCGGACTCCGGCGTTAAAAAGCTCCGTCTCTAAATAAATCTGTCCGTCGGTAATCGATATGACGTTCGTTGGGATATACGCCGATATATCCCCCGCCTGCGTTTCGACTATCGGGAGCGCCGTTACCGAGCCGCCGCCCAAAGCCTCCGACAGCTTTGCGGAGCGTTCGAGTAGCCGCGAGTGCAAATAGAATATGTCGCCGGGGTACGCCTCGCGCCCGGGCGGCCGCTTTAATAAAAGGCTCATAGTGCGGTATGCCACCGCGTGCTTAGACAAATCGTCGTAGATTATAAGGGCGTCCTTGCCCGCGTACATAAATTCCTCGGCGATCGCGCAGCCGCAAAACGGCGCCATATACTGCATGGGACTCGAATCGCGCGCCGTGGAGCAAACTATGACGGTGTAGTCCATAGCGCCGTGCTCGGCAAGCGTTTGGTGCACCGCGCTGACCGCGCTCGCCTTTTGCCCTATCGCGACGTAGACGCAGTAAACGCCCTTGCCCCTTTGATTAAGAATCGTATCGACGGCTATCGTCGTTTTGCCCGTTTGGCGGTCGCCTATTATAAGCTCGCGCTGGCCGCGCCCGATGGGTATCATAGAATCTATCGTCAAAATGCCCGTTTGGAGCGGCTCGTTGACGCGTCCCCGGTCGATTATCGCGGGCGCGCCGAACTCGACGGGACGCGTCTTTTTGGTCTTGACGGCGCCTAAACCGTCGATCGGCACGCCGAGAGGATTAACCACGCGCCCCAAAAGCTCCGCGCCCACCGGCACCTCGACCATATGCCCCGTGGACGAAACGAGCATATTTGCGGTAACGCGCTCGGGGTCGTCGAGGACTATCGCGCCCACGGAGTCCTCCTCTAAATTGAGGGCTATCGCCTTTACTCGCCCCTCGATGTCCAAAAGCTCGCCGTACTTTGCCTCGGCAAGTCCGCCGACCCTTATAATGCCGTCGCCCGAATACGTTACGAGTCCCGAGGACTGCTTTTCAAAGACGGACGAAAAACCGCCCTTACCGTCGCGTATGCGCTTTTCTAACCCCGCTATACCGACCGAACCGCCCCCGTCCGAATGCGCCGTAACCCCCGATGCCCGACTTTCGACGGCGGACGAAAAACCGCTCACCGCGTCCTTTATGCGCTTTTCTAATTCCGCCATGTCGACGGCGCCGCCCGCGCCCTGATCCGACGAAACGATTTCGGCGCGGCGCAGAACCGACAGCTTGCCGCGAATGCTGGCGTCGTAGTAATCGGCGCCGTCGATGACCAAAACGCCGCCTATAAGCGACGAATCGATTTCGTACGAAAAAGCGGCGGGCTTTCCTTTACGCTTTTTGGCGAAAGCCGCCTCTATTTTTTTGCGCTCCTCGGCGCACAATTCGGTTGCGGAAATTATCCGTACGGGTTCCATGGCTAGCTTTCCCACTCGGTCAAATACGAGTCGATCAGCCGACGGTTATCGTCGACCGAAACCTCGCGCTCCAAAACCTTTTGGGCTATATCGACGGCTATGCGGCCCACCGAATCGTAAAGCTCGTTTTTTAGCCGCTCGCGCTCGCTGAAAGCCTCTTGCTTGGCGTTCCTTATAATGTTGTCGGCCTGCTCCGTCGCCCGCCCGATAACCTCGTCGGCCTTGACCTGGGCTTTTGCGGCGGCGTCCGCGCCTATACGGGCGACCTCCTGCTTTACGTCGTCTATAAGCGCCTCGTACTTGCGCTTAGTCTCGGCGGCCTCGGCGTTAAGCCTTTGATTTTCGTCGAACACGTCCTTTAACTTTTGACGGTGGGCGGCGATAATTTTGGATACCGGCTTATAGAGCAAAAAGTAAAGCGCCACCACGAGAATAATTATATTCGCGAGGTAGATGAGCATACTTTGCCACGTTATACCAAGTTTTGTAAATATCGACATACGTACTCCTTTTTTTTACAGCGCGCTATAAAACGCGCCGCCGCTACATAATTATCGTAAGCATCGCGATAAACACGCCGTAGATGGCCGTGGTTTCGGCAAAAACCAGACCTATCATAAGCGTTCGGAAAATCTTTTTTTCCGCCTCGGGCTGACGCGCTATCGCCTCGACGGATTTGCCCGTCGCGATGCCGATTCCTATGCCCGCCCCGAGTCCCGTGAACGCGGCGATTCCCGCGCCGACAGCCACAAGCCCGTCGACCGCGCCTAAAAAGGAAACGATTAGAGTGATTGCCGAAAGTATCATAAGTGTGTCCTCCTTTACTCCGTCGCCTCGTTGATAAGACTGAGCGACAAAAACATAAATACGTAGCTTTGTATAATCGCGTGGAAAATCGTAAACATTACGTTCCCCAACACGGGTATGCCGAATTGCGCCCATACGGGCAGGTCGTAGAGTAGGTGCATTATAAGGTAGCCCGAGAACACGCTGCCGAACGTCCGCAAGGCTATCGAGAGCGGCACGACGGCGTCGGTTAGGTCGAAGAGCGGAACAAGGTAGTGCTTGATTCTTTTGACGCCCTTTTCCTTAAAGCCCATCACTATTATTATGAGGAACGTCGACAGCCCGAACGTGAGCGTAAGCGACAAGTCGCTCGTGGCGGGGCGCAGCCCGAACATTTCGATCATCGTCGAAAAGAATATCAGCGCGGCGCACGAAAAGTAGAACACGCCCAGGGGTCTGCCGTTATGCCCGACCTGCTCGCGCGCGCCGTCGTCGAACATTCCGACAAGGTATTCGATCAAAATGCGGAAGCCCGATTTTTTGCAATACTCCCTTCTCCAACGCGGAATAAAGAATAAGCGGACGGCGAGCGCGAGCAAAACGATAGCCGCCGTAGCGACGCACGCGCTTATAACGGTGTCCGTTATGGGGAACTTTCCGTCAACAATCGTTTTAGGAACTATTGAAATGTCGATCTCGTTCAAAAACCGCATATACCTATTTTACACCAGGAAAGAATTTTATGCAAGCAATATCAATAGTTGTCGCAAAAAAAATTTTTTGACGCCGAAAATATTCCGCCGCCGCCGAGGAACATCCGCGCCGTCAGAACGTCGATTCCGACGACGGAATCGGCGCTTTGCACGCGTTTAAGGCTTACCGCGCCGCCCTTGATTTTAATAGCGAACGCCGCGTCGTTTTCCTCAATCATAGGGTCGGCGATTTTTACCGTCGCGCCGTAATCGAGATTAGGCGCGTATGGATAGTCTAAGAGCGCCCTCTCCGCGTCCACAATCCGCCCCTGCAAATACGGAGCTTCGGGCGCATCGAAATCGTAGTAGGTTAAGCCCTTAAACGGCTCCGCGCGGGCAAAAACACCCGTACTATGACAGGCATAGTAGTCCAAATGACCGTTTTCGACGTATGCGAACGCAAAATCGACGCCGTTTAGCGATAGCACCGAACAGGGCGTGCCGTCAACCGAATACTCATCCAACCGCTCGCGGGCGCGCTTTTCGCCGCAGATAAGCGAGTTATCAAAGCGGCTTTCCATAGCCGCGCATATACGCGCCATCGACTCTATATCGCGCTTTGTCGCGGTCGCGGCGGTAATATCGCGCCGCTCCGCCGCCTCGCCGCCCGCCACGACGGACTTTTTTGCGAACGAAATATCCGCGAACGAAAACCGTTTGTAGTAATCGTACGAAAACGGATAGAGGCCGAAGTACGCGTAACCCGATTTTCGCAAGCGGTAAAAGCCTCCGCGCAAAACGTTGACGATTTTATTTTTGCCGCGCTCGCCGCTAACGGTGGAAAGCGCCGTCATATACGGGAACGTCCGTTCGCGCCCGAACAGCCGCGCACGCTTTTCGACTATATAGCCCGCGCTTATAAGGCGGCCGTTTTCGCGGTAGGTTAATACGTTGTTAGAATCGGCGGCGAATCTATCAAAAAAGAAGTCGGTAAATCCGGGGCTGTCGTCGGGAAAGCCGTCGGCGTAATGCGCCTTTAATTCCTCTGAATTTTCTATCATTTTTCACGGCCCGTAAGCGAATATTTTTCTAACAGCATAATCGGACAGTACGACAATTTTGCCTTGCGCAGACCCTCGACGTTCATATCCTCCTCGCGGTTTACAAGCTCCGCGCCGCTAAAATAACGCGCGGCCGACATTTGGTTTACCGCCTGATATATCCCCTCGTACGCCACGTCGCCTTTTTCTAAAAGCGTGAACGCGACGCCGTTCGCCTCGGTTTTATTCGCCGAAAAGGCTATGATTTTGCCGCCCGACTCGATCACCGCGATTTTTAAGCGGAGCGCGTCGGCGTAAGCGAGGGTGCGTTCGGTTACGCGCCGTTCCATACTCAACATTCCGTCGGCGCGCAAATCGTTGTTCTCGTGCCGCGCGTTCTCGTACCAGCGGTCGTACAAATCCAAAACGCGCGGATAGTCGGCGGCGGCGTAGTCGCGGAAAACGTATTCGTACTTGGCGGTAAAGCGGTTTACAAAATTGCGCTTGGCGTGGTACTTTTTGCCCGTAAGGTTGATAAGGTCGGCGGCCGAATATATATAGTCGGCGTCGCCCCGATCGGTTTTGATAACGTATTTGTCCGCGTCCAAAACGGCGGCCTGCTCCTTTGTAAGCCCGTTAATACTGAATTTGCGGTTATCGGCGGCGCAATAATCCGCTATCGTCTCAACCGCATCCGGTAAGGCGGCCGGGTCGGTCAAAAGCGGCGGAAAAAACGTGCGTTCGCTCTCAAAATCGGTGTAAACGAGCGCCGTGCCGCCTTTTTCGCAAATATACGTTTGCGAATCGGCGTCCCACGTCCAAATCATGGCAAAGGAATATTCCCAGCCTAAAAACTTGTGGCTTTTACCTAAAATTCGATCGTAAATTTTTTGATCGGACAATTCGATTTTTCTAAAATTGAGCTTCATTCGTTGTTTTTTTCCTAGTAGCGCAAATAGCTGTCGAACGCGTTTTCGATATGGTTGATTTTCATAAAATCGGTTCTCTTTTCGTCCAAATAAATCTCCACCACGTCAAAGCGGACGTCCGTCCCGCTAAGCATAAACTTCTTTATATACTGCGCGGCGACGCGGTTAATTTTGCCGCGCTTGTGGTAGGTAACCGCCTCGGCGGGCGTGCCGTAGCCGTCCCCCGCCCGACACTTGACCTCGACGAATATCAGCGCGGAGTTGTCGGTTATAACCAAATCTATTTCGCCCAATTCGGTCGTGTAGTTGCGGTTTAGTATGCGGTAGCCCTTTTTGCGCAAGTAGTCGGCGGCTATGTCCTCGCCGCGCTTGCCCTTTGTTATATTGCCCCCGCCGCCGAAAATTTTCATACCGAAAGACTCCCCTCGGCGCCGCCGCAAACAAAGTTCTTTATGAACGTTTTGCGGTGAATCGGCGACGGCCCGTATTTTTTGAGGGCGGCGATATGACGCGCCGTGCCGTAGCCCTTGTTCGCCGTAAAGCCGTACTCGGGATAAATCTTGTCGTATTCGCGCATAAGGCGGTCGCGCGTAACCTTAGCCAAAATGGACGCCGCCGCGATATTGTAGCTCGCCGCGTCGCCGCGTATAATCGGAACGTATTTAATTTTTATGTCCAAGCCCGTTACCGCGTCCACCAAAAGCACGTCGGGAGTAATTTTTAGCCCCTCGGCGGCGCTTTTCATACACAGCTTTGTCGCGTTAAGAATGTTGATTCTGTCGATCGTTTCCTCCGACTCACGCGCCACGCAATAGTCGAGCGCCCCCGCCGTTATAAGCCCGTAAAGCTCCTCGCGCAGCCGCTCGCTCACCCTTTTGCTGTCGTTAATCCCGTCTATAAACCGGCCCCCGCGCATATCCATCACGCAGCAGGCGCAAACCACCGGCCCCGCCAGCGGCCCTCTGCCCGCCTCGTCCATACCCGCGACCACCGCCGCCCCGTACGCCGAATCGTACCCGAACAGCCTTGCCGTAACCGCCGATTTTCCTACCGCCCCGCGGCGACGTCCTTCCCCGCAAGCCTCAAAAAAACCGCCTTGCGCCGTTTCCTCCGTTGCGCGGCGCTCTCTCCCGCAAGCCTCTCCTTGCGTCGTTTTCCTTATTCCGCGCCCGAAACCGTTTATTCTACATTCTGAATCGTTCATACCAATATTTTACACTTTATCGCGCCACCGGTCAAGCAATCTAAGGCAGTATCCGAATAAATTCACGGCACGCAAAAAAAAGTTTCCATAATCGCGTACGCAAAAATTCCCCCTAACGGGCCTGTCCGCCATCCCCGGAGGGGAATTTTTTAGTAATATCCGCTTGCGGCGGCGGGCAATTTCCGCTTGCGGCGGCGGGCAATTTTCACCTAAACGGCTTGTCGGTCGCTCTCGGCGCGTCCCTTGAATTCCCCTCTATGGAGTGCCTCGCCTCTTAACGGGCTGTGCTCCGGTTGGTGCTCGCCCTTGCAAACGGCTTTGCCGTTTGACGGCTCGGTTCGTGGCGGCGAACGGCGGCGGGGTGGTTGCTTGTTTTTGTAAGCGGTTTATAGGGGCGGTGGCGTAATGACCCTTACCACCCCGGCAACTCCGTTGCCACCCCTCCCCGGAGGGGAATTTTTTAGTAATATCCGCTTGCGGTAGACAAGCGATTTTCACCTAAACGGCTTGTCGGTCGCTCTCGACGCGTCCCCAAAATTCCCCTCTATGGAGTGCCTCGCCTCTTAACGGGCTGTGCTCCGGTTGGTGCTCGCCCTTACAACCGGCTTTGCCGTTTGACGGCTCGGTTCGTGCCGCCGAACGGCGGCGGGGTGGTTGATTGCCAACCGCGCGGCGGCGGGGTGGTTGATTGTCCGCCGCGCGGCGGTTTGTATATGCCGCCTACAAAAACCCTTACCACCCCGGCAACTCCGTTGCCACCCCTCCCCGGAGGGGAATTTTGAGGGATATCCGCTTGCGGCGGCGGGCGATTTTCGCCCAACAAGTACACGTTGAGTCCTTTTTTGGTAGGGAAAGTAGGGAATTCACTACTTTCCCTACCAAAAATCGGCGGCTAAAACCTTGAAAATTGAGCTGCCCCGGCCGTTACGCGCCTCTCTCCCCGGGGGGGGGGATTTTCGGTTGCCTTTTGCGGATTCACTCCGCAAAAGGACTCTTATCAAAGTCCGGTCAAACGTAAATCGGCGCGGCTAATTTGCGTTTGGCCGGAAAAACGCCGTAAGGTGTTTTTAGTCGAAGGCGGCGCGAATTTTGCTTAAAATTTTAGCCTCTAAACGCGAAACCTGAACCTGCGAAACGTTCAAAACGCGGGCGACCTCGCTTTGGGTTTTGTCGCGGTAATAGCGCAGTATTATTATTTTCTTTTCGCGCTCGGCAAGGTTTTTTATAAGGTCTTTTAGCAAAATGCGGTCGAGGTTTTCATCGGTATTCTCCTTAGAGGCGAGCTTGTCCATAAGCGCCTGACCGTTGCCGTCGTCGCTTTTTTCGTACAGCGACAGCGGAAACTTGGACGAATCCATAGCGAAAACGGCGTCCTGCGGTTCTATGTCGAACTCGGCGGCGATCTCCTCGATCGTGGGGCTTTTGCGGCGCGTGTTCTTGTAGCCGTCCACAAAGTACGAGATTTTTTTGGCGAGCGTTTTGGTCGAGCGCGAAATTTTTATATAGCCGTCGTCGCGTATAAAGCGTTTGACCTCGCCCGCTATCATGGGCACGGCGTAGGTCGAAAACTTGACCTCGAACGCCGTCGAAAAATTTTTGATAGCCTTCAAAAAGCCCATACAGCCAAGCTGATACAGGTCGTCGTACTCCACTCCCTTGTTGCGGAAGCGGCGTATTACGCTCTTGATAAGCGGCGAATTTTCGCTTATTAAAGTGGCTTTGGCGTCCTCGTCGCCGTCCTTCGCAAGCACGATAAGCCGCAAAACCTCGGATTGTTCCAGCAATTTTTAATCCCCTTGCCCGGTATTCACATCGAGATTCTTGCTCATAACGACCGTTACGCCGCCGCCGTCGGCGCTAAGGACGCTCAAAGAGTCCATAAACGACTCCATAACGGTGAATCCCATACCGGAACGTTCTTGCTCGGGCTTTGTCGTAAAGAACGGCCGCCGCGCCGCCTCGACGTCCGCTATGCCCACGCCGAAGTCCTTAATCTCGATATGTACCGTGCGGTTCTCTAACGCCGCCGAGATCTCTATAACGCCGCCCTTGCCCTCGTAGGCGTGAACGACGCAGTTCGTAACCGCCTCCGAAACGGCGGTCTTTATGTCGTTAATCTGGTCGAGCGTGGGGTTGAGCTCGACGCAAAACGCCGCGACGACGCTGCGGGCGAACGCCTCGTTTTTGTTAAGAGCCTCGATTTTCAGCACCATTGAATTGTCCATTTTGTTGCACCCGATTCCTAATAAATTATTTTTGGCATAAGCTCGTAAAGCCCCGAAAGCGTCAGAATTTTGTCGGCCGTTTTGGACGGATTCGCTATCATTACGGGTATGCCGCGCCCCTTCAATTTTTTGAACCGACCGATCAATACTCCTATGCCCGTGCTGTCCATAAACGTCAGCGACGACAAATCCATAACGACTTTTTTTGCCGCGCTCCGTTCAAAAAGCGCCTCCAAAAATTCGCGCGCGTATGCGGCCGCGTTTTCGTCAAGCTCGCCCGACAGACTTATATACAGTGCGGAATTGACCGTTTTGTGATTAATTTTCATATCCGCGCCTCCTTAAAATATTGTAACTTATGCCTTTTGTCGAATTTTGAAATATTTGCGCTTAAAAAGATTTTTTTTGACAAGCGCGGATTTTTGGACGGATTTTTTTGACAAGCGCGAAATTTTTTCGCCCCGAATCTTTCATTTTTAGGCGCGTCTGAAATTTTCCGCGGAAGTAAAATCGCCGCGAACGCGGAAATGTCCTTGACCTTTCGCTTTGTTCGAATAATCACAAGTATGCACCGTTTTACAATTTTAACACCGCCGTTCCGACGGCATTTATATCGTTCCGATCGATTGCTTGAAAAATCGATCTCTTCCGCTCGTTACCGCATATACTTGTATTTAAGCGATAGAATTAGTTTCCGGGTTAAGATATTTTTGAAGATTGCTCCCTCCGTCCCGGTTCGTTTGCGCCGTACCTCAAACCGACAAAATCGTAGCTTGTCCCGTCAATAATGCCGTTTGCCGCTGCGGCTCGTCTGCTTGAAAGTAGCTCGCCGGCAACCTCGCGATACGTATAAGAGGGAACGACGTCGATAATATTGTCAGTTAACCGACTCGCTTTGTAATGTTCAAGGCCACAAAATTTAAGCGGATAATACCGCTTAGATTAAGAAAGAGATTCGGCATCACAGCCGAATCTCTTTGTATGTCATTCAATCGCAAAATGAGATCACCGCGCGTGAAAAGCTGTCAAATGATCTAAGCAAACGGCAATTCATAAATTTTTATTATTTATAGATTTTAGTTGTCGTACATAAAGTCCAAATACACCGCGTACCCCTTGGCCGGGTCGCCGACAAAGACGTGGGTAACGACGCCGACAAGTCTGTCGTTTTGGATTATCGGACTGCCGCTCATACCTTGCAGTATGCCGCCGGTCGTGTTCAAAAGCTTTGCGTCGGTTACGCGGATCACCATCCCCTTTTCGGTCGGGGTGTTTTGCGAGTAGGCGCGTATAATTTCGATGTCGTAGTATTCGGGCGCGTCCGAAACGGTCGTGCGGATTTGCGCCTTGCCGGGCTTAACGTCGAAGCGGCTGCCAATATCGATAAGTCCGCCGTCCGCGCCGCGCTTTAAGTTGCCGTAAACGCCGAATTTGCCGTTGTGCGTAACCTCGCCTATCGGGTCGGACGTATTAACGAACGCGCCTTTAAGCTCGCCCGGCTCGCCCCGCGCCCCCCTCGTGTAGCCGATAATTTTGCACTCGTACGCGTCGCCCTTGTGGCACGGAATAACGCCGTCGCCGCCGCCGCTTATGGCGTGGCCGAGCGACCCGAAGCGTCCGTCGGGTCTGATATAACTGACCGTCCCCACGCCGTCCATACCGTCCTTTACGGCAAGCCCGAGCCTGTAACGGCCCGTAAGCTCCTCTAAAACGGGGTAAGACGTTATCTTGACCTCGGCGCCGTCGCGCATAACGACCATTTCCGCAACGCGGTCCGTTTTTGAAAACGCGCCCATATAGTCGGTAATATCGCCCGCGTACAGCACGCGCTTTTCGCCGATTTTGACTATTATGTCGCCCTCGCGCGCGCCGGTGTTGGGCAGAACCGCGCCCGCCGCCGTTTCGACCTCGACGCGGCGCACGACGATAACCCCGTCGGCTTTGAGCGACAGCCCTATCGGACGGCCGCCCAAAAACGCCTTGCGCTCCGGCTCGATTCTTGCGCCGACCGTTTTTATAGGGAAAAGATTGAACAGCTTAAAGACGATTTTAGAGTCCGCGCCGCCGCCGTTCGCGCCCTCCTCGATTTTGCAGGAAACGTTTTTTATGGCGATACTCTCTAAATTCGCGCGGCTCAACACCATTGCGTCGGGAAGACACCTAACCAAAACCACCGACCGCGCGACGGCGCACGCCGCCAACGCAAAACAAACGCATACGGCGAGCCATAAAAATAGAACCGCCGATTTTCCCTTACGGAGTTTTTCCATAATCATAAGTTTGCGAAACCCGATAAAATTTTATGCGGGTACCATTTTATGTTTTAGGCTTTTTATTAACTCCGTTATGCCATGCCGGCGCGGTTACGGATCGAAAATTACAATAAAATTATTTTTCTTTTTTTCTAGTCCGATTGCCTACCGCATAACCGATAACTTGCGCGCTTTGCGAAAAATCCCACGAAAATCTTTCACTAAAACGCAAAATACTTATCCGGAGCTTTCCGAGGACTTGAAAGAATCGCTCCACGCCTTCATTTGGCGGGCGTTTTCGTGGGACTGAACGCTTATGTCCTTCGCGCCGGAAAGCCGCGAAATCTCGTCGATAACGCCGTTTTGGTCGAGCAGAGTTACGCCCGTAACCGTTTCGTTATTGGCGGCGGACTTTTCGATAAGGTAGTGATTATCGGCCATAGAGGCTATTTGGGGCAGGTGTGTCACGCATAATACCTGGTGCGAGCGCGAAATGACCGCTAATTTTTTAGCGACCTCCTGACCTATCTTGCCGCTTATGCCCGTGTCCACCTCGTCGAAAATCATCGTGGGAATGTCGTCGATACGGCTTGAAACGACTTTGAGCGCGAGCATAAAGCGCGACAGCTCGCCGCCCGAAATTATTTTGACGAGCGGCTTTACGGGATGTCCGGCGTTCGCGCTCAAATAGAATTCGACCCTGTCGAGTCCGTTTTGCGTCAAGACCTTTTCGCAATCGTTTTCGGCGGGCAAGTCCTCGAACACGATTTTGAACGAGGCGTCCGCCATTCCCAAATCGGCAAGCTCGCGCACAATCAGCTTTTCAAAGCCCGCCGCGCCCGCTTTTCGAACCGCCGAAACGGACAGCGCGAGTCCGTAGGCGGCGGCGAGGGCGTCGCGCTTTTGCTTTTGCAGTTTTTCGTACAGCTCCGCGCCGGTTTCGAGCTTATAAAGGCGCTCCTTCGCCTCGGACAACCACCGCGTCATCTTTGCGTAGTCGCCGTACTTACGCTTTAACGACCTTAAAACGTCGAGCCTTGATTCTAGCGCGTCGAGCTCGCGCGGGTCGAATTCCGTATTGTCGAGCTCGTCGCAAGCGACGGCGGCGATGTCGTCGAGCTCTATCGACACGGCGTTAAGCCGTCCGGCAAGCTCCTTGTAGACGCCGCCTATGTCGCTTACGGAATTGAGCGCGTCGAGCGCCTGCGATATAAGCTGCTGGGCGTTAATCTCGTCGGAATACGACAGCGATTCCTTCGCCGTGTTGAGGGCGGCGGCTATCCGCTCCGCGCCCGTTATAACCCTGCGGCGGGCGACAAGCTCGTCCTCCTCGCCCTCGCGAACCCTCGCCTTTTCGATCTCGTTAATTTGATAGCTCAACAAATCCGCGTTTTGCAGCCGCTCCTTGTCGTCGCCGACCTCGCGTAGCTCGCGGTTGATTTTTTGCAGTTTTGCGTACTCGGCGGACAGATTTTTGAGCGCGGCGGCGGTATTATGTCTGACATAGTAGTCCAAAATGCGCAAATGCTCGCTATTTTTCGCCAACGATTGATATTCGTTCTGACCGTAAATGTCGACCAGCTTTTCGGTGAGCGCGCGCAACATAAGCGCCGTAGCCGAGCGGCCGTTAATGCGTATCTCGTTTTTGCCGTCGGAATTAAACTTGCGGTTGACGATTATTTCGTCCTCGGCGTCGTACCCGAAGTCCTCTAAAATCTTTTTCGCGCCCGCGTTCGCGTCGAACACGCCCTCGACAAAGCCGCTATCCTCGCCGTAGCGCAAAACGGTCTTGTCGTACTTGCCGCCCAAAAGCAGCATAAGCGAGTCGACTATTATCGACTTGCCCGCGCCCGTTTCGCCGCTCAAAATATTGAGGCGCGCGCAAAAATCGAGCTCCAAACTCTTTATAAGCGCGACGTTACGAATCAACAATCTTTTCAGCATACCGGTTAATTCAGTATGGCGTTGAGCGCGTTCACGACGCCCTCCGCCGTCTCCTCGGTTTTTGTAACTATCATAACGGTGTCGTCGCCCGCCACGCAACCGAGCACCCCGCCGATATTGAGCTTGTCTATCATAAGCCCCGCGGAATTCGCGCCGCCCGACAGCGTTTTTATGACGACTATGTTAAGCGCGCGGTCGATGCTTATTACGGCGTGCTTAAACAGGCTTACGATTTTTCCGGCGAATTGGGCGTCGGCGGCCTCCCTTGAATATTTTTGCCTGCCCTCGGGCGTGGTAACCTTAATAAGCCCCAGCTCCTTAATATCGCGCGAGATCGTCGCCTGCGTAACGTTGAACTGCGCGCGCGCAAGCTCCTCCGCAAGCTCGTCCTGCGTTTCGATGCTTTTTGCCGAAATTAATTCGAGTATCTTTTGTTGCCGCGTGTTCCGTGCCATTTTGCCTTTTCGCTCCTCTGCGTTTATCTTATGAACCGGTGTGGTGGGTAGTACTCCAATAATTGAGTTTGGACAACAGCCTCAAATAAAAATCGGCGCCGCCGAGCGTTACGAACGACGCGGATTTTCGCGCCCGCGACGCAAGCGCGGACTGACCGCCTTTGAGCCTCGCCACCTGCGTTCCGTCCGCCAAAACGCACGCGCTTTCGGAATTTTCGGCAAGCTCGACGCGCACGGACTCGTTTTCGCCGATGACGACGGGCCGCGAGTGGAGCGAGTGCGAGTTGACCGGAGTGAGCGCCAGAACGCCCGCCGAGGGGCTTATAATGGGCCCGCCCGCCGACAGCGAATACGCCGTCGAGCCTGTGGGGGTCGCCACGATATAGCCGTCGCAATAAAATTTGTCGACGAAACTGCCGTCCACGTAGACGTTTAGGGTTATCATTCTGCCGTTGTCGTCGCGGCAAACGGCTAGCTCGTTAAGCGCGGAATACTCCCTGCCGCCCGCCCCGATTTTTAGCATCATACGCTTTTGCAAGCCGTACCTTTTGCCCTTTATGGCGTCGATAAGCTTGTCGAGCTCGGCGGGATCCGCCTCGGTCAAAAAGCCGAGCTGACCCAAATTGACGCCGACGATCGGCGTATCGGTGCGCGCGCAAAATTCGGCTATGCGCAAAATCGTGCCGTCGCCGCCGACCGTAATCAAAAAGTCGAAGCCGCCGGGCGAGTCCTCGCCGAACGCGTCCGCGCCCGCAAAGTACCCGCTAATGGCGTTATGCACGCAAAAATCCGCGCCGCGTTCCTTTAACAGCCCGACGATTTTTTTTGTGGTTTCGCAGCCGCGATCCTTTAAGACGTTAGTGTAAATGCCGACCCTCATAGATTGATTATACACTATTATGAATAATTATACAAGTTATTTGAGCGACTTTTCGGACTTTTTGATTAGGTTTTTAATATTTTCGGCGGTGAGTCCGTTTTGAGCGAATACCTCGCCGATGTCGAGATTTTCGATAAACTCGTCGCGAAGGGCAAGATTGCGAACCTTGACCGCGACGCCCGCGTCGTTAAAAAAGGCGGTAACCGCCTCGCCGAAGCCGCCGCGCTTAACGTTGTCCTCCACGGTAACGACGAGCGCGCCGCGCGGAATTTTTGAGCTAAGGTACTCCGTATCGAGCGGCTTAACGAATCTTGCGTTGACGATTTCGGCGTCCGCCGCGCCTATCGCTATGTCGAGCGCCCTGTTGCCCGCGCACAGAATAAAGACCTTGCCGCCGCCCTCCCTTATAACCTCCCACTTGCCCGATTCCACGGGAGCGCAAAAGCCGTATTCGGCGCGGTAGGCTTTGGGGTAGCGTATCGCGAGCGGCGCGAAAAAGCTTTGCGACCATTCGATCATAGCCCGAAGCTCCGCGCCGTCCTTGGGAGTGCAGACGGTCATATCCGGCAACATCGAAAGGTAGCTTAAATCGAAGACGCCCTGGTGCGTTACGCCGTCGCCGCCCGCCACGCCCGCCCTGTCCACCAAAAAAGTTACGGGCAATTTGTTTATGCAAACGTCGTGCAAAATTTGGTCGTAGGCGCGCTGCAAAAAAGTGGAATACACCGCAAAATACGGCTTAAAGCCCTTTTTGGCAAGCCCCGCCGCCATAGCCGCGGCGTGCTGTTCGGCTATGCCGACGTCGAAATAACGCGTACTATGTCTGACATAGTACGGGTTTAAGCCCGTTCCGTCGCACATTGCGGCGGTTATGGCGACAATATCGGGGTTCGCGTCGGCGATATCGGCGAGCGTTTGCCCGGCTACGTCCGAAAACGACGGAGCGGGCGCCGCCGCCGATCGCGGGGCTACGCCGTGGTAGCGTTCGGGGTCGATTTCCGCCGCCGCGAAGCCGCTCCCCTTTTTGGTTACGACGTGAACGAGTACCGGCCCGTCCAAGTCCTTTACGGCGCGGAACACCTCGATCAGGTTGCGTATGTCGTGGCCGTCGAACGGGCCGTAATAGCGTATGCCCATCTGCTCGAACATTCTGCTGCTTTTTATAACGGTCTTGAACGCGTCCTTAGATAAATCGAGAGCGTTAACAATTTTATCGCCGAAAAACGGCAGAGCCGAAACGCCCTTTTTTAGGTTGTGCTTAAACTTGGCGTAGCCGCGGCTTAGGCGCAGCTTTTCAAAATATTTCGAAACGCCGCCGACGTTTTTTGAAATCGACATTTCGTTGTCGTTGAGGACGATAATCATTTTTGCGCCCTCCTGCCCCGCGTCGTTGAGCGCCTCGAACGCGAGCCCGCCCGTAAACGCGCCGTCGCCGATAACGCTCACCACGTTTTTGCGCTCGCCCCGCAGCGCCGCCGCGCGCGAAAACCCGAGCGCGAGCGACAGCGAGGTGCTGCTGTGGCCCATCGTAAAGGCGTCGTATTCGCTCTCCTTAACGGACGGAAAGCCCGTTATGCCGTCGTTTTTGCGCAGGCGCTTAAACCGCTCGCGGCGGCCGCAAATGATTTTGTGCGCGTAGGCTTGGTGCCCAACGTCCCAAAGAACGTCGTCGCGCGGGGCGTCGAACACGTAATGGAGCGCGAGCGTCAGCTCCACCGAGCCGAGATTCGACGACAAATGGCCGCCGTTGACAAGAACGGTTTGCGTAATGTATTCGCGCAGCTCGCCCGCCAAAACGCGCAGAGCGGGAACGGATAATTTTTTAAGATCCGACGGCGAATCGATTTTTGACAGCAAGCTATCCACGTCCGTTATACCGCCCTCGCCGCCGCGCCAAGCGTAAGACTTTTAATAAAGCCCGCGTCCGCCCCGCACGCCGTTTCGATTTTTTCAAGCGCCGCGACCGCCTTTTTTGTGTATTCGCAAAGCGCGGCGTCCGCCTTTTCCGCGCCGTAAACGCTAACGTAATCCGCAGCGCCGGGTTTGACGCTTTTATTCGGTTTACCGCTTTCGCCGCGATCCAAAAGGTCGTCGCGGATTTGGAACGCCATACCGAAAGCGTAGCTGAATTCGCGCACGCGCGCAAGCGAATTTTCGTCCGCGCCGCCCAAGCGCGCGCCGCCCTCCGCCGCCGCCGCGATTAAGTCGCCCGTCTTGTGCAAATAAATCGAATCGGGCTTTTTTGCCGCGCCGGGGGAAATATCGAGCGCCTGACCGCCGATAAGCCCGCGCGCGCCCAAAAGCCGCGCCGCCCCGTCCGCCGCCGCGACCGCCGCCGCCCCGCCGGTTTTTACCGCCTGAAAAAACAGCTCGTAGGCAAGATTAAGGAGCGCGTCGCCCGCAAGCACCGCGATACCCTCGCCGAAAACCCTGTGATTAGTCGGCTTGCCGCGCCGGAAGTCGTCGTTATCCATAGACGGAAGGTCGTCGTGAATAAGCGAATAGACGTGCGCGCACTCTATCGCAAGAGCGAACCTTTCCGCCGCCGCGCGCGGAATCGCCGCCCCCGCCGCGCCGCCGCCTATACGCGCGAACATATCGAAAAATTCAAGCGTCAGCACGGGGCGAAGACGCTTGCCGCCGCCCGTAAGGCTGTATTTTATGCTCGACAAAAGCGGCTCGGGAACGGCATTTAATTCCGCCCCGAGCTCCGCGATAAGCGATTCGACGGCCGCTTTTTTCGCGGCGTACTCCGCGTTAAACACGGGTCTAGTCCTCCGCGCCGTCGCCGAGCGGACTTTCGATGAGCTTATCCATCTCTTTTTTGACGACCGAAATCTTGCCCTTACTTTCGGACAGCGCCTTAATGCACTCCTTTGTAAGCGACAGCCCGTCCTCGTAGAGGCGTATCCCCTCTTCGAGCGGAACGTCTTTGGCTTCGAGCTTTTCGACTATTTTTTCTAACGCTTCTAGCTTCTTTTCAAATTCCATACTACCTTAACACCGCCTTTCTTTTTTCGGTTACGACGGCGCAAATTACGCCGTCGCGCATCGTTATATTTATATTGTCGCCCGCGTTTACGCCGTCCGCGCCGTCGACGGGCTTGCCGTCCTTACTTATCCGCGCGTACCCGAGCGACAGAATTTGCAGGGGCCCGCTTTTGGAAAGTAACGCGTCGCACCTTATAAAACGGCTTTCCTTGTCGCGGATAAGCTTTTCCGCGCCCGCGTTCGCCCGCCCCGCAAGCGAGCCTACCGACGCCGCGAATCTAGTCAAAAGCGCGCGCGCGGCAAAATTCATACGCGCCGCGCCGTGCTTTAATTCGCCCTCGCAGACGGCGGTTTTTAATCTTGTGAGCGCCGACAGCTTTTCGCCCGCCGCCAAAAGCCCCGCGATTTTGCGCCCGTACAGCGCGTCCGCTCCCCCCGAAAGCGCCACGGCGGCTTTGCCAACGCGGTCGAAGGCGGCGTCGAGGACGGATGCTATAAGCTCCGCCGCTATGCTGGGCGTTCCCGCGCGGTGGCCCGCGCAAAGGTCGCACAGCGTGTAATCGGTTTCGTGCCCCACGGCGGAAACTACGGGAAGGGGCGACGCGGCGACAGCGCGCGCGAGCCGCTCGGAATTAAAGACGGATAAGTCCGCCGCCGAGCCGCCGCCCCGGGCTATAACGACGCAGTCGTTGCTTTTGTCGGCTACCGCCGACGTCAGCGCCGCGATTATATCGGCGTCCGCCCCCTCGCCCTGCACGCGCGTGTCGTAGACGCGCACGTCGATTTTGCGGCGGCCGCTTAAAACGCTCAAAAAATCGTGGACGACCGCGCCCGAAACGCTCGAAATAAACGCGACGCGCCGAATAAAACCGGGCAGTCTTTTGCGGTTTTCAAAAAGTCCCTCCTTGCGCATCGCGTCCTTGATTTTGGCAAGCGCCGCCGCCGCCTCCCCCGCGCCGTAGGGGGCGATACTCTTTGCGACGAACGAAACGCGTCCGCCTTTTTCGTAAAACGCGACGGAGCCGAACGCCAAAACGCGCGACCCCACCGTCATAGGCTCGCTCGCGCCGAACTTGACGCACGACAGGTTATAGTCGTCCTCGCGCAGGGTAATATAGGTGTTGCCGCCCGACACGTTGAACTCGGTGATTTCGCCGTAGACTTGGATGCCGTGCAACAGTATTTCGTCCAAAAACACGCCCTTGATATAGACGTTAAGCTCCTTAACCGACAGAATTTTAGCCATTTTTTTCCGCCGCTTTAAGGGTATTTTTAAGGAGCATAGTTATGGTCATAGGCCCGACGCCGCCGGGAACGGGAGTTATGTGGCCCGCGACGTTCTGCGCCTCCGCAAACTCGACATCGCCGTATAATTTGCCGTTTTCGCGGTTCATTCCGACATCGATAACGATAGCCCCCGGCTTAATCATATCGCCGCGAACAAACTCCTTTTTGCCGACGGCGACGACCAAAATATCGGCGGAGCGCGTAAGCGCGGGCAAATCGCGCGTTCGCGAATGGCACACCGTTACGGTGGCGTTTTCGGCGAGCAGCATAACGGCGGCGGGCTTGCCCACTATGTTACTGCGGCCGATTACGACGGCGCGTTTGCCCTCTATCGGCTCGCCCGTAGATTTTATAAGCTCGACGACGCCGCTCGGGGTGCAGGGCGCGAGGCAGTCGTTGCCCAAAAGCAGGTTGCCCGCGTTTTCGGCGTGGAAGCCGTCGACGTCCTTTTGCGGCGACACGGCTTTAAGAACGCGCGGCTCGCAAAAACCCCGAGGGAGCGGCAGTTGAACGAGTATGCCGTCGACGTTTTTGTCGGCGTTCAGCCCCTCTATCAGCCCGATTAGCTCGGATTCGGGAGCGTCGCCCGGCGGATAATAGGCGAACGACTTTATGCCGCACTCCCCGCAGGCGGCGATTTTGTTGCGCACGTAGATTTGGCTTGCGGGGTCGTCGCCCGAAAGAATCACGGCAAGCCCCGCCTTGCGTCCGCGCGAACGCTCGAACCGCGCCGCGTCGAGCGAGATTTGCGCGCGGATTTTTGCCGACAGCGCCTTGCCGTCAATCAATTTCGCTTTCATCTATAAGCTCCTTTTTGCGCTTTATGACCGACGCCAAAACGCCGTTAATGAACGCCGCGCTTTTTTCGGTCGAATATGTCTTGGCCAATTCCAACGCCTCGTTGACCGCGACGGTATCGGGTACGCCGTCCGTAAAAAGAATTTCGTAGACGGCGACGAGCATTATCGAAAGGTCAACCTTATATATGCGGTCTAGGTCGAACCCCTCCGAAAACCTTGCCAGAACTCCGCAAAGCCAATCGTATTTTTCGCAAACGCCGTTATAAGCCACGCTCAAATATTCGAGCTGACTCTGCGGCGTCGCCCCCTCGATGAGCGCGTACGTCAAAGGATTCGGCGCGCCCGCTACGGCGCGTTCGTATACCATTTTGAATAAATTTTCACGCGTTTCGCGCCTGCTCATACCGACTAACCGTTTTCCTTTATGTATTTTATAGTTTGCCGCTTTGTATAAAAAAGAAAATTATAGGCTCCGTTCAGAGTCTATAAGGTTCTTTTTCGTTATTTTCCTTGAAGGTCAGCCCGAGTATGTTGACGTTGATTACGCCGACCTTGTACTTTGTTGACGCCTCGACGTTGCGTTTGATATTCTCCTGAACGCGGAACGCCACGTCCGTGCAGCTTACGCCGTTATAGACGTTGATAAACACGTCCACGCTTACGGTGTCGCCGATGATGTCGCTCTTTACGCCGCGCCCCACAAGCCCCGCCACGCCGTTAATCTCCTTGACCGCAAGCTCGATAGTAGCCGTTACCACGTTGTGTCCGTAGGTAACGTCTCCTGTAAAATTTGCGTTGTAACGGGATTTAAGCGGCATTCGGCGACCTCGTTTGGTATTACTTCTAACATATTATACCATAACCGCGCCGAAAATACAATTATTTTAATGTGTTTTTGCGTAGGTTTTTCATAGGTTTTTTTGAGGCGAGGCGCACGTAGCCCGGATCAACGCCGCTATTTGCCCGCGCGGCACACGTAGCCCGGATCAACGCCGCTATTTGTCCGCGCGGTTATTTAATCGGGATAATCACCACGTTCGACGCGTCCTTGGACGTTTCGCGCAAAACTACGTCGAGTACGGCGTTCGCCTCGTCGTACGTGAGCTCCTCTTGCTTTATGATGACGTTGATATTTTCGGCGGAGCTTGCCACAAAAGCGTCCTCGAAGCCGAGCGCGACTATAAGCGACTCCAAAACAAGTTCAAGCTCCATATTCTTGGTGATTTCGAGCTTGCTCGCCTCGGCGGACGCTTTAGCCTCGGGGCTCGACGCCTCGTTCGCGATAATCGCGTCGAGGTACAGCACGGTTTTTTCGCGCGTTTCGACGCGGTTTTTGCGGTAATTTGCAAAAAGATTTTGATATTCGACCTCCTGACCCGTGCCGCCGACCTTTTTTAGGGCGGCGCTGTTAAGCACGATATTTAAGACTCCCGTCAGAACGAGCAGTCCCACCATACCGGCGAGTATAAAAATCTTCTTCTTTTTGGTTAACATTTTAAGTATCCTCCATTAATTTTTTTTATTTTGGGTTTTAGTCGTTTTTTCGGCGGCAAAGAACGGCGTTCGGGCGCGAAACGGGCGCGCGCGGTTCGGTCGGTCGCCGCTATTTGCCCGCCGCCATCGTGTAGACGCTGATTTTGTCGGGCGTAATATCGAGCAGGGTTGACACGGCGCTAATTATGTCGAGTTTTGTAGCTACATTATCTCCTCCTTCACAAATTATAATAACACCCAACGCTTTCGGATAGATTTCTTTAAGAACTATCGGCCGCGTAGAGCCGTTATTTTGAATAATTTGCGGCGTGGACGCGGACGAGCCGCCGCTCGTGTTGGTTATGTAGGCGATCACGGATTCCACGCCCGACTCCCAATTTATCATAACGCCCACGCGCCCCGCGCCTTTTAGCGACGAAAGCGCGGCGGTCAGTTCGCGCTCGATTTTGGCGCAGTAGTTTTCGGAAAATTCCGCTCCGGCGGCTTGCGGCTTTTTTGCCGAGCCCGCTTTGCCGGCGAAATATATCGCGAGCATAACGACGACGGCGATGACGGCGACGATTATCTCGATATTTTTTACGCCCTTGATTTTTTTGACGGCGGTTTTAATTTTTGAGCCGTCGTTACGCGGGCTTTGTCCTATTTTGTTGTCGGCGTTTTTTTCGATTTCATTCATAGATAATAACCGCGTCCTTCGGTACGTTAAGATATTGCGCTATTAAATCCCTCGTCCGCTCATACTTATTTATATGCTCCAAATTTTTGTCAATGACAAGATTTTGTAAATTCGCCGAAACTAAATTTATTACCGGCTCGTGTCCGCTAAAACCGCCCTCGATTTTGACGCTTACGCCCGCCATACCGTCCTCTTTCAGCATTTTTTCGACTCCGCGGGCAAGGTAGCCGAATTTTACGGCGTCGGCGTATTCGATATAGCGGCTATCGAGCGAAAACTCGGGCGCGAACAGCTTGCCGCCCTCGGGCTTAAAGCCGCTCCTTATAAGGGACGGCAGCGGCAGGACTATAACGAGCACCGTTACGGCGGCGAACACGGACTTTATGTACTTGTTCATCCGCCCCGAGGGCAGAATAAGGTCGATAAGCGTGCCCACTATAACGACGCCCAAAATGCTTGTAATCCACGCCGCCGCCGCGCTCATACGATTTGGTTTCCCGTAGAAATTACGAGTATTAAAAAGATAAAGTACAAAAAGCCCGTGCCTAAAACGACGGCGATAAGCATTCCGGTATTTTTAGAGAGCGCGGCGAGCATCGCGCTTATTTTGGCGTTGCCTAAGGGTTCGACGATCGCGCTTGCAAGATAGAGCGACAGATTGAACACGATAATCTTTACGACGAGCGGGGCGAGGCTTAGCAGCAGCAGCACGACGGCGGTCATACCGACGGCGTTTTTAACGAGGACGCCGCCCGCCATAACGAGGTTAAGTCCCTCGGAGAGGTAGCCGCCGATCACGGGAACGTATTTGCTGACGGCAAATTTGGCGGTGCGGATCGAAACGCCGTCGTAAACCGACGCGGTTATGCCCTGAATCGACAAAAACGCGATAAACAAAAAGAAGACGACGCCCAAAAGCCATTTTGACGCCGCCGCGAAAAAGCCGGACATTTTTTGGAGCTTTACCGTGTCGGACAGACTCCCCACCACGGTGAACACGGTCGAGAGTATGAAGCACGGCAGAACGACCGCCGAAATAAGCTCCGCCACGCCGGACGACAGAATCGCGACGGACGGTTGATAAACCGCGACGGACGCGTTCGCCCCGGACGCCGCCATCATAGTGAGGATTATCGGAAAGGCGGCGTTCATCTGCTTTTTCATAGACTCGACAGCCCGCATAGCGTCGGTTATGAGCGCGGTAGTTTGCGACAGCGCCAAGACGACTATCAGGGCGACACCGGCGAAGTGGACGATACTTTCGACCGAATCCGACGCGAACCGCCCCTTGACCGAATTTATTATGTTGAACGCGATCGAGATTCCCAAGACCGATATTACGAGGGGCATATATTGCAGTACGTTTATGCCGAGCACGCCGAATAAGTACGAAAAAAAGTTGCCGTAGTCGAGCCGCGCCTCGCCCGAAACAATCTTTTTCAGCCGCTCCGTTACCGACGCGCCGCCGAACGCGTTTTTTTGGCTTTCGTCCATCGCGGCGAGCAGCTCCTCTAATTGCGACGCGTCGATATTGTCGATCATATCCTCGACGCTCCTAGACAGTTCCGCGTCGGCGTCCTTGTTATCGGCGATGCCCTCGCCCGCGACAAAGACGGTAGCGGAGCCGCAAAGCAAAACCGCCGCCGCAAAAAGCAGTAACAATATGACGGACTTTATTTTTGCCGACGGAAAAACGCCCGGCAATTTACCGCCGCACAATCCTTTCATTGCTGCAAAAGCCCCGAAACGGTGTCGAAAAGCAGGGTTACAATCGGCAGGGCGATTATCATAATTATGAGCTTGCCTCCTAAAATAATTTTTTCGGCTAACGCCTTTTGCCCGGCGTCCTCGACGATTCCCGCCGAAAAATCCGCCGCGTACCCCACTCCGACTATCTTTGCTATAATTGCGAACAGTTGCGGGGGTATGCCGGACTTGTCCGCTATATTCTTTATTACGGCGAAAATATCGACAAAGTAGTCGATTACCGACAGCAGAATCATACAGCCACCCGCGACGGCTATCACGAGCGAAAGCTCGCTTTTACTTTCGCGCAGTAAAAGCGCGCAGAACGCGGTTATTATGCCTATGGCGCAAATTCTTATGATTTCCATCCGTCCGTCTTTCCCCTTTTAGTAGAGCGAAAACAAGAGCCCGAGCGAGCCGAAAAGCTGTGAAATCATATCGACGATAAGCAGCAGCACCATCACGAGTCCCGCCAGCGTCGTGAGCGTGGCGATCTCTTCCTTGTCGGCTTTTTTGAGTATTTGGTTGACTATCGCCGTGATTATGCCGATAGCCGCGATGCGGAAAATTATGTTTACGTCCATTCGTTACCCCTCGCTAAATTAGAATTATCCCCAAGGCAAGCCCGCCGAAAAACCCGAGCTTTACATAGACGGCGGCGAATTTTTTGCGCTTGTCGGCGGCGGCGGCGGCGTAGACCGCGAACCTTTCCTTAAAATTTTCAAGCTCGAATATTTGGGTTTCGCTGTCGGCGGTTCCCAAACAGAGCAATAATTTTTTTATCTCCGCCGCCTCGGACGCGCTCGCAAGGCCGCGCGTGAGCGACAGGCCGCTACTATAATCGCCGCACTCCAAATACTCCGTTAAATTGAGCCTAAGGGGCGTAGAACGCGCGTTGAGGAACTCCGACACGATTTGTTTTGTGGAATTCTTGCGAAATTTCACCTCCGTAATGAATAAATTTATAAAGTCGACCGCGTCGGCGAAGTACGCCTCGCGCCGCGACAGACGCTTGCCGAACATTAGCCCCGTCATAGAGCCGGCAAGAGCCGCGAGCGACAAAATCAAAAACGCGGCCGTCATTTTTGCGGCGGCGCGTAGAGCGTGTTAAGGTCCCCGTCGAATATCCCCGCGAGCGTGCCGGGCCCGCGCGAATCCGACAGCGCGGCATAGCGCGAAAACACGCGCTTTTTTATTATGCCGCAAAAGCCCGCCTTGGCGGTAAGCTCCCGCGGGTCGGCGGCGTGGACGGACGCTATAACCTTTACGCCCGAGGCGGCCGCGTACTCCACCGCCGCAAGGTCGGCGGCTCCGAATAATTCGTCCGTTATAATAACGTCGGGACGCAGGGCGCGGATGCCTTGACCGAACGCGTACTCCTTTGTGCAGTTGCCGATTATATCGGTGTGCGCGCCCACGTCGAGCTGCGGCTCGCCGTCCGAAACGGCGGCAAGCTCGTTGCGCTCGTCGCAAACGAGCACGTTTTTTACCGGGTGCGCGTCGCCCAAAATTCGCGCGAGGTCGCGTAAAAGCGTAGTCTTGCCCGCGCCCGGCGGCGACACTATAAGCGTGTTAAAAACGGTTTCGGCGGCGGCGTATTCGTAAACCTTTTCGGCGCAGCCGATAACCTCGTGCGGCACGCGGATATTCAGCGACGTAAAATTTTTTACCGTCTTGACCGCGCCGCCGTCCCAAACCGTTTCGCCGCAAAGCCCCAACCGCACTCCCCCCTTCAACGTCAAAAAACCGCCGCAAATGCGGTCGTTAAATGCGTAAAGCGAATATTCGCTCGCTTTTATCACGATTTGCCCGATTTCGTTGCCGTCGACGGTAAAGCCTCCGACCGCCGAATCGCGCAAGCCCCCCGGCGTCAAATAATAGAACGCGCCGCCGTAATTAATCATAACGGGTCTGTTCGCCCTTAACCGCAGCTCGTACACCCTTTCGGCGTTCAACCGCTTTGAAATAACCGTCGCGATCCCCGTCGGCAGAATATTAATAAGGCTTTGGCAAATCATAATATTATACTATTAATGTTTGCGCTTTATTATGACACTTTGTCCACCAAAAACCCTGCGCGGCAAGTAGCGGCGGTTTTCAAAATGTATACTATGAGTATTATTTTGGTAGGGAAAGTAGGGAAATCCCTACTTTCCCTACCAAAATATCGGGCGGGTAAAATATCGATAGTTGACCGCCGCTTGACAAAACCGTATATTAAAGCGCAATCTTTTATTAGGTCAACCTTAATAATTGAACCACCCCGGCACCAACGGTGCCACAAACCGAGCCGTCAAACGGCGAAGCCGTTTGTAGGGCGAGCACCCACCGGAGCGGAGCCCGTATACACGGGCGAGGCACTCCATAGAGGGGTGGCGGCGAATGCCGACGGGGTGGTTGACTGTTTTTATAGGTCGCTTATAGGCGCGGTAGCGGTAAAACCCTTACCACCCCGGCGCTAACGCGCCACCCCTCCTCGGAGGGGAATTTTTGGGGAATATACCAAGTACGGCGGGCGGGGAATTTTTAGCTATACGGCTTATCGGACGCTATCGGAATATCCCTTGAATTCCACCGCCTACCGTTAGTCCGCACCCGGCGGCATATCTCTAAAATTCCCCTCTATGGAGGGGTGGCGGCGAATGCCGACGGGGTGGTTGACTGTTTTTGTAGGTCGCTTATAGGCGCGGTAGCGGTAAAACCCTTACCACCCCGGCGCTAACGCGCCACCCCTCCTCGGAGGGCATTGTCATAAATATGTTGACAAAGTAAAAAAAGCGATGTATAATAAAGAGCAGTAGAATCGAAATAAAGGAAGGTGCGATATGGGAACGGAATGCAAACATTGCCACGGAACAAATACAAAAAAGAACGGAAAAAGCGATGGTATTCAACGCTATATATGCGATGATAGCTGTCGGACTTTTTCGATACGCGACGAAAGATTTAGCGAAGCGTCGAAGCAAAAAGTGTTACAAATGTACCTAAATAACGTCGGCATAAGGAAAACGGCGTTGCTCACGGGAGTCAGTCGACAAACGGTATTGACTTGGGTGAAGCGGAAAGGGCAATGGGTGGCAAAGAACAGGAAAATAATGGAATCTGATATGTCGACGGAGCCGGATATAATAGAATTGGACGAAATATACACGCAAATTAAAAAAAACCGATGAAAGTGCCGGTATGGACGGCATACTCGCGCAACAGTAAGAAGGTGATATGTTTTGTAATCGGATACGGCTTACAAGCCGCCAAAGAGATATATTGGGCAGTAAAACGGTTAAGACCGAACATAGAACACCTGTATTCCGATGCTAACAGTTGCTACGGAGTGGCGTTCAAAGAGATTGGGGTTACGGAACCGTATAGCGTAACAAAAAGTCAAACGCATTTGATTGAAAGCTCAAACAGCAGTATACGCGACAATCTGGCAAGGTTCAACCGCAAAACTAAACGCTATTCCAAAACTTACGAGATGCTGTACCTATCCTTGCTTCTTTTTATCCACAAAACCTATTTACTCCAATCAATACCTTGTTGACAATCCCCTCTGCGGAGGGGAATTTGGGGGACATATCGAGTGCGGCAAGCAGGCAACCACCCCGCCGCCAAAGGCGGCACCCCTCCCCGGAGGGGAATTTTGGGAACACGCCGAATGCATAAAAATTACTGCGGCGGGGACGGGATAAGATATTCGGCAATCGAGGCGACTGAAAGGACGGGAATTCCGTCGTCGCCCGCCGTTAAGGAATATTCGGGTTTTGCCATGACGACAATTCTAATTATCGAGCCGTCAAGGATTCCGTTTTTAGTACCCTCGCTAAATATGTCGTATGTGTTGGTAATATTAAGACTCCCGTGTCCGCCGCCCTCTGCATAATAATAGGTTGTTTCATATTTGCTTGCCGCATCCACGGCGTCCCAAGTAACCCGCGAATCATCCAAATCAACCGCTATATGTTGCGCGACGGCGATAGATTTTAATCGAATTCTTGACGCTTCGGTCGGCTCGCCGTACATGGAACTATGGTAACTCACAAATTCCGGTCGATTATTTTCGAATGAATTAAGTTCAAACGAATAATTGTCGGCGCGAACTCTAATATCAAAAATATCGTTTATATTTCCGTTATATTTAACATAAAAGTCGCTGAATGCCAATTCCAAGTCGCTGAATGCCAATTCCGTGCTTTCGGCATGATGATAAAAATTGTTTTCAGTATCTAAATTAAACATTCCGATTCCATATCTATTAACATTATCTACCGCGTCCCAAACTATTTTTTCGCCGTCAATACGCAAGTTTTTCGGCGTTTCCAAGATTACACGGTTAACGGACAACGGAATTCGATCATCCGGATTAATCGGCTGCGAGATATAAAATCGGTATGCATAAAACGCACCAAGATTCAACTGATCAATATCGTTAGAAAAAGATTGAACGCCAATGCTATAATTCCCTGTCTGAAGCGATTGAATAGCAATAGTTCCGGAAGTTGCTCCCGCACCTTTGAAAGTTGAGTATACAGGTTGAATGTCGTTCCCGTAAACCAATAAGTTGTAACCATACGATGAACTGTCGGAATCCCAACAAACCGTCGCGTCCGTTGATAAATCGTCCGCCCAACGCACATTAGTAGGATTTGATATGTTTGCCGCCCAAACTTTAACGTCGGTATTAGAATATTCCGACGGATAATCGAACTCTAAAACTTCCGTCGATTCCGCAAACTCAAATGTTGTGCCGTATGCCAGTTCCCTATATATCCGCACTTCATAAAGCCCGTCCATTCCGGCGTACTTCATATCCAGTTTTATATTTTCCTCATAAACAGCCGTTTCTGTTGCTGTTCCAATAAATTTTTCACCGGTATATATTTTTTGTCCGCCGTTGTCTGGCGTTATACCATTATATTCATAAACAAACCAATCCGAATCCGACGGATCAACGACATGCCATCTCAAACCCTCAACACCCATACGGAAGTTAATCGGCGCGGCAAGCCGTGTCCCCTTAAACTTAACCTCGACCGGCTCGGTCGTGTTGCCCCTCGGATCGGCGTTATGGGCGGTAACCTTTACGGTGTGAACGACGTCGGGCGCAAAAATATCTGGGTCAAGCGTGAGCGAATTTTGCTCGTAATTTTCATACTTTACGCCGTCGGCAAGCTCGACCGTATAATATGCGTCGCCGCCCGTTACATACCACGACAAAGAATAGTGCGGCTCGACGTTATAATAATTTACGGCGATTGCAAACGACGATTTTGTCAGGCTGATGTCGGGCGGCGGCTTTTTGCCGGTTAACAAACCGTCGCCGGGCGAGCTTTTTTTGTTGCCGAACAAACCGTCGCAAGCCGTAAACAAGCTTAACGACAGAGCGGTCAAAATCAAGAATAAAAGCGTTTTTTTGAGGTTTTTCATAGTAATTTACTCCTTCTGTCGAATATTCCGCAGTGTTTTGCGGTGTTTTGCTGCGATTTTCGACAGTTTTCGGCAGTGTTTCGCAGTATTTCGCGGCGCTAGCTTTGGCGAAAAACCGTTTGCGAGTTGACGCAAACCTCGGCCATTTCCTCTACGCTCATATTCATATCGGCGTAGACGTCAAAATAGCACAAGTCCGTGTCGGGGTCGGTTTCGGCGTCGGCGAAACGGTACGACGTTATAAAACCGGCGCGCTTAATGGCTTTTAGCGACCGTTCGATCTCCTTTTGGAATTTGTCGGCGCCGTAATAGACGGAACAGCGAAAATTCGCGCGGACGAGCATACGCTCGCGGTAATTGCTGCAAAGCGTGGTCAAGACCGACCGCGCCCGCTCCGACAGCTTGTCAAGATTCCTTACGCTCACTTGACGCGCTCCATATACGTTCCCGTGCGGGTGTCGACGCGGATTTTGTCGCCCGTGTTGACGAAAAGCGGCACATTGATATTCGTACCCGTTTCGAGCTTGGCGGGTTTGTTGCCCGCCTTAGAGGTGTCGCCCTGAACGCCCGGTTCGGTTTCGGCGACGACAAGTTCGACAAAGTTCGGCGGCTCGACCGAAAACGCCGCGCCCTTATACGACTGCACGGTCACGGTCATTTCTTCCTTGACGTACTTCATCGCCTCGGCGACGACGTCGCGGTTTAGGGGCAACATTTCGTAGGTTTCTAAATCCATAAAATAGTAGAGTCCGCCGTCGTTGTACGAGTACTGCATCTCGCGGCGCTCTATGTGCGCGTTTTCGTACTTCGAGGACGGGTTGAACGTCTGTTCGAGTACCTGACCCGTAACGACGTTTTTAATCTTGGCGCGAACGAACGCCGCGCCCTTGCCCGGCTTGACGTGCTGAAACTCCACTATGACGTAGACCTTGCCGTCCATCTCGATCGTAATGCCCTTGCGAAAATCTCCCGCGGTTAACATATAAAAATATCCTCCTATAATTCTAAATTTTTGTCAAAATTTGTCAGATTCTCAATGCCGCCGTCGCGAATTACGACGGTGTCCTCGATTCGCACGCCGCCGAGTCCCTCGACGTAGATGCCCGGCTCGACCGTTACGACCATACCGTCGAGAAGTAAGTCCGTACCGTTTTCGGCGATGCGCGGCGCCTCGTGAATTTGGAGCCCTACGCCGTGGCCGAGCGAATGCGTAAAGGCGTGCTCGTAGCCGTTCGCCCGGATATATTCGCGGGCTAACGAGTCCGCCTCGCGCGACGTCATCCCCGCCTTGATATTTTTTAGGGCGTAATCCTGCGCCTGCGAAACGATATTGTGAACGAGCGTAAGCTCGGGCGGCAGCGCGTCGGCGTTAAGGCAAAACGTGCGCGTCATATCGGAACAGTAGCCGTTATACTTTGCGCCGAAGTCGATAAGGACTATGTCGTTTTTCTCGAATTTGCGGTTCGTAGGGGCGTGGTGCGGCACGGCGGAATTTTCGCCGAACGCCACAATCGTATCAAACGCCGTTTTTTCGGCGCCCTCGGTAAGCGCCTCGAACGTAAGCTCGGCGGAAAGCTCGCGCTCGGTTATGCCCGGCTTTAAGAGCGGCAACACCTTTTTTAGCGCGCGCTCCGCCGCCCTTTGCGCCTCCGCGATATTCGCGATTTCGGCCGTGGATTTAACAAGCCTTAACGCGTCTATCTGCGCCGACGCCGCCGTTTGCTTGTAGTCGGCGAACGCGGCCTTGAACGCCTTGAACGCGCTTACGGTTATAAAATTGTCCTCGTAGCCCACGGACTTGATTTTTAGGCGGCTAAGCTCCGCCGCTATATCCTTGTACAGGTCGCCGCCCGTCGTGCGCATTATCTTAAAGCCGGTAAGCGCCGACGCCGCCGCTCCCTCGTAGCGCGGGTCGGTAAAAAACAGCCTGTCGAACGGCGTCAGGACGACCGCGCCGAAGCTCGATTCAAAATTTGTAAAGTAAAAACGGTTGACCGGACTCAATATTACGTAAGCGTCGATTTTGCCGTTAAACAGGGCTGAAACCATATAAACCCTCCTAGGGAACCCCCGAACAAGTTTGGGGCGGCTTTAAGGCGCGTCTTAAAGCCGCCCGATGTTGCGAGGGTGTTTCTATGGTTATTGTAGCATATATTTTGTGTAAAGTAAAGCGATTAAAGGGGCAATATTGCCCCGCCGCTCGCCCTGTAAAGTTTTACGGCGTTTCAAATAACCGTCAAGAGCGGGCGCATAGCGTATTCAAGCCCGCGCATATTGCCCGTCTTTACCGCTTCTGCCGCGAATACGCCGCCGTAAAACCCCGCTCCGACTATCAGATAATCATATATGGCGGCCTCCGCTTAAACTTTCCCAAATAATATCGGCTAAAATATCCGCGCCGTCGGAGCGGGAGGACGCTTTTGCCGCTTGCCCGTACTTACGCATAAGAGCGGGATTATTCGCGAATTCCAGCGCCGTTTTTACGGCCTTATTGATATTCGTTATCTTTAACGCGCGGCCGCTTTTGACAAAGTTGCGGCATATCCATTTTTCTATCGGCGTGGCCGTGAACGTTACGATCGACGGCGCGCCGAAATACGACGGCTCCGCCAAATTGCTCGCGCCCGCCTTACCCATAAACAGATCGCAGGCGGCGGCGAGCGCAAGCGTCTTATCCGTAAAGCCGTAGGGCCTAAACGTTATATTGTCCGGCGGCGCGATTTTAAGAAATTCTTTATGCAGACTCTCGTTTTTGCCGCACACGGCCATTACGGTTATTTTAGATTTTGCTTTAAGAAGTCCGTATACCGTCTTTTTCAGCCTCCCCGCGCCGTAAGCGCCGTCGGCGGCTAAAATAGTAAACCGATCCTCCGGTATGTCTAGCAAGCGGCGGTAATGAGCCTTGCCCTTATCGTACAGTTCTACCTCCTTGCGGATTAAAAACGGCGTATCGATTACGTTTTCCCCGCAAAACCGCCCGCTTTTGACGGCCTTGCGCGCTCCCTCGCCGCTCGAAAGCGCAATCAGGTCGCCGCCGCCGATCCACTGCAAGCCGACGACGGGATCGGGACAATACGTGATTATTTTGGAGTTTATAAGACCTCTTTTTCTTGCCCGCACGGCGTAATACAGCGTGGAAAAATGCGTGTTAAACACGATATCCGCGTCGAGCTTTTCAAGGTATTTCAGCGACGGCAAAAAGCCGCGTTTATACCGCAGCTCGTGCAAACACTTCATAGAAAGGCGCGAACCGAACAGCCTAAGCCCTAAAAATTGTATGAACCCGTTAAACCTGTTTTTGTTGTGGCGTTTAACCTCTTTAACAAGCTCGTCCTCGACAAACTTCATATCCGGATCGCCCGCGTCCCGAAAAAAATCCGTCCTTATAACCTCGACCCTATCCCCGTACTTAGATTCAAAAGCGTCGCACACGGCCCTCATCGGCATTATATGACCCATTCCCGCCTCGACGAACAAAAACGCTACCTTGGGTTTTTTTAGCGTGTCGTTACTAATCACTCCGTTCTTTGAATTTATACCGCCGAATGCTTTTCGGTTAATGCCCGGTGCGCCTCGATAGCGGCGGTTTTGGCGGTGAGGGCGGCGGCGGCGGCGGAGAAGGCGGCGGAGATTTTGGGGTCGGCGTCGCTTTGGGCGTTTTTGACGGCGGCAAAGT
>JAISMM010000081.1 GCA_031276725.1 Clostridiales bacterium | reverse complement strand
GATGATACGGGCAACCCCGATGATACGGGCAACCCCGATGATACGGGCAACCCCGATGATACGGGCAACCCCGATGATACGGGCAACTCCGAGGGCGGCTCGGGCGATGAGGAAGACCCCGAGGAACAAAAACCCGAACTGCAACCCATAGTTATTGTGCTAATTTCCGAACTGACCGATATCGGTTTTTGTGATTCGAATTTGGTTAAGATAAACGAGATTACCTTGAATCCGAATGAATCGTTTAGTTTTTACATATATGAGTTTGAGAAAGGGGAACCGAAATATCTATATCGGCATTATTTTCCTGACAGTAATAAAATTTTTCTATTCTATACAACTGACGGCGAGGGGCTGGTGGGCATAGAATTCCTCGTGGATCTAAAAAATCAAGATTCTTTATTCACACACGATACGGAAAGCGGTCTGTTCACCATAAGTTATTTTGAGTGCGATGCAACCAATCCCGGTCCTTCCATACATATAGAGAGTATTTATTAGCGGCTGCCGACACACTCTCCTGCCGCAAGAAAAAACGGCGTAACGGAAAATTTGTTACGTCGTTTTTGTTGCGGCCCTTGTTCCGACTTACATGGTCGAGGTGACGGGATTTGAACCCACGGCCCCTTGGTCCCTAACCAAGTGCGCTACCAAGCTGCGCTACACCTCGGAAAAGCCGATACGATAGTCGGTCATTACATTATATAAGTTGCTGCGGTTTTTGTCAAGAAATTGACGGCAATTTGTTGAAGGAAAATTTTGTTGTTGTTTAACAATTTGTTTTTAGGGTGTGTTGCGGCGGATTCGGCAAACGGCGGAATTTATGCGGATAAGATAAAATATAGTTGTGATATTACAGTTTGTGGACTTGTCGCGGACTTTTCCGACGCAAAAAATAGTCTTTTTGACGCGGAGTGTTTTTGATTTTGGCATTTTTTTCGTTGACCTATCCTCTTTTTTGGTGTATAATATTGTAGACTAATTTCAGACGAGGAAAAAATTATGGCTATGAAAAAAGGACTGGGCAAGGGTTTAAGCGCGTTGCTTGCGGGTGCGGGCGCGGAATACGAAAATTCCTTTGCCGACGCTTTGGAATCCGCGGAAGCAAACGACGGCGAGCGTTCGGGCGGCGCGAAGCACCCGACGGCGGAAATTCCGGTTTCGTCGATCGATCCAAACGTCAATCAGCCGCGAAAGGCTTTCGACGAGGCCGCGATGAACGAGCTGGTCAACAGCATTCGCGTTCACGGCGTGATTTCGCCGATTATCGTCGTTAAGAGCGACGGCGGGCGTTATATGATTATCGCGGGCGAACGCCGATGGCGCGCCTGCAAAAAGGCGGGCTTGCAGACGATTCCGGCGATAGTGCGCGACTACACGCCGCAACAGGTCAAGGAAATCTCGCTGATAGAAAACCTGCAACGCGAGGACTTGAACCCTATCGAAACGGCGACGGCGATCAAGCAATTGATGGACGAATATAAATATACGCAGGAGGAGGTCGCCGACCGCGTAGGAAAGAGCCGTCCCGCCGTCGCGAACACGTTGCGGCTGCTCACTCTTTCGGCTCCCGTTATAGACCTTATCGCGTCCGGCCGTCTGTCGGCGGGCCACGCCCGTTGTTTGGTCGTGGTGGACAACGCCGAAAGCCAATTGACGCTTGCGATGAGCGGCGTGGACAATAAGGTTTCGGTGCGCGACTTTGAAAAGACGGTGAAGGCGTTCCTCGCGCCAAAGAAAGAAAAGCCCGTTGTGCGGCAGAGTATCGAGCTGAAAGACCTTATAGAGCGTATGCAAAGGACTTTCGCCACGAAGGTTTCGGCGTTGGGGAGCGACAATCGCGGACGCATATACATTGACTATTACAGCCGCGACGATTTAGACAGACTTGTCGAGCTTATCGCGACGCTGGAAAAACAACCGAAGGAATAAGGACGCCTTGCCGCGACGATGCAAAAAGACCCTCTAAAAAGTCCGCGTATTAGCGGGCTTTTTGTTTGCGTCCGCGTTGTTGAAAACCCCGGACAAGCGCGGCGGCTTGTGCAAAATGTTTCACGTGAAACACCGATTGCCGCATAAGACTTTATTGTCGCCGCGCCGCATACCGCGTTGTTTCACGTGAAACACACAAGGTTTGGCGGCGTTTGTCCGTTACGACGCTTTGCCGCGACGGCGTCGACAGAATATGCCCGCGGGACATTTTCTATTCGGCGTGCTATTCGGCGTAAAATGCGGGCAGTCGAATTTGACACGGTATCACGGCGGAAAACTCCGGACAAACGGAGTGGGTTAAGACAGGGGATTTTTTAGATAGGGCTTGCCTTATTTTTTTGGCAATAGCGGCGCTATCGGCAAAAAATAAGGCGATCAGTCGACGATGAGCGCTTGCAGGAGGCGCGAAAAGCCGCCGGCAAAAGGTTTATCTTTTATAGCAAAAAGTCGCGCCTTAAACCCGACTAAACTTGTCCGTAATTTTCGGCGGTTGTTTTGCGGGGAACGTTTGTATTTTGACTTTTTAACGCTTGCGCGTAATGTTGTTATATAATAACCGTATATTTTGCGGACGAAATTTTTGCAGGTTTTTTCGGTCGTTCAAACGCGATAATGCGGCAGCGTAGTTTCTCTTTTGTTTGACGGTTCCGCTCCGCGTTATAAAAGCGAATTATTGTATAACAATTTTGTCGTTTGTCAAAACGTCCCCGATAAGCGCCTTATCCGGACAAGCCGCTTAACCGACGTTTTTTGTTGACTTTTTAGCGCGGCGGCGGTAAAGAGCGAATACGGCGTTTTGCTACGGGTATCCGAAAATACGGTTTTTGAAAATTTGAACGGCGAAACAATCCGGGCTATCCGGGAATCTATAAATTAGTTAAAACAAAATTCCCCGCTTATCGACAAGCGGGGAACGGTGGCGCGCCCAGAAGGATTCGAACCCTCAATGTTGGTTCCGAAGACCAAAGTGTTATCCGTTACACTATAGGCGCAAAAGACGGACGGCGTAACGCTATCTATTATAACTCTTTACCGCGTTTCTGTCAATTTATTTTCGGAACAAATTTTTTTTAGCGCGTCGACGTCAGCCTTGCCGACCTTTGTTAGCGGAAGCCTTGCCGTTACAAAAATTTCGCGCGGGCGGCTGTCGACCGACAGATTCGCGTCGAGCCGTTCGCGCAGGCGCGAGATAAGCCCGGCGGTATCGGGGACGGAGCTTTCGACGGCGAGTACAACCTTGTCGCCCCTCCGTCCGTCGGGAACGCCGAACGCGCAAACGTTCGTAACGCCGCTCTCGCGCGAGGCGAGCTGTTCGATTTCGGAGGGGAACACCGTCGCGCCCGACACCTTGATTATCCGCTTTATGCGCTGCTTAAAGCGGACGAAACCGTCGCCGTCGACAAAGCCGCAGTCGCCGCTCCGTAACCACCGCTTGCCCTCGGCGTCCGTAACGAATGCGGCGGCGGTCGCGTCGGGATCGCCGTAGTAGCCGTTCATCAGCGTTTCACCGCGAACGACAAGTTCGCCGTCGATCGCCGATATTTCCACGCCGTTAAGAGGCGCGCCCACGGTATTCGGCTTGTTGCGCGCGTGCGTGTTGACGCAGGCGACGGTAACCGTTTCGGTAAGCCCGTAGCCCTCGAAAAGTCTTGCCCGCGAGCCGCTTTCAAGCATCCGTTCGTCGAACGCCTCGATCACGGTTTGCGGAACGAAGTCGCCGCCGATAAACGCCGCCTCGATATTTTTGAGCTTTTCGCCTTTGAATTCGGGGTGCGACAAAAGCGCGTTGTAGAGCGCGGGGACGCCTATCATAAAATTGATTTTGCCTTTCTTGATATAGTCTATGACGGGCTTGCGCTTGAAGCGCGGCACGAACACGTTGCAGCCGCCGTGGCACGCCATAGCGTGCAGTCCCATACACAGCCCGAACCCGTGAAAGAACGGCAGTACCGACAGCATATATTTGTTCCCGACGTTATCGGCGCCCAAAATCGACAGTCCGTTGTCGCACAGCGCGTTCAGGGCGTAGGCGGACAGCTCGACGGTTTTCGGCTCGCCGCCCGTACCGCCGCTGTTGAGTAAAACCGCCGTAGCGCGCGGATCGGTTTCGGCGTACGCCGCCGCGCGTCCGCGTCCCCTTTTAAGAAATTCGGTAAATTTTATAGCGGAGCATCCGGGTATTTTTGCGGTAAGGCGGTAGCCGATTTTTACCGCCGCGCCCGCGTCGAAGGTCGGCCGGCACGAAATAATTGCCGCGCCCGCCCGTTCGCAAGCTTCCGCGTAAGCCGCGCAAAAAACGTCCGGCGCGAACAGAATTTTGGCGCGCGTTTTTTGTATCATCGCGCCCAACGCCTCCGCGCCCGTTACGGGGTGAACCGGGTATATGACCGCGCCGACGGCGCTCGCGGCGTAGAGTACGTACATAGCCTGCGGAATGTTCGGGAGCGCCGACATAACGACGTCGCCCGCCTTTATGCCGAACGCCGTCAGCGCGGCCGCCGTTCGGCGTATCCGCGCCTTGACCTTGCCGTAGGGTATCGCCTTATTCATATAGAGTATACAGGGCAACGACGGCTCGGTTTTTTCGGTTCCCGCCGCGAACGCTCCGTATAAACTTGTATCTTTTTTCATAGTCTTTCCTTTAAAAACTCCGGACAAGCTTAGTCGGCTTTAAGCCGCCCCGCTTATTCGGAGTTTTCCTTTGTCAAAAAATTATAGCTCTATCTTGTAGCCGCACATTAAGCCGATTGCCATTACCAACGTAAACACGAGCACCTGATGCCCCAAATAGACCCATATGGTGTTGCGGCCCACGAACTCGACGGGCTTAGACCACTTGCCGCCGAGGGCGGGCAGCAACGATTTTTTGCCGGAATAGAACGCCTCGCCGAGGTACGCGCCGACCAAAAAAATTCCCGTGTAGGGGGCGATTCCGTAGCTGTCCGCGCCCAAGTACAGCGTGCCCAAAACCGCCTCGAAAAAGCTCTTAAAGGTAATGTCGTACGAGTACGGCGCGGCCGTAAACGGCGGCGTAAGACCGACGGCGATAAGCGCGGCCCCGATCCCCAAATACAGATATTTATTCGGGAATACTTTTTTTAGCAGCACATAAACGAGCAGCGAAAACGCCATAATATGCAGTATTCCCCACACGATCGAAACGCCGAGATTCATAACCGCATCGGCGGATAGCGTAACGACCGACAGCAGAAGCGCCGCCGCCGCGAGCTTAATAAGGCGCTTATCGTTCGACCTTGACAGCGAACAGCTTATGCCCGACAGCGTTAAAAAAATAAAGACGACTACAAGCCGCACCGCCTCCCGCACGCCCCATTCCCAATAGTTTTCGGCGAACGCCGCCGCCTTATTAAAGAACGCGTTGTTAACCCCGTCGAAGTTCGCGACCCAATAGGGAAACTGCCACAGGTCGAACATTATATGATCGGCGACCATAAGCAAAATACAAACGCCCCGCAAAAAATCTATTTCCCAAACGCGTTCCTTTTTAACTTTTTTTTCGGCGGGCTTTTCCGCGATTTCGACCGTGCTTTCTTCCATAACTTAATTATAGCAATTCGGGAATTAAAAGTCAACGGTTAGTAAGAAATAATTGTTTTCAAGAATTCCACACACAATATTCACCATATTTTAATTCGCGATTAATTGACTTTTTTCTTTTTTAGGAATATACTTAACGGGTAAGCATAATTTTACTTGCTAAAAAAATTAAAGGAGCTTGCTATGCTGGAACTTAAAGGAATTACCAAAATCTACGAAACGGGCGAGGATCCCGTTCACGCGCTTAAAGGCGTCGACATTAAATTCCGCAAATCGGAATTTGTGTCTACGCTCGGGCCGAGCGGCTGCGGCAAAACGACGATGCTAAATATCATCGGCGGACTTGACCGCTACACGGAGGGCGACCTTGTTATAAACGGCGTGAGCACAAAGGAATACAAGGACCGCGACTGGGACACCTACCGCAACCATTCGGTGGGCTTCGTCTTTCAAAGCTACAATCTGATACCGCACCAAACGGTTTTAGAAAACGTCGAGCTTGCTTTAACCCTCGCGGGCGTGGGTAAGGCGGAACGCCGCCGCCGCGCTACGGAGGTTTTACATAAGGTCGGACTTTCCGACAAGCTGCGATCGCGTCCGAATCAGCTGTCGGGCGGTCAAATGCAACGCGTGGCGATCGCCCGCGCCCTTATAAACGACCCCGAAATTCTTTTGGCGGACGAGCCGACGGGCGCGCTCGACACAAAGACGAGCGATCAAATAATGGATCTTCTTAAAGAGATTTCTAACGACCGCCTTATTATAATGGTTACGCACAACCCCGAGCTTGCCGAAAAGTATTCGACGCGCATTATAAAACTTTTGGACGGCGCGATTACCGACGACTCGAACCCTTTCACCGACGAGGACGACGCCGCCGAAAAAGCCGCTTTGCGCGAAAAAGCCGCGACGGCAAACGCGGCCGCCGCCGATTTTGCCGACGCCGCCGACGGCGCAAAACGGCCGTCCGTAAAAGCGGCGGCAAAGCGCAACAAAACGTCTATGTCGTTTTGGACGGCGCTGTCGTTGAGCCTTAAAAATCTTTTAACCAAAAAAACGCGGACGCTCTTGGTGTCGTTCGCGGGCAGTATCGGCATAATCGGAATCGCCATAATTTTGGCTATGTCGGCGGGCTTTCAGGGCTATATCGACAAGGTGCAGGAGGACACGCTATCGACGTATCCGCTCACCGTTGAACGCACGTCAATCGACTTAACGGGAATGCTCGAAGTGTTTATGAATAACAACCCCGACACAACAACCCACGACTTAGACAAAGTTTATTCAAACGATTTAATGGTCGGAATGTTTGAATCCTTTTCAAAAAAAATGTCGTCGAATAATCTCGGCGCTTTCAAGGCAAAAATTGAAGCGGACGAAACAATTAAACAGAATGTCAACGCGATACAATACGGATACGGTCTGCCTCTCGACGTTTACGCTTATATTCCCGACCCCTCAACGGGATTGCGCGATACGAACGGTACCCCCACTCAAGTTAACCCTAACGATTTATTCGACAAAGTACTAGGCGATCTCGCGGCGGGCTTTAATATGGGAGATATGACAATCCGCGAATGGAGTGAAATGTTAGATAATCAAACTCTGCTCGAATCCCAATACGATCTCGTCGACGGTTCATGGCCGTCGCGCCACGACGAGGTTGTTTTTGTTATGGACAAACAGCATGAAATCGACGACTATCTTTTATTCGTTTTAGGTTTTAAGGATCCGGAACTACTTACTCAAAAATTAAATCATATAAAAAACCCCGATAAGTTTCCAGATGTAGATTTAGGAAAAACTTCTTATACCTATTCCGAAATTCGCAATCAAGTTTTTAATCTTGTTCTTCCGTATCAATATTACGTTCAATCCGGCAACACGTGGAGCGATATCCGCGAATACGAACCGATGAACAAAAAACCCGCATTAAAAAACATTGTCGATGACTCGTTATCCGTAAAAATTTCGGGAATTATCAAACCGAAAGAAACCGCGACGGCATCCTCGATTAACACTACTATCGGTTATACAAAGGCGTTAACCGAATATATGATCGCCCAAGCCGACGCCGCGCCCGTTGTTACCGCGCAAAAGGCAACCCCTAACACCGATATATTGTCGGGTTTACCGTTTATGGATATCGATTCTATGACTATGCCGGAAATAGAAGCAGTTTTCCAATCTTACCTACTTACGCTTCCGTCGTCGGATCAAGCCACATACAGCGGTTACTGGGCAGGTTTAAGCGACAGTGATAAAAAAAATATGTTCAAATCTATGTTGAACAGTTATGATAAAAATATGTCCGCATTCGGAACGGCGGACATAAACAATCCCACTTCAATAAGTTTTTATCCCAAAAATTTTGAATCAAAAGACGCGATTATAAATTTTATCAAAGAGTATAACGCCTCAATGGAGGCCGATGGACATCCGGAAAATGTGATTTCTTATACCGATTTCATCGGGCTTATGATGAGTTCGATCAGCACAATCATTAACGCCATAACCTATGTGCTTATCGGGTTCGTGTCGGTGTCGCTCGTCGTTTCGTCCATAATGATCGGCATTATAACCTACATTTCGGTTCTGGAACGCATAAAGGAAATCGGCATACTCCGCGCCGTCGGAGCCTCGAAACGCGACGTTTCGCGCGTGTTCACCGCCGAAACGCTCATCATCGGTCTTGCCGCCGGAGTAATGGGCATAATCGTAACCCTGCTCCTGATAATACCGATAAACCTCGTCATAGCCGCCCTCACCAACATTCGCGGCCTCGCGGTTCTGCCTTGGCTCGGCGCCCTCGCGCTCATCGCCATAAGCACCCTGCTAACCTTTGTCGCCGGGCTTATCCCCTCGCGGATTGCGGCGAAGAAGGATCCGGTCGAGGCTCTCCGCAACGAATAGGCAAACCGGTGAAAAAGGGTGTGATAGCGAACAAAATCGGAACCCCGCCTTGCTTACGTACCCAAAAGTACGCGCGCGACGGCGGGAACCCGATTTTGCCGCTCTGACACCCTTTTTGCCCGGTTTGCCCGCTCAATAAAAATTCCCCATTTGAAAAGCTGGGCGGTCAAAACCCGCGCCTGCCGCCGCTCTGACGGGTTTTTGAGCGCCCCGCCCGTCCGACTAAAACTATCTATTGAAATTTGCCTTAATCCCGCCTAAACTCGTTCGGAGCGTTCTATGGCGGGAACCCGATTTTGCCGCTATCACGCGCTTTTTCACCGTCCCGTTTCTTATTGCTCAATTTGTCCGTTTCTCTCTTAATAAATAAAGACCAAAAAACAAAAACGACGCTTTTTGTTTTTTGCCTTATCAAAAGTCCGCCCAAATCGGGAAAAGCAAGCGCGGAAAACAAAGTTTTTCGCAAGCGTAGCGCCGATTTGCGTGTGGGCGGCAGGGCGGCTAACCCCGCAAAGGTTAAGGGGCGGTCAAAAAGTGCGGCGGAGCGGTAAAGGCGCGGTTTTCGCCGCCGCGCGCGTACTTGGCGTACGCAAGCAAGGCGGAGTTCCGCATTTGCCGCTATCGCGCGCTTTTTCACCGCACCGTTTCTTATTGCTCAATTTGTCCGTTTCTCTCTTAATAAATAAATACCAAAAAACAAAAACGACGCTTTTTGTTTTTTGCCTTATCAAAAGTCCGCCCAAATCGGGAAAAGCAAGCGCGAAAAACAAAGTTTTTCGCAAGCGTAGCGCCGATTTGCGTGTGGGCGGCAGGGGCAAGCGAATTTATGAGGTTGCCCCGTTTTTGTTTGACTTAATAAGAATTTTGCCGTATAATACTACTTACAAGTATGGTAATAACGGCTCAACAATTATGGCGGGACTACGACCGCAAGCAGCTGCCGCTTTCGGCGAGCGAAATTTTGACGCGCGAGGGATACGGCTGCGTCGAAAAATACGTATACTATAACGGAGAGGCGGGAACGGACGGTTGCACCCGAATTTTTGCCAAGCTCTATCTGCCAAAAAACGCGGCCGCCGCCGTCGTAGTTATGGACGACGTTCAAAACGGCGTGGAGTCGTTCGATCCGCTGCCGTTCTTAAAAAAGAATTTGGCGGTTATTGTTCCCGACTACGCGGGCGAAACCGATCGGCACGAACGCTTTACTATTTACCCGCGCTCCCTCGGTTACGCCAACTATTTCCGCGATCCCGCCTGCGTCCGCGCCGTTCCCGAATCGGTCAAGCGCTCCTGCCGCTACGTGTGGACTACCGTGGCGCTAAGGAGCGTAACCCTTGCCGAATCGCTGGGGTTTGCTAAAATCGCGGTGTTCGGCAGCCGCGAGGGCGGCCACCAAATCTATAAGACCGCCATAATCGAAAACGCCGTTTCGTGCGGCGCGGTTATGTATTCGGGTACTATAATCGACGAGCCCGAAACCCCCGACAACGTTTTTCTTTCGTATAAGGCCGCGCTCGATAACGCCGGCTATTGCCCGCACCTAAAAGCGCCGATTCTTATTCAAACGCCCTCGAACGAACAAAATTCGTCGCTCGATTATATGAGCGGGCTGTATGCGGGCGCGGCGGCGGGTAAGGCGTTCCTTTCGATAGCGCCGCGCGCGGTGGACGGAATCGAGGAGGAGCGGATCGAACAAACCGCGCTGTTTTTTGAGCGCGTGTTCGACGGCGTTCCTATGCCGGGCGCTCCGACCGTAAAGGCGCGGGGCAGCGACGGCTCGTTGTATATCGACGCCGCCGTCGATTCCGGGCAGGAAATCGCCGCCGTCGAGCTGTTCGTCGCCCGCGCGCAAACCGTCGGGGCGTACCGCAATTGGCGCAGTCAGCAAAAGGAGAAGGTCGGGACGGACGAATACCTTTCGCGCGTCGAAGTTTTTTCGGCTTCGCTCCCGGTTTACGCGTTCGTAAACGTCGTCTATAAAAGCGGCATAATTCTTTCGAGCGAGGTTCTGTCGGTTATTCCGGCGGCTCTGGGGGTCAAGGCGTCGCCGCTCGTTCAAAAACGCCTCGTCTACGACCAAAGCGGCGGCGTTACCGAATGGGTGGGCAAGGAGCTTGCGCTCGCGCCGGGGCCGTTCGCCATTTTGGGCGTAACCTCGGCCGACAACCGCCTTTCGACCTTCGCGCTCGCCGACGAAAGATACAAGGGCGGCCCGGGTCTGTCGCTGCAATTGACCGCGTACAGCTTTATCGAACAATCGCTGACCTTTTCGGTTACGTCGTCGAGGGGCTTTACGCGCTTTGAATGCGAGCGCAAGCTCTCGCCCGGCGACAACTGGCAAAAGCTCACTTTTTCGCATTCCGATTTCCGCTCGCAATTCGGAACGCCCGACGGCTGGAACGAGGTCATTATTTTTGAAATCAAGGGCGGCTCAAAATTTTTAATAAACTCTATGCTGTGGATTTAACCGGGAGGACGGCTTGAAAAAAAATCTCGACATTCTTATTGAACGCGGCGACGCCGAAAGCCCCTTTGTTACGGTCGTTTTTTGTGCGGTTATTTCGTCAATGATTATTTTTTTTGTGTTCGTCGTCTTTTTTTTGCATTGCACGGTGTACGGTTCGAGTATGCAGCCGACTCTTCATACCGGCGACGTCATTTTAGTTTCGCAATACAAAACGAGGATAAAATCGGGGGATATAATCATTTTGGACGAAAGGAGCAACAAGTACAAAAAAGTCCTTATCAAAAGAGCGGCGGCGACGGAGGGCGAGGTTTTTAAGTTTGTAAAAGTAGGCGAATATGTCGATTTTTACAAAAAAAATTCCGCCGGAAACTTTGAAAAAATTATCGAGCCTTACATTAACGGCCCGATGAAGGATGACGATTTTAATAAAAGCCTTTTCACTTACGACGTCGAATACACCGTGCCGGAAAATCATATTTTCTTTTTGGGCGACAACCGCAACGATTCGTCCGATTCAAGAGCCTACAATTACGCCCGCACCGAGTACATAATAGGCGAAAAGGTATTTATCGCAAAAAAAGGAACTCTGTTCTATTTCTTTTTATCGATTATCTACGGCGCGGATCCCGTAAGCGAAGACGCAAAATTATAGAGGTAAATGTCTAATTCTTTATAACCGTTATGCACAATGTGTATAATTTTGTGGATAACTATCGTTTTTTACACTCATATTTTATCGTTTTTCTTATTTATGCCCTTACCCGTGCAAAAATTCTTAATATTTTATCCGTTTTGTGGATAACTTTTGTGATAAATTCAAAACCTTTTATGCCGTTTTACACTATATCTAGTATTATTAGGCCGTTATAATAACTACTTAACTATTTCACAGCCCCTATATACTATAACTACTATATTTAATATATAAGAATACAAACATTATGAAGAAACTTGAAAATTATCTCAACGCCAATAGTATAGCGTACTCGGCCGACGATACGGAGCGGTTCGAGCTTTTGTACGCCGTTCTCGCCGAAAAAAGTAAGCTCTTTAATCTTACCGCCATAACCGAAAGGGACGACGTTATATTAAAGCATTTTATTGATTCCGTTTCGGGAGTAAGCTATATAAAAAATAATTGTCTCGATATAGGCGCGGGCGCGGGATTTCCGTCGCTTCCGCTCGCGATCTTAAAAAAGGACGTCGATTTTTTAGCCGTCGACGGAACGCAAAAAAAAGTCGATTTTTTAACGTATGCCGCCGAAAAACTTTGCTTAAAGAATTATACCGTTATTCATTCGCGCGCCGAGGATATGAAGGATAAGAGGGAAAGTTTTTATACGGTGGTAGCCCGCGCCGTCGCGCCGCTGAATATTTTGTGCGAATACGCCTTGCCGTTTTTACAACGCGGGGGAAGGTTAGTCGCCTATAAGGGAGCCAAAACGGCGGAGGAAGTAGACGCCGCTCAAAACGCGCTGACGGAGCTCGGAGGCGTGGTAATAGAAGTCGCCGATGCTAAAATTGAGGGATTCGGGCGCAAGCTGGTCATAATAGAAAAAGCGAAACAAACGCCGCAAAAATATCCGCGCGGCGGCAACAAGCCGAGGATAAAGCCGCTATGAAAGATTGTCAAAATACGATAGCGGCGATATCCACGCCGGAGGGAACGGGTGCCGTTTCGATAATTCGTTTGTCGGGCGGCGACGCAAAAAAAATAGCGCTGTCGCTCGTTAAAGTAAAAAGCAAAAATTTAACGCCGAACGTTTGTTACAGGGGCGAATTTTGCGGCGGCGGCATAAAGGACGACTGTATAATAATTTACTTTAAGGCGCCCGCAAGCTACACGGGCGAGGACGTCGTCGAAATTCATTGCCACGGCGGCGTTTTTATACAGACGCAAGTTTTGAACGCCTGCGTGGGGAACGGTTGCAGGCCCGCCGAAAACGGCGAATTTACAAGGCGGGCTTTTTTGAACGGCAAAATAGATTTGTCGCAGGCCGAGGCGGTTATAGACCTTATCGAAGCGCAAAGCTCGGCGCAGGCAAACGCGGCGTATTCGGCTTTAAGGGGCGAAATCAAGACCGAGGCCTCCGCTCTGCAAAGAGAGATTCTCGATATTTTGGCGGCTATAAACGCGGCGATAGATTACCCCGAGGAGGATATCGAGGAGGAAACGGCCGAAAATATAAAAGCCGTTCTTACAAGCATAAATAAAAAACTCGGCGGCTTAATAGCGTCGTTTTCAAGCGGCCGCCTTATACGCGAGGGCGTCAGGGCGGTGATAGCCGGCAGTCCCAATACGGGCAAATCCAGCCTTATGAACGCGCTTCTAAAAACCGACCGCGCGATAGTCTCGCCCGCCGCCGGAACAACGCGCGACACTATCGAGGAAGCCTTTACCTACGGCGGACTCAAATTCGTTTTGACCGATACCGCCGGAATACGGGCCGCCGGGGACGAAACCGAGCGTATGGGGATCGAGCGCGCAAACCGCGCCGTAAGCGGGGCCGACATAGTTATATCGCTAAAAGACGCGTCCGCAAAATTCGACGGCTCCGCGCCCGCCGCCGCCGGGAACAAAAAAATTATAACTGTTTATAACAAGCGCGATTTACTTTCGGCGGCCGAACAAAAAAACCCCGTTTTTAACGACGGCGTTTTAATCAGCGCAAAAACGGGCGAAAATATCGACGGGCTGTTAAAGGCTCTTTGCGCCGCCGCCGTTTCAAAGCCGCCCGCAAGCGGCGCCGTGTTGACTAACGCCCGTCACTACGCCGCCGCCGCCGCCGCAAACGCGCTTATCGAACACGCCCTGACTTTTTTGCAAACGGCCACCCTCGATTGCGTGTCGGCCGATCTTGAACGGGCGTATTCGGAGCTTTGCAAAATCACGGGCGCCACGGCGTCGGCCGATATAATCGACGGAATTTTTTCAAGATTCTGCGTCGGAAAATAAGGAGACAGGCATATGCCAAAAATTATAGAAAAGAACAAAAAAGCCTACTTCGATTACTTTATCGAGGAAACGTTCGAGGCCGGCGTCGTCTTAGAGGGCGCCGAGGTCAAGTCCGTAAAGGCCGGCAACGTAAGCCTGAAAGACAGCTTTTGCCAAATCGACGGCGGCGAGGTCTGGCTAAAAAATTGCCATATCACTCCTTACGACAAAGGCTCGTCCTTTAACCCCGAGCCGCGCCGCAACCGCAAGCTGCTACTCAACAAAAGCCAAATCAACAAGCTGATCGGCAAGATTAAGCAAAAGGGTTACGCCCTTGTCCCCACTCAAATTTATATGACCGGCCGCTTCGTCAAGCTCGAAATCGCCCTCGCCAAGGGCAAGCAGCTTCACGACAAGCGCGACTCGATCCGCGAAAAAGATCTCAAACGCGACACCGACCGCGAAATCAAAAATTACAAGTAAATTATTTTTACCGCGCCGTAAAATTCAAAAATTTTTTTGTCTTATTTGTTATTTTTGATTGACAATCGACAAAATTCGATATATAATATAGTTACTTGATATTGAGGCGCACCGCCGAATATAGACAGTGGTACAAGTTGATTCTCGCTTATCAAAATTGATAATAGAGAATGTAAGGGCGATGTATTCGATAGAATGCAACCTACTCAACAAATTGATTATAAGGTGCGCTCTCTCGAAATCGGGTGAGCGTTTTTGGTTTTTAAGGAATAAAAATGACGGCAAGCGAATTTTGGACAAGCATATTCGGCGTAGGCGTTCAGGACGCCACAGATTATACGGGACGCGAAATTAAAAAAGCGGCGTATAATCAGCGCGGCTCAAAATACGGGTGGACTACCGAATATATACTTCCGCTTAATCAAGGCGGCACGGATACGCTTAACAATTTGCAAATTGTTAGCTTTGAGGCGTGCAATTTACGTGACGGAAAAATTACGTATTCGATTGACGGAACACATTATCAGGTTCGGAAAAACGAATACGGCGAATATAACATTTATGAAAAAGGAGATATAAAAACGGATATGTGGGAAAAAGAGTTTGGCAATAAAACCAAAGCGAAAGATTTTGCGGGGCGTACTATCCTCAAAGAATATTTTGGAAAAACAAACCCGGACTATGGGAGTAACGTTGATCATATTTTACCGTTAGCGGGCAACGGCAAGAATACGAATGAGAACAAACAAATCGTTCATATCAAAACCAACGCCGAAAAAAAGGATAAAACGACTTTTGTTGCAAATGGGCAAAGATATCAGGTTCATAAAACTTCAAAAGTTGATCCGCGTTACTTTGCAAACGATTATGATTATTCTCAAAAAAAATACTGTATAGTTGAGCTTGATGACGAATGATTGTTTACACCGTAAATATTCCGCTAAAAAAGGAGTTTGATAACGAACGCCTAAAACAACTTGTGCGTAAATACGCAAGCGATTTTACAAACAATATTGAATTATGCGACGGTAAGAATGTTATATTTGCAGGTAGACTTGACGAAAAAGAGTGGACGAGCGATTTCATACTTGTTTTGTCACAAGAAAAGAAATTGTTGACCGTCAATTTGAATGCGGTCGTCGATCGGGAGCCGATCGACATAATAAAGCATATCCCGAAATTTGTAGCAAAATTATTTTGCGATAAGGATTTTCCGATAGAACCGGGCTATTTGACGAGTCTTGGGGAGCCGATAGGTTTTGATACAAGCGACATATTACAAAATAAAGTAATTGAAACAATGTGCGGACGCGGACAAGGTGCTTTGCCGATGATTTATATTAGCAAATTGCAAAACAAGTCCGACGATCGAGATTATGCAGTCGATCCGGCTCATCTAGCACAAACATGCGCCGCTCTTGCCTGTGTCGTAACGGAAGATTCAAAAAGAACATCGTATAAGCTAAAAGCAAAAACAAAAGGAAGGAACGCTTTTAACGGCTATATTCGGGTTTATTATCCATACATCGAGAAATACCATGAGATTCTTCCTTTGTTCGACGACAACGATAAAAAAACGGAAACGAATGTTTTTGATATACTTCGAAGATGGTGGCTAGATAAGACATCGGAAAATGAATACACATGGAATCGTTTGCAAATATTAAGAGAAATTCAAATTGCCAAAGAGGAAAAGGGAGAAACGGAGGCATTAATTGCTGCATTTGAAAAAGAATCTCAAGATAAAGACAACGAGATTGAACGCTTAAAAGGTGAATTGCGTTCCGAAAAAGATGCTCGGTATATTGTGGAAAATGAAAACACAAATTTATTAGAGTTGTTGCACAATAAAGAAAAAAAGACGAATCGAATTTGCTTGCTGGAAAAACCCGACTTTGAGGAATGGTATCGCGGCGAATTTTCGGCAGTTATAAGGTCTATATTAGAGAAAGAGAATAACAATCAAACACTAAAAGGCAGTCGAAAGGACGAAATATTAACGGCGATAATAAATCAAAATCCTATAAGTAGAGAAGCGCAAGATGAGAAAAGTAAATTTGACAAAATAAAGGTTGATATAAAAAAAGCGGATAACGAGGAAAAGCAAATAAAAATATTGGAACAATTTGGATTAGCTGTTACAAGCGAAAATAAACACTATAAATTGCGCTATAAATCCCCATACTCTATGACGCTTGCTAAAAGCGCGGGAGACAAGCGCGCGACTGAAAACACTATACATGATTTTTTGAATAAAATAAACCCGTATCAGTAAATTCGCTTACCGTTTATCGATCGGTATGTAGTCTTTCGGCTCGCAGATGCCGCGGTAGCTAGGGCGGATGATTTTGCCGTTGTTCGATAGTTCTTCTATGCGGTGGGCGGACCAGCCGACTATGCGGGCTATGGCAAAAATCGGGGTAAAGAGCTCGACGGGGATGCCGAGCATGGAGTTTACAAAGCCGGAATAAAAGTCCACGTTTGCCGACACGCCCTTAAAGATGGCGCGTTTTTCGCTTATTATTTCGGGCGCGAGCCGCTCGGTTTTTGCGTACAATTCGTAGTCGTCATGCAGGCCCTTAGTTTCGGCGAGCTTTTCGATATACGACTTCATAATGACGGCGCGCGGGTCGCTGAGCGAGTAAACCGCGTGGCCCATTCCGTAAATAAGTCCGCTTTTGTCGAAGGCGTCCTTGTCGAGCAGCTTAACGAGGTAATCGCGTATGTCGCCGTCCGAGCGGCTTTTTACGGTGCGTTTCATATCCTCGAACATTTGAACGACCTTGATATTCGCGCCGCCGTGGCGCGGGCCTTTGAGCGAGCCGAGCGCCGCCGCGACGACGGAATAGGTGTCGGAGCCCGACGAGGAAACCACGTGGGTGGTAAAGGTCGAGTTGTTGCCGCCGCCGTGCTCGGCGTGAAGCACAAGCATAAGGTCTAAAATTTTAGATTCCTCCTCGGTGTATTTGCTGTCGGGGCGCAACAGATGTAGCATATTTTGCGCGGTCGAAAGCGCGGGATCGCTCTTGTGGATAATAAGGCTGTCGTAATCGTGGTAGTATTTGTACGCCTGATATGTATAGACCGAGATAAGAGGAAACTGCGCTATAAGCTGCAAGCATTGGCGCAAAACGTTCGGAATCGAAATATCGTCGGGTGTGTCGTCATAGGAGTAAAGCATCAGCACGCTGCGGGCAAGGCCGTTCATCATATCCTGGCTGGGAGCTTTCATAATAACGTCGCGCACAAACGAAATCGGCAGCGTTCTAAAACCCGACAAAATTTCGGTAAACAGGCCGAGCTGTTTTTTTGTGGGCAAATTGCCGAACAAAAGCAAATACGAAACCTCCTCGAATCCGAACCGCCCCTCGTTCATAAAGCCCCGCACTATATCGTAAATGTTCAAGCCCCGGTAGCGCAGAGTCCCCGCGCACGGAATTCTGGCGCCGTTTTCGTCCTTGATAAAATGGCCGTCCGCATCCTGCAAAAACGCCTGAATGTCCGAAATATCCGTAAGCCCCGCCAAAACGCCGTTGCCGTTAATGTCGCGCAACCCGCGCTTCACGTCGAATTTATAATAGAACGTGTTGTCTATTATCGTGCTTTCCCTTGCAAGCGCCGCCAGCTTTTCGATTTTCGGCATCACGTCGTCTAAAAACATCTCGTAATTTGTCATAACAAAGCCTCCCGTCTATAAGATTTCATATCCATTATATCATAAAATCCGGTTCCGCGCAACCCTTACTCCCCGACGAATCGCCGAATTTATATGCCCGGCGGCAAATTTTGCCGAATTATAGGAATTGTCCGTCCTATCGCGCGCGCGTAAGGACCGGGAACGGCGCAACGGCTTTTTCCGTCGCATACTATGATTATACGGAGGAATAAAAGGCATAGCTATGCGGTAAACGGCGCCGATGAACAAGGATCCCATTTTTTTTAATTATCGATTGCGAAACTGTGATAATTGCCCGTCGGAAACCTCCCGCGGGTGTTGTAGCGCGCACTGCGAATGCCGTTGTTGCCGCTGCGGCCGTTGTGTCAAATACATAACCGGACCGACGGGGCCGACGGGCGAAACGGGCGCGACGGGGCCGACGGGCGAAACGGGAGCAACGGGGCCGACGGGTGAAACAGGTGCAACCGGGCCGACCGGGGAAACGGGGGCGACGGGGGAAACCGGAGCAACGGGGCCGACCGGGGCAAAAGGCGAACACGGCGACAGAGGAATACCCGGCAAGGACG
>JAISMM010000058.1 GCA_031276725.1 Clostridiales bacterium | reverse complement strand
AACAGCCTTAACAATCCCATAAACAGCGGCAACATTCAAATCGGGAGTAAAGATATAAATAATCGTTGACAAAAACTGAAAATGTGGTATAATGTAACTATCGGGAGGTTATAAAAATGACAAACTTTGACGCAACACAAGCACACGACAAATTTTTTGATTTATTAAAAGACGTTACCGAAAGGAACGAAATTGCTAAAATTGTCGGTAAAACCGGCAACGCTATAATTATGAGCGAAGACGAGTACAACTCAATAAGCGAAACCCTTTATTTAATGGGTATCCCCGGTATGTGGAAATCAATTATAGAGGGTATAAACACGCCGATAAGCGAGTGCGTAGAAATCAATGAAATATAAAATCGTTTATACAAAACAAGCGGAAAAAGACTATCAAAAAGTAAAACGCTTTTCTGCATTGTTTGCCAATGTAAAAAAAATAATAAACATCTTAAAAAGCAACCCGTTTATGCCGCCGTATGAAAAATTAGCCGGAATAGAAAACACTTATTCAAAAAGAATTAATATTCAACATCGATTAGTTTATGAAGTTTTTGAAAAAGAAAACACAATAAAGGTTATTCGTATGTGGTCGCATTATGAATAAAAAGCCGTTCCAAAGCGGAGCGGCTTATATTCCGAAATATTTGCCCTATATAGAGCCGTTTTTAACGACGAAGGACGGTTATACCCGCAATAAGGCAAAAGCTGTCGCAAAAAAATACAGAAAACGGCGCGTTAAGGAGATAATTTTATGGATAACGGCGTTTACGAGCTTGAGGTTGCCCGCCGGGAATTCGACGGCGAGGAGATTAACCGGTATACGGCGTTAAAAAATTTGTTTTTGTACGAAACAAAGGGCGTTTCGTTTGAAAAGATAAGCGCGCCGACCGGGCTGAAAAAATTCGACGCAAGACTGACCGATATACGAGACTTTTCGGGAATTGAAAAATTCCGCGAGCTTGAGAACATAAATTTGCTCTACGCGCGTTCGTTCCGCAGTATAAGCGGCATATCGCAATTGAAAAAGCTAAAAAAACTTTGGTTGGGAAACTGCCCTAAATTGACGGACATCGACGAGCTTGCCTTGTGTCCGTCGTTAAAGGAGCTATACTTGGAGGGCATTAAAAAATGCGATTTAACGGTTATAGAAAATATGACGGGCTTAGAAGCGCTAAGGCTGTCGGATTGCGGTTCGGTATCCTCGTTGAAATTCATAGGAAAATTGGACAATTTAGAATTCTTTTCGTTCGTTAACACAAACGTTTTAGACGGCGATTTGCGACCGTGTTTAAGGCTAAAATACGCCGGCACATTGGACAAAAGGCATTACAATATCAAAAGCCGCGATTTGCCGCAAGAAAGAACAAGGTATCGCGGATTTTGAATAGAGCGGAAAGCGGTTAAAATATGGTTTGGTTAAATAGCTTGACTGACGCAAGGTTATGATGGTATAATGACTAGATTGCGGACAAGGCGCGTTCGCGGCGGAAAGCGGGCTGAATTCAATTTTTAAAAGGAGTTTTTATGAAGTATTACGAAATTGCCGACGGGTTAAGGGTTTCGGCGGCGGCGGCGGGCTGTATGCGCGTTAAGGCGATGAGTCAACGGGAGCTCGACGCGTTCGCGCGCGGATGCTTGGACGCGGGCATAAACTTTTTTGACCACGCCGACATTTACGGTCGGGGCGCGTGCGAGACGGCGTTCGGGAATCTGCTTAAAGCGGACAAGGCGCTTCGCGGCAAAATCGTTTTGCAAACCAAGTGCGGTATCGTAATCGACGGCGACAATCACGCGTTCGACTTTTCGTACGAATATATTATGCGGAGCGTCGAGGGCAGCCTGAAGCGGCTGCAAACGAATTACATAGATATTCTGCTGCTGCACCGCCCCGACGCGCTTATGGAGCCGGACGAAATCGCGAGGGCGTTTTCGGAGCTACGGGCGGCGGGCAAGGTGCGGCACTTCGGCGTGAGCAATCAAAATCCGTCGCAGATGCGGCTTATTATGAGCGCGCTCGATATGCCGCTCGTAGCGAATCAAATGCAGTTTTCGGCGGCGTTCACTCCGCTTGTGGACGCGGGGCTGAACGTCAATATGAACGTTCCGCAGTCGGTAATGCGCGACGGCGGAACGCTCGAATTTTGCCGGCTGAACAACATCGCGGCGCAGGCGTGGTCGCCGTACCAATTCGGTTTTTTTGAGGGCGTGTTCTTGGGCAGCGAAAAGTACCCCGCCCTTAACGCCGAACTCGAACTTTTGGCTAAAAAGTACGGCGTAACCCCTACGTCTATCGCCACGGCGTTTATCCTGCGCCACCCGGCGTTTAAGCAGGTCATAACGGGCTCGACAAAAATAGAACGCGTTTTAGAGGCCGCCAAGGGCGCGGACGTCGATTTGACGCGCTACGAATGGTATTCGGTGTACCGCGCGGCCGGCAATAAGCTGCCGTAGAAATATGGAATTCAAAACGGATTGCGGCGGCGAAACCGACCCGAATAAACCGCAAGAACAAATCAAAACTATTATCGTTACGGCGGCGTTCTGCGTTGTCGAGTTGTGCTTGACTTTCATTTTCGGATTCGCCGCTTCCCTAAAATCGGTTCCGCTAAGAATCGCCGCTTGTTGCGCGGTCTATGCCGCGATGGCCGCCGCCGTGTTTTCGGCGTGCCGCGCCGAAAAAAAGAGCGTTAAGGATTTAGGCTTTTGCCGCCGAAATCCGCATATTCAAATATTAATCGGGATAGGACTCGCCGTCGGTTTAAGCTTTATTATAGGCGCGTTGCCGATATTAATCGGCGGGCCGGGCGCGTCGTTAATCGGCGGCAAGCAAACGAACGCGGCGAATATAGTTTATTCGATAGCGACCGATTTGATTTTTGTGGGAACCGTCGAGGAACTGATTTTTAGGGGCTTTATTCAAACTAGAATAAGCGGGCTGACGAACCGCAAGTGGATAGGCGTTTTGACGGCGGCGGCGCTTTTCGGTTTTTGGCATATCGTAAACGGCTCGTGGATACAGGTTCCGTTTACTTTTTTGATAGGCTGCGCGTTCGGCTTTTGCCGCGCGTATTTGAAAAATTGCACTACGGCGTCGGTAATGCTGGCGCACGGACTTTATGACTCTTTACTTATAGTAATAGCAATCGTTCTTTTGTAACGGAATAATCGTTCACGTTTCGACCCCCGACCTCATATAATGAAAAAGAAAACTTTTGGAGCCGGGGTACGAATGATTCTTGAAAATCTTTTGAAGGATTGGCCGCTCGTTTATATCGCGCTGGGGTGCGGCGCGTTTATGTGGGCGGTTACGGCGCTGGGGGCGGCGGCGGTGTTTATGTTTCCGTCGCTCAACAAACGCGCGGTGGATACTATGACGGGCTTCGCCGCGGGCGTGATGATAGCCGCCTCGTTTTGGTCGCTGCTGTCCCCCGCCATCGACCTTTGCGAGGCGGCGGGTAAGTCGCCGTGGCTTGCTCCCGCGTCGGGCTTTGTTACGGGCGGCGCGTTCGTTATGCTCGCCGGATTGGTTTTAGAAAAGGTTATGCGCGGCAAGATTAATTCTAATGTTTCCGACGGCGGCGCGGGCAATTCTTGCGGCAAGAACAATGCGGCGGGCGGCAATATTTCCGACGGCGGCGCGGCGGGCGGCAACGTTAATTCTAATACGTCCGCTTGCGTAGCGCCTCACAGAGGACTGCTGTTGGCGGGGTCGGTTACCCTGCACAACATACCCGAGGGGCTCAGCGTGGGCGTTGCGTTCGGCGCGGCGGCGGCGGGGCTTGCGGGCTGCACCGTCCTTGCCGGCATAACGCTTGCAATCGGCATAGCGATTCAGAACTTTCCCGAGGGCGCGAGCGTTTCGATGCCGCTGTTAGGGTGCGGCGCCGGGCGCAAAAAGGCGTTCTTTTTCGGCCAGCTCAGCGGTCTTGTGGAACCCCTCGCCGTAATCGCCGGCTTTTACCTGTCCGCCGCCGTGCGCGGCATACTCCCCTTCGCCCTCGCATTTTCCGCCGGCGCGATGATAGCCGTTACCGCCTCGGAGCTAATCCCCGAAGCCTCGAACTCCAAGTTCTGCGCCGCCTTCGGCTGCATAGTCGGCTTTGCCCTAATGATGATTTTAGACGTAACGTTGTAAGCCTGCGGTCAAAAGACGGCTTTTGGGCGAAGCGGAGTGTATATTTAATACACGACTGAGTCAAAAAGACGGCTTGCGTTCGCTATCAATCTACTTTTCACCGACCGGAGAGGACGGTCAAAAGGGCGTTCAGAGCGACGAAAGACGACTTTTGGGCGAAGCGGAGTGTATATTAATACACGACCGAGCCAAAAAGGCGGCTTGCGTTCGCTATCAACGTTCTTTTCACCGGCCGGAGAGGACGGTATGAATGCCGGTGAATATGGTATAGGCCACCTTTTCTTGATAGGGGGCGGAAATCAATAAGCGTTCCTCGACGGGATTGGTGAGGAAACCGCATTCGACTATGAGGGAGGTGTATTCGCTGCAACGGAGGATGTAGTAGTCGCCGGCGGCGGCGGCGCGGCCGGAATCGAGATTGGCGTTGACGACGGACTGAACGGTTTCGGCGGCGGCGCGGCCGGGTTCGGAATTGAGGGCGTAAAAGACCTGCGCCCCGGACTGCGCCGCGCGGGGATAGGAATTTTGGTGAATCGAAACGACCATATCTGGTTTGGCGTCGACGATTATTTTGCGGCGCGCCTCCATATCGCGGATTTTGCGGTTTTTTGTGGACATACCGTAAAGGCCGTCGGTTGTGTTGCGCGTCATAACGACTTGGTAACCCTTGCTTGTTAAAAAATGTTTAAGGCTGCGGGCGACCGCCAGATTTATGTCGCTCTCCTTGACGCCCGTGGCCGAGCCGACGACCCCGCCGTCGATGCCGCCGTGGCCCGCGTCGACGACGACGACCATACCGTTCGCGCGTCCGCTATCGGCCTTTGCCGAGGCAAAGCCTATCGCCGCGAAGAACGACGCCGCGCACAAAACGGCCGCGACGATTATAATTACGGTTTTCTTTTTAAGAGTGAGGAACACTATAAATTACCTCCCCGACCGCTGAAAATCCCCGTGACGGCGACAAACGCGGAACCCGATTTGCCGGCGTATGCGAAACACGCGTCGCGGCGTCGCGAGCCCGCCTTTGTCGCTCCGACGGGGTTTTGAACGGTCGTCAATTTTTATATTTGAGTTGATATTTATCCACTTATACACTTATCCACAAAGTTATCCACCAAAAAATCACATCGCTTGGGATTTTTTGGGCGTAATCGGCGGTTATAAGGCTTTTTCGGGCTGTTTTTACCGCTTTTTGTTAATACTTGTTAAAGGTTACGACCTTGCCGTCGATCCACGTGGCAAAGAATTGGCTTAGGTCGCGCTTGGCGGCCGATTCGAAGCAACCGATAAGGTTATCGGGCGCGGCGATTTTTAGGTAGTTGTCGTCGTAGTACTTTTTTAGAGCGGCGAAAAACGCGCCGTCGCCTATCGTCTTTCGCAGCGAGTCCATCATCACCTGCCCCTTGGTGTAGGTCATCATAGCGTACTCGTGCGGCGTCTTAAAGTCGGGCAGGCGGCGGTTCATAGACGTGTCGGAGTTCTCCTCGAAAAAGTCGCAGAAAAGCGCGTAAGCCGTTAAGGCGTCGGCGATTCTTGACCCGTAGTCCACGCCGTAATCGGGGTTCGCCTCATAAAACAGCGTCGCGGAATATTCGGCGAGCGTTTCGTCGAGCCACGCGTTTTCGACCTGGTTGTTCCCGACGACGCCGTACCACCACTGGTGAGCCGTTTCGTGAACGATTACGTCGCGGTAGAATTCGCCGCTCTCGCGGTCGGAAACGTAGACGAGTCCGGGGTACTCCATACCGCTGTTTAAAAACGGCGTTTGAACGACCGACAGCGTCGCGTAGGGGTACTTGCCGAACATCGAATTGAACGTTTTTAGGGCGGCGGCGGCGATTCCGAGCGAGACGTCGGGCGAGACGTCGTCGCGGTAGTAGTAGTAAACGCCCGCGCCGTCGGCCGTGGTTGTCTTTTGCTTGAACTCGCCCAATACCACGGCGAAGTCGCGCGCCGCCAAAAGCATAGCGGACGACTTGCGCGTGTCCTTAGTGTCGGTTACGATGCTAAGACCCGACATGGCCGCCGTGTACTTTATCGGCGCGGTGATGCTGACGTCGTAGTTCGCCGCCTGCGAATAGAACGGGTCGCCGTTGGAGTAATAGGGGTCGGACTTAAATTCGCCGTTTTCGTAGACGCAGGCGACGGGGTAAAAGTTGCCCAAATTCACCACGCCGTCGTAGTGGCCGAGCCGGTGCCGCGCCTCGGGAATCTTGACCGCGTATTCGATTTCAACCGTCGTCCGCGAGGTCGGCATAAGGCAATCGGCGAATTTGACAATCAAAATATCCTCGTCCTGGCCGCCGATTTCGGGCGTTTGAGCCGTTCCGTTCACCTTGACGCTCTTAATCTCGATGCCGCCGTAGCTTTTGCCGTTCGGAAACGCTCCCGCCGCGTCGCCCTCGTTAAAGGGCGTAAAACGCGCGCCCTCGCGGTACGCCGCCGGATACAGATGAAAATACAGATCGTTTAACTCGACGTCGTAATTGTTGACGTATTCGACGCTTTGAACCGCCGTTAAAGTCTTTGCGGCGTCGTCGAACACCGCGTCGATCGTGTAGCGGCTTAAATTCGCCGACGCGTCCCCCGCCCCTTTTTCGGCGCACCCCACGCCCAAAACGCAAACGCAAGCCAGCGCCGCGACGACCAAAATCTTCCTGAAAAATTTCATAAAACCTCTCCGCGCAATATTTTTGTACAAACGTAGTAGATATATATGAAAAACTGCGGGCGATTATTCCCGTAGAAAATTCCGCGCGGAAAACTCCGTATAAGCGGTGCAACTTTAACGCGACGGATTTTTTAAACGTAAAGCGGTCTTCTTTTGCAGGCGATACGTTGCCTATACCAATGACAATTTTTTCTCAACGATTTGTCAGTCGCTCTCGGCTGTTCCGCAAAATTCCCATCCGGGGAGCGCCTCGCCGTGTTGAGGGGTCTAACTCGCAAGCCGGCACGCCCGTCAAACGGCTCGGTTCGTTGCGGCGAACGCCGACGGGAGGTTGATTGTCCGCATTTTGCCGCTTATAGTCGCCCGGTTAATTTAACGTTAACTTTCCTAAATATTCGGCGTCGAGGTCGGAGAGGGACTTTGCTATGCGGGCGGACGAGGGGGGATCGGCGAGGGCGGCGGAGGCGAGGGCGCGGGCTTTTTTGAGAAGGTCGGGGGTTACGGGGAAGGCGGTTTTGCCGCTTTGGCGCTCGCCCAAAAAGTCGCCGGCGCCGCGGCGCGAAAAGTCGTATTCCGACAGCGCGAAACCGTCCGAAACGGCCGCGAAGTAGTCGAGCCGTTCCTTGGCGGCGTCCGTCAAATTGTCGCTCAACAAAAAGCAAAAGCCGTCGTTTTGACCCCTGCCCACGCGTCCGCGCAGCTGGTGGAGCTGGCTTAGGCCGTAGCGCTCGGCGTTAAAAATCACCATATTGACGGCGTCGGGGACGTCGATGCCGACCTCGACGACGGTGGTTGCGACTAAAACCTTGACCGCGCCGTCGGCGAACGCGTCCATAACCGCCGCCTTTTGGCGCTCGCTCATACGCCCGTGCAGGAGCGCCGCGCCGTATTCGTCGAATTCGGGCTTGATTTTGGCGTAATATTCCTCGGCGGAAACTAGGTCGGTTTCGTCGTCGGCGTCCACGCGCGGACACACTATGAACGTTTGCAGGCCCGCCGCCGCGCACTTTTTTAGGTAGCCGAGCATATCGCGTTCCTTTTGTGCGGGGACGAATTTAGTCGTTACCCTCGCGCCTTGCGGACGCTTTTGCAGGCGCGTTTCTTTAAGGTCGCCGTAAAGCGTAAGGGCGAGCGTGCGCGGAATCGGCGTCGCCGTCATTACCAGCCTGTCCGCGCCGACCGCCTTGTTTTCGAGCGCGCCGCGCTGAGCCACCCCGAAACGCTGCTGCTCGTCGGTTATGACGAGCGACAAATCGTTGAATTCCACGCCGTCGGCTATAAGCGCGTGCGTGCCGACAATAACGTCCGCCGCACCCGTCTTGACGTTAAAGAGGACGTTTTTGCGCGGCTGTTCCGCAAGCGAACCGGTAAGCAGCTCCGCGCGGACGTTAAACGGCTCCAAAAGCGATATGAGCGTCTTGTAGTGCTGACGCGCCAAAATCTCGGTCGGCGCCATAAAAACGCTCTGCTTGCCGCTAAGGGACGCATAGTACATAAGCGCCGCCGCGACGACCGTTTTGCCCGACGCGACGTCGCCCTGCAAGAGGCTGTTCATCGTTTCGGGCGAACGGAGTACGCCGACAAGCCCGTCTATCGCCGCGCTTTGACTTTCGGTGAGCGTAAAGGGCAGGGACGCGATAAATTCTTGCAGCTTTCGCGGCTCGTGTTTGTATGAAAAGGCGCGGTTTTTACGCCGCGAATTTTTAAGAATGTCGAACGAGCAAATCGAAAACGCCAAATTATCGAGCGTTACGATTTCGCTTGCGACGGCGGCCTCGTCGAGCGAGCGCGGAAGGTGCGCGGCGCGGACGGCGGCGCCGAGTCCCCCGCCGCCTATAAATTTGTCGAAGTAGCCCTCTATGCGGACGGCTTCGAGGGCGCGTCGGAGCGCCTCGGTAAAGACGCTTGGCGGCAGTCCTTTGAGCGGACGGTAAAGCGGCATAACGGACGGCGGCGAGCCGTCATCTAAAACCGCCGTCGGCGCGGAAAGCTCCGCGGCGCCGCCGAATTTTTTCACCTTGCCCGTAACGTAATAACGCGCCCCCACGCGCATATTCGCGGCTATATAGCGGCGGTTAAACCACGAGCAAACCGCTTTTTGCGGCGGCGCGGCGGCGTTTTGAACGTCGAACGTTACGCGCACGAGCGTTAAACCCTTGCGCAGAAATTTTTTGAGCGGCGGCGCGGAAACGACGCCGATAAACGACGCGGTATCGCCGTCTTTAAGACCTTTTGCGTCGAACGGGCGCGTAAAATCGGCGTAGGAGTACGGAAAACGCGACAACAAATCGCGCGGCGAAAAAATTCCCGCCGCGTTCAGCTTTTTTATTCGGGCAGTCCCAAGCCCTTTAATATCGGATAGTTCCAAATTACGGACTAAACTCCCAAACTCGACCGCTCGACAATAGGTCGGTCAAAACGGTCGTCAGAGCGGCAAGAACGTGATTCCGCCGCCGCGCGCGTATATCCAAATACGTAAGCAAGGCGGAGTTCCGTCCTTGCCGCTATCACGGTCGTTTTCACCGACCTAGATTATTCTAAGGAAACGATATAGTAATATAAGGGCTGCCCGCCAAAATAAATATCCACGTCGCAACGGTTGTATTTTGCCGAAAGCTCCTTGGCGATTTTGTTCGCGTCCTCTTCCTTGACGTCGTTGCCGAAGTAGAGCGTTATGTTGCTTACGGTGTCGTCCATCATCTTGTCGATAAGGTCGGTGGTAACCTTTTCGACGCGCTCGCCCTTGGCGACGATAGACTTGGAATCGATGCCGATAATGTCGCCCTCTTTAAGGTCGAAGTTGTCGACCTGCGTGCTGCGCACGGCGTAGGTAACCATTCCGGCCTTGATGGCGGCGATAGCCTCCGACATATTGGCGGCGTTGTTTTCGAGTGTGTCCTCGGGGTTAAAGGCAAGCACCGCCGAAAGCCCCTGCGGAACATTCTTGGTGGGGATTATGTGCAGCGCGCGTTTAGAAAGCGCCTGCGCCTGCTCCGCCGCCAAAATTATGTTCTTGTTGTTGGGGAAGACGAACACGTCCTTCGCGGCTACCGCGTCGCAAGCCCTGGCGATATCGTCGGCGCTCGGGTTCATAGTCTGACCGCCTTCGATAACGCTGTCGACCAACAAATCCTTAAAGATATTAGCAAGCCCCGCGCCCGCGCAAACCGAAACGAGTCCGAACGGCTTTAAGACCTCCTTGCGGCTGCCTATAAGGGCGCGGTTCTGTTCGAGCATATTCTCGATTTTGATTTTGTCGATTTCGCCAAGTTCGAGCGCGTAGGTGAGCGCGACGCCCGGCTCGTTGGTGTGGACGTGAACCTTAACCATATTAAGGTCGCCTATAACGAGCACGCAGTCGCCTATCGTCATAAGCGCGTCGCGGAAACGGTCGATGTCGGCCTCTGTCGTCTTTTTCTTCAAGTTGATAACAAAAAATTCGGTGCAGTACGCGAATTCAATGTCCGCCAAATCGTTGTAATCGAAGTGCGCGCTTTCGTCGAACTTGGACGCCGTGCCCGGGGTAATGCTGTCGTCGAACGTCAAATTGACCTCTTCCTTACCCAAAAGCACGTTGTAAAAGCCCGTAAAAATAATAAGTAAGCCGCGTCCGCCCGCGTCGACCACGCCCGCCTTTTTGAGGACGGGGAGCATTTCGGGCGTCTGTTTAAGCATTTCCTCGCCTTCGGCGATGACCTCGGCAAAAAATTCCGACATTTCTATACTTTTTTTGGTGATTTTTTGAGCGCAGTCGCCCATAGCGCGGACGACCGTCAAAATCGTGCCTTCCTTGGGCTTGGTAACCGCCTTATAGGCGACCTCCGTACCCGTAACCAGCGCCTTGGCAAGCTGGCGCGCCGTGATTTCCTTGCACGCGGTCAGCACCTGCGCCATACCCTTTATGATCTGCGACAGTATTACGCCGGAGTTACCCCGCGCGCCCCGCAACGCGCCCTTACTCATCGCGTCGCACAGCGAGTCGATATTGTTGGTCGGGCAAAGCGAAATTTCCTTCGCCGTACTCATCATCGTAAGCGACATATTTGTTCCCGTGTCGCCGTCGGGAACGGGGAACACGTTCAACGAATCGACGTGCTCCTTGTTTGTATCGAGCAACTTCGCGCCGTTGACGATCATTTTTCGCAAGGTCGCGCCGTTAATAGATTTTATCATTTTTAATTATCCTCCGTCTAAAAGAAAGATACGACGGTTTAGACCTTAATCCCCGCGACGTTAACATTCACCGCGTCAACCATCATACCCGTAAACCTTTCGACGCCGTACTTGACGGACTTTTTGAGGGACTGGGCGACGGCGTCGATGGATACTCCGTACTTTATAATAACGTACAAATCGATGAGAATCCTGTCGCCGTTCGTCAGCACCTTGACCCCGCGCGATACGCGCTTCTTGTTCATTAAGTCCGAAAGACTGTCGGAAAGCCGTTTGGATACAAGGTCGACTATGCCGTAGCACTCCAAAGCCGTATAGCCCGCTATCTGAGCTATGGCGTCGTCGCTTATAGTTATTCTGCCATAGGCGTTGGCGGTGTATACGCTCAAAGTACCCTCCACATAGTATATGTATCCAACGCATATATTTTAACTCATTCAAAGTATTTTTGCAAGGGTTTTTAAGCCTTTTTTTAATATTTTTGTTATTTTTCACTAAAATTACACTTATTTAGTTGCCAAAACGCCTTTTTAGTGGTATTATATCAAGGCAAGCGGAAATTTATCCGACTTTATCTAAAACCTGCGGAGGTATTTTTTTATGAGTAAAACGTGCGCGATATGCGGAAAAGGCCGCAAAAGCGGCAACAACGTCAGCCATTCCAACCGCCATACAAAGCGGACTTTTTCGGCGAACGTACACAAGGTGCGCGTCGAAATCGACGGCAAGGAGTCCAACGAGTACGTCTGCACCCGCTGTATGCGGACTAGCAGAAAAGAGGGCTAACGCCCTCTTTGCTGCCAATCGGCGTTACGCTTGCAAAAACTGCGTTTTTGCGCACGGCGGTACCGCCCGCAACGCAAGGAGTAATTCTCCTCCCCCGGCGGCTTGTTTGCCTTTTCTCGGCATATCCCTTGAATTCCCCTCTACGGAGGGGTGGCGGCGAACGCCGCCGGGTTAGATTTTAGCGGCTATTACAAGGTTTTTTTAATGCAGAGGGAATGTATGCGACGAATAAAACTCAGTGATTTGGAAATTCTTTTTGATTTTTGGATCGAGATTCCGTTATACGGATACAATCGCGATCATGCTATTCGTTTTGAATTACATGACCGTTACCCCGATAACATTGATAAGCTATTCGGTTTTTTTTGCGACTTATACGGGGACGCTTTCAAAAACGATAACGTAGTCATTATACGACAGTATGATCGGTGTTGTAAGGTGGGGTCGATAAGTAAACTGATCGGGAAACAAGTCAAACCGATGCTCCGGATCGATTTTACGTCCAAGAGCGACAAGGATTATTACGAACAAGATAGAACTAGCCAAATATACGTTGTCAAAAAAGATCAAATTAATCTACAAAAAATATTTAATGCTATTTTTTACGAAAAGCATGATTCCGAGTTGTTTTTTGTAGACCCTGAAACAAAAACCGTGTTAAATATGTATGATGATCGAGGAATCGATATAATTTCAAAAGACAGAAGAATTTTGTTGCAACTTTACGATAAGTACTCCGATTGGATTCTTGAATTTAATCGCGATGAAATTGTCAATACACTATTTGGTAAAAAAATCGCTGACTCATAGATTTCAAAAAACCGAACAGGCAACATAGCGCCGTAACGCAAGGAGCAATTCCCCCAGGCGGCTTTAATTAACAATTTAACCACCCAGGCGCCAAAGGCGGCACGAACCGAGCCGTCAAACGGCGAAGCCGTTTGTAGGGCGTGCGAGCTTACGAGCTAAGCCCGTATACACGGGCGAGGCACTCCACAGAGGGGAATTTTGGGGAATAATTTTTGAGCGGTTTTGGTTAGCGGCAGCAATCGCAGCCGTCGCCGCAGCCGCATTCGCAATCGGCGGCCGCGCGCAAATAGACGTCGAAAACCGCCGATAAAAGAGTTTCGTCATAAATCGGCTTGAACAGCTTGTCCGTCGTGCCGTCCTCGACCTCGTACTCGAATATAACGGCCTCGTCCTCGCCTATGCCGTCGATCGGCTCGACGGGGCGCAAAAGCTCGTAAAAGCGTTCGCCGTACTCGACGGAGGCGATTTCGTAAAACTCGATCGGGTTCCCGTCGTCGTCGAAAAGCGTTATAACGGTGTCGGTGTCGAATATTTCGACCGCGCCGTTATCCTCGGAATGGTTGTGTTCGTTCATAGTAAATCTCCCTCAATTTTTTGTCCTGTCAATATAGCTTTGCAAAATTATTTGCGCCGCCACGGCGTCTAATTTGCTTTTTTGCCTGTCCTTTTTTACGCCCGCCTCCGTTAAAAGCTCCCCCGCCGAAACGCTCGTTAGGCGCTCGTCCTCATACTCGACCGGCAAGGCCGTAACCTTTTGCAGATTACGCCCGAACGCCCGCGTTTTTTGACAGCGCTCGCCCTCGGTGCCGTCCATATTGACGGGAAGCCCCACCACTATGAGTTCGGCGTTTTCGTCCCTCGCCTTTTGCGCCGTCTTGTCGATCGCCTCGCGCATCGACGACACGTTAAGCGTGCAAAGCGGGCTCGAAAGTATCCCAAGCGGATCGCAAACGGCAAGCCCGACCCTCGCGTCGCCGTAATCGACTGCCATAATACGCATAGTTCCCTTCCTCCGCATCTTACTATACTATTTTAATCAAAATTTGTCAACCAAAAAACGCGTTTTCGCTTTTTTTGTTTTTCCGACGGCAAGCGGTAAATATCGCGGAGCAAGCCCCGCGATATTTACCGCTTGCCGTTTTTATTGCTTTTACCGCTTTTTGCGCGTTTGTTTTGTACCGTTTTGCGCTTCGCTTTCGCCGCCGATATTGTCGATTCCCTCGATTACGGCGTCGCAAGCGCATTCCGTTCCGCTCTTCATCTTGTTTTTGATTTTGGTCTGCGCGTCGTTCACCATTTGCCGCGCCTTCGCGCTGTTAGACGCGACCCACGCGCCCGCGATAAACCCCGCGCCGATTCCGAGCATAACACATTTTTTCATAGCAATTCACCTCCTGCTTGTATTATACCCGACGATTACATAAATATACGCTAAACAATAAGATTTATATAGGGTTTACACCCGGAAGAATCGCCCCTATATACTCAAAAATACGTATATATGAAACGCGTTGGAATCGGGGTCGATGATCGGGAATACGTAGTACTTGCTAAGGGATAGGGCTTGCAGTTTTAAGGCAATCGGGCTTGTAGCCGGGATTTGCGGCACTGTTTCACCTCTACTATTCGTTACCCACGCGATAAACATCGATTCGAGGCTTTTGCTTACCTTAATGTCGAAACCCCTAAAATCGGACGTTGCGGGCGTTCCCGCGACGGAATAGAGTTTTTGACTGTCGTCCGTAACGTCCGCCATATATTCGACAAGGCGCTCCGTTTCGGCGCGCGCGGACGTTTCGCCGGCGTTGATGTAGTAGTCGTATTTTTCACCCTTGTACTCGAATTTTTCGTTATACCAATTATAGATTTTGAGCGACGTTCGGGGATAATTGTTGGGCTTATCCTCCCGGCGCGTACGTTCGACCTCCTTATCGGTGAGGAACAAATAAGCGTGCGAGGCAAGCTCGTAAACCTTGTTGTCGAGCGGAACCGCGACGTCGCCCCACGTGCAATCGACTATATACCACTCCCCGTCTATTTTGACCTTGTTCCACGCGTGACCCGCCCACGCCGGGTTGCCGTTCTGGTCGGCGGTAAGCCCCTCTCCCGTAACGCGCATACAGTCGATATTTTCCATATTGCACATTAGCGCGTACGCCTTGCTCATAGCGTCGCACACGGCGTACGACTGCGCCGACTGCGAAGCGTTCAAAACTCCGTCAAGATAGTACGACGAATACTTTACGGCCTCGGCCGGGTTATCCGATAGCCTTAACATATCGTAGTCGTAATCGACGCGCCACATAATCCAGTCGTAAATCGCGTGAGCTTTTTGGGCGTCGGTCATTTCGTCGGTGATGATTTTGCGCAAAATAAGGTGCGCGTAGGCATACGCGGCGTAAGCCTTATTGTTGTCGGCGTCCGCCCCTATGGGGAACATGGGCTGATAGCCCGATTGCACTACATAGTAGAGTTGCTCGGTCGTGGTAACCGTAACAGTCGGTTTAGACGAGCTCTCGATGGGCAGACCGGACCGCACGGCGCTCGTGTAGTTAATGTGCGGACGTATAGCGTTAAGCCCCCCCGCGTAAGCGGCGTACGTCGGCGAAAGCGAGGTAGTCGTTCTTGACGGAAGCGAATCCGTATACATTTCGATCCTAATCTTATACGTGTTGTCATTAGGATTGTATTCGTAGCCCAAGCTGACCAAGCCGGTAAAGTGCAGCATTCTATACGCGTCGGACTCGATTTTTTCGGGGTCGGGCACGGCGAAAGCGGTGTAAACCGTCTCGGAAACGGTTTCCTTTCCGTAGGGATTTTTGCGCCACAAAAACAGGTACGCCATAAAATCGACGAATTCGGACTCGTCCGCCATATAAAAGTTTTTTGCGCCGCCGTTATAGGGTTGTTTAAGGTAGCGCTCCGCCGCGCCCGGAATTTGGTCGGTTACGATTTCGGCGCTATAAGGCGAATCGATAAATCCCGTGCCGGGCTTTGCGAGCGAGCGCGCCCTTATGCGGTAAGACGTATTGAATATGTTCTTGTTCGGGTAGACGCCCGCGTTGTCCTTGCCGATATAGCGCGCTAGATTGACCGACCTGCCGTTAAAAAGCCCCCTGGTGGCGTCGCTCTTGCTGTTTATGCTATCGGTGTGAATCTTTTCCTTGCCGACAAAAATTTCCACCTCGTAATCGAGGTCGTCGTAAGCGGCGCCGAACGTCAGCATAATATCGGGATAGCAGTTGTCCGTATCGATTTTAAGGTTTTTCGGAACGACCCGACCCTTTATTGTTACGTCGCGGCTTGCGATTTTTTCGCCGTTGATTTTTAGGACGATTTTGTACTTGCCCGCCCCCCCCGGGTTAAAGACGAACGACGCGCCGCCGCCGACGGTTTCGCCGTCCACAAGCCACTCTATAACGCGGGCGGGATTGCCGGGCGCGTCCGTAAATTCGGCGGCGAACGTTATCGGCGAATAACCGTCCTCGTTTTGCGTCAATTCGCCCGTGTGCGTCAGAGCAGGCTCCGTTATATAGTCGTTATAGACGCGGACATACGTTTCGTCGGTAAATACCGCGTCCTCGCGGTTTTTGGCGGTCGCCGTTACCTTGTAGGCGCCCACGCCGGAGGGAAGGAACGAAAACGCTTTTTCGGCGGCGTCGGCGGCGTTTTGTAACACGCCGCCCCCGTCTTGCGAAACGCTCCACACGACCTCGCGGTCGGGTATCTTTACATAATTAAAATCGGGCAAAAAGTCGACGTTGCTAATAGCGTCCGCGTCCTGATACAGCTCGCCGTCGGCGATTATGCGCACGCCGTTAAGATCCGGCTCGCCCACCCTGACGGTGCATTCGGTCGTAAGCGACGGCTTTTGCTCGCTCGCCGCCGTAACCTTCGCCGTTCCCTCGGCGACCGCCGTTATGGTCTTGCCGCTCACCGTGAACACGGCGACGTCGGAGGACGTAAGCGTAAACCCCTTATCGGCGGTAAGCAACGGCTCGTAATCGAAATTTGCCGTCGTCAACGTAAAAGTCTCGCCCTCGGTGAGCGCGATTAAATCGGTTTTGAACTTGAACTTTGTTATGCCCTTGACAAAACAGCCCGTACACGCCGACACCGAAATCGAGAAGAACGACGTAACCGCGACGATTAACGCTATGAATTTAATTTTTGTCCTACCGCTTTTCACATATATAGTATAACATAACCGCGCTTATAATACAAGCGTTAAAGTATTAAAAAACTATTAAAAATTAATTGTCCGCCGTTTTCCGACTCGTCCCCAAAATTCCCCTCTGCGGAAGAATGGCGGCATAGCCGACGGGGTGGTTAAATTACTAAGTAATAGCCGTCAAAAAAATTATTCCGCGCCGTTATCGCCCTTGCGGCGGTTGATTTCGCGGCGCAGGATATACTCTATTTGACCGTTGACGGAGCGAAGCTCGTCGGCGGCCCATTTGTTTATGTCGTCCCAAACACTTTTTGACAAGCGCAAAAGAATCTGCTTTTTTTCGTCCTCTTTTTTATTCATTAAAATTGCCCGTATTGTTGACGGTGGCGCGGGTAAATGCTACATTTAGTGAGCGGCAAATATCCGATTCAAGGAACTTCACTTAATATATGGTGCCGCTGTTGACTATCGGCTGCGCGTCCTTATTGCCGCAAAGGACAACCAAAAGATTGCTGACCATAGCGGCCTTGCGCTCGTCGTCAAGCTTACAAACCTTGTTTTCGTTCAGCCTGTCGAGCGCCGTTTCGACCATTCCCACCGCGCCCTCGACAATCTTTTGACGCGCGGCGATTACGGCGCTTGCCTGTTGGCGTTGCAGCATCGCGGCGGCGATTTCGGGCGCGTAGGCAAGGTGCGCGATCTTTGCCTCCATAATTTCGATTCCGGCGATTTGAACGCGCTCCTGCAATTCGTTCTTCAACATTTCGGCGATTTCGAGCGACGAGCCGCGCAGGGATTTTTCGTCGCCGCCCTCGGCAACGTCGTAGGGGTAGCGCCGCGCCACCTGCCGTATGGCGGAATCCGCTTGGGTCGAAACAAATTGCGTGTAATTTTCGACGTTAAAAACCGCCTTCGCCGTGTTGACGATCCGCCATATCACGATTACGCCGATTTCGATCGGGTTCCCGATTTCGTCGTTGACCTTTTGCTTGTCGTTGTTGAGCGTCATCGCTTTGAGCGACAGCTTTTTGTTGGGCATAATACGGACTTGTCCGCTCGCTACGGCGGTATTCGGCTCCGCGGAGGGCGCCGCCGTGGGATTGTACGCCGTGCAGAACGGGTTTACCCAAAAAAAGCCCTCGCTTAAAAGCGTGCCCTTGTACTTGCCGAAAAGTAGCAGCACAAGCGCCTCGTTGGGGCGGATAACCTTAAAGCCCGCCAAAAGAATCCCGAACACAAACGTAAAGTAAACCAGAGCCGTCAAAATGGCGGCAAGCCCCAAAATAAATTTTATGTCGCCCGTGCCGTCCGAATTCGAGCATAACACCGCCCCGGCTATAAACGGCGCGAGCATCGCGAGCGATAATATTAGAACCGCAAAAAGCATCGTAAAACCCGATTTTGCTTTAATCGCTTTTTCCTCGTAATCGCGCTTAACCCCGAATTGTTCCATAACTCCGTCCTCCTAAAAGTAATATTATTTTGATATCAAAATGATATCATATACATTATAGCGGTTACGCCGCGAATTGTCAAGCGATTTCCGTAATTTTCTTTCAATTTTCTTTCGCGGTTTTTATTGTGATTTTATTGTGATTTTCGGGGCTTTTTTGTTGACTTATACAAATAATTACATTATAATGGAAAGGTATTTTTGTTGAACGGAGGGTCTTAAAAATGAAAACAATCGCGCTTGTCGGCGCTCAATGGGGCGACGAGGGCAAGGGCAAAATCATAGACATATTGTCGGAAACCGCCGATATGGTGGTTCGCGCCCAAGGCGGCAACAACGCCGGCCACACGGTGGTCGTGGGCGACGAAACGTACAAGCTGCACCTGATTCCCAGCGGTATACTCTATAAGGGGACGGTTTGCGTTATCGGCAACGGCACGGTTGTTGACCCCAAGGTTCTGCTTGCCGAAATGGACGCGCTTAAAAGCCGCGGCGTGTCGCCCGAGTCGCTCAAAATCGACGCGCGCGCGCACGTGATACTGCCCTACCACCTTGTTATAGACGAGCTAGGCGAGGACGCCCGCGGCAAGGCCGACATAGGCACGACCAAAAAGGGCATCGGCCCCTGCTATATGGACAAGGCCGAGCGCATAGGCATAAGGCTTGTCGACCTTATCGACCGCAAGACGTTCGCCGAAAAATTGAAGCGCAACACGGCGATTAAAAACAGAATTATCGAAAAGATTTACGGCGGCAAGGGCGTTAATTACGAGTCCGTACTCGCCGAGTACAACGCCTACGCCGAGCGGCTCGCACCCTTTGTTACCGACGCGTCGGTGCTTGTTTACGAGGCGGTCAAGAGCGGCAAAAAGGTGCTGTTCGAGGGCGCGCAGGGGGCGCTGCTCGATTTGGACGTGGGAACGTATCCGTATGTAACCAGCTCGCACCCCGTGGCGGGCGGCTTCTGCGTGGGCGCGGGAATCGGCCCCACTCTTATAAAAGAGGTTTTGGGCGTCGCAAAAGCCTACACCACGCGCGTGGGCAAGGGCCCGTTCCCCACCGAGCTTAACGACGCGACGGGTCAAAGAATCCGCGAGGTGGGTCAAGAGTACGGCACCACCACGGGACGTCCGCGCCGCTGCGGCTGGCTGGACGCGGTTATACTCCGCTTTGCCGTGCGCGTGAACGGCCTGACCGGAATCGCGCTAAATAAACTCGACACCCTTTCCGGAATCGAAAAACTCAAAATCTGCACCGCCTACAAAAAGGACGGCGAGCTTGTGCGCGACTTCCCCGCCGATATATCCGAGCTTGAAAGGTGCGAGCCCGTCTATACCGAGCTTGACGGCTTTAACGGCGACATAAGCGGCGCAAAGTCCCTGGCCGACCTGCCCCCCGCCGCGCAAAACTACATTAAAACGATAGAATCCCAAATCGACTGCCCCGTCTTGATGATAGGCGTCGGCCCCCGCCGCGACCAGAGCTTTAAAGTAGTGCGGTGAATTCCCCCTCTGCGAAAGAGTGGCGGTGAACGCTAACGGAGTGGTTCAATTATCTAATTATAACCGCTTAAAAATTCCCCTCCGGGGAGGGGAATTATAGAGGCGAGGCACTCCATTGAGGGGAATTTTTTGGCGCACCGATTGCGGCGGACGGGCAACCACCCCGGCGCTACGCGCCACCCCTCCATAGAGGGGAATTATAGGGGCGAGGCACTCCATTGAGGGGAATTTATGAAAGTCGCCGATTACGGTTATTAATTACTTTTACCGTTTAATAATCTTTCTCAACGGCTTGCCCTCCGCCCTCGGCATATACCCAAAATTCCCCTCTGCGGAGGGGTGGCGGCGAATGCCGACGGGGTGGTTGCTTGTTTTTGTAGGTCGCCTTGTAGGGGCGTTAAATGTCGGACACACTGCCGCCCGATATGCCGCCTACAAAGCCCCTTACCACCCCGCCGCCACGGGCGGCACCCCTCCCCAGAGGGGAATTTCCGAGCAAAGGCACCCCTCCATAGAGGGGACTTTCCGAGCATAGGCAAACAAGCCATAGAGGGAAATTTTTGACAACCGACAAAAAAATCCCCCGCCGCATCGTTACGGCAAGGGGGAATTTTTTTGTCCGCTTTATTCTTATTTCGCTTTTTACCCGATTTTATTCTTCGCCAAGGCAAGTAATATGAAAATTCTCATGCACGTTTTGATTCCAATCCGAGCCTTTTTCAATCGCATCCCACTCCTCTTGCGTCCCCAAAAAGACTATTTCGGTAAGCAAGGAGCAATCCTTAAACACCCTTTCGCCGATTGAGGTTACGCTATCCGGTATCTCTATACTTTCAAGCGCGGTGCAACGGGAGAACGCATTATAGTTGATCGTAGTCAAGCCGTCCGGCAACGTTACGCTTGTTAGCGCGGTGCATCCATCAAACACCGACCTAACGATTGTAGTCAAGCTGTCCGGCAACGTTATGCTTGTTAGCGAGGTGCAATACCTGAACATACCAATGCCGAGCGTAGTCAAGCCGTCCGGAAACGTTATGCTTGTTAGCGCGGTACAATCCCTGAAGACACCACTATCGATCGTAGTCAAGCCGTCCGGCAACGTTATACTTGTTAGCGCTCTGCAATTAGCGAACGCAGTACGGTCGATCGTAGTCAAGCCGTCCGGCAACGTTATGCTTGTTAGCGCGGTGCAATAATTGAACGCCATTTCGCCGATTGAGGTTACGCTATCCGGTATCTTTATACTTTCAAGCGCGGTGCAATTAGCGAACGCGCGATAGCTGATCGTAGTCAAGCCGTCCGGCAACGTTATGCTTGTTAGCGCGGTGCAATCCTTGAACATACAAAGGCCGAGCGTAGTCAAGCCGTCCGGCAACGTTATGCTTGTTAGTGCGGTGCAACCAAGGAACATATAATTACCGGGCGTAGTCAAGCCGTCCGGAAACGTTATGCTTGTTAGCGCGGTGCAAAAACCGAACGCATAAATACCGGTCGTAGTCAAGCTGTTAGGCAACGTTATGCTTGTTAGCGCGCAATCCCTGAACGCACTTTCGCCGATCGTAGTCAAGCCGTCCGGCAACGTTATGCTTGTCAGTGAGCGGCAATTATAGAACGCATAGGTGCCGATTTCAGTCAAGCCGTCCGGCAACGTTACGCTTGTCGCGGTGCAATAATAGAACGCCATTTCGCCGATTGTAGTCACTCCGTCCGGTATAACTACGCTTGTGATCGGATAACCTTCGTATGTGAAATACTTTTCGAAGATGAATTTTTTATAACAGAACGCCTGCTCGCCGATTTCGGTTACGGGCAAATTCTCATAATAGGGGGCGATAACAACGTCGGTATCCGTAGCCGTGCCGTAAGATTTTAGCCTGTAAGCGGTTTCGTCGGCGTTTAGTTCGTACTCCAAACCTTCAGTAGCTATAATATGTTTTACGGCGTCCGACTCGTCGGAATTCAGGTACTCCGCGCCGTCGCCGATCGCCTTTACCGTTACACGGTACAGTCCGTTGCCGACTT
>JAISMM010000075.1 GCA_031276725.1 Clostridiales bacterium | reverse complement strand
GACAGCGCGACGACCTGACCCGCCGCCTTTGCCAAATCGGGCGTTTGCGCGGTAATATCGGGCGCAAAGTAGTCTTCGTCGCCCACGGCGACGGCTATTGTAACGTCGGAATATTTGCCCCATTTGTCGGTAGCGCGGACGGTTACGGTGTAAACGCCGTCGGCTACGGAGGGAATAGTATCGCCGAACGAAACCTGACCCAAAAGGCTTGTGGTATCGCCGCCCGCAAAGTGGTCGAACTGCGTGAACGCAAAGCTTGTGACGGGCGCCCCGAATACGTCGGTAGCGCTAAGCCCGAACGCCTCCGCCGTAAGAGCGAGGTTTTGAGTCCCCGACTCTAATGCGATTTGCGTGCTTGCCGCCGTAAGCGCGGGCGGCGTGTTGGGAACGAATACGACGTTGTCGATAATCATTCGGGTGTCAGTCCACACGCCCGCATCCCAAACGTTGGCTTGAAACGCCTTTAACCAGACGGGGCCGTTGGCGGGATTCGCCACACTGCGCCACGCTATTCTTGTGGTATTGCCGCCGTTAAAGCTCATTATGTTGGCGTCGCCGACGGAATGATGTATAATCCATTTGCCTAGATCCGCACCCTCGAAGTGAACGTCCATATAGACGGTGCAGTCGATTCCGTTTTGCGTCCAGCCGGGAGGGGTAAAGAATATGTCCGGCCTTTCGACGGTAGTTACGCCCGAATAGACGTAACGGTATTGACCGTCGGCGGTTTTTTCGGACTTTGCGACGGCAAAGCCGTAGCCGCCCGCGTTGCCGTCGCCCGTGAGCATAACAAGCTCCGGCGAGCGGTAGAGCGCGTAGCCTTTTTTGACGTCGTCGGGGTCGGAGTTGTTGACCGCCGACGCCGCGACCTCGTAATAGGCGTAAGGCTCGATTGTGAACGTGAGTCCGCTCACGGTTGTTTTTTCGACGCCGATAACCTTGGTTACGGTATAGGACGGCTCGCCGTAGCCCTCTAACCCGCCGTCAAAAATAGCGTCGCCGACGGTTACGGACGTGCCGAGCGGCAGAACAAAATCGACTTGCGGAACGACGGGGAAGGTATACGACCTTTCGCCGACGTTGCCGCTTTTATCGACCGCCGAAAACTTGACGGTGTATTCGCCGCTTGAGGCGACGGTGAATTTGCCGTTCGACACGGCGAGGGCTTGCGTGCCGTACGTAACGGAAACGATTACCTCGGCTATAACGCCGTCCTTAGAGTCGACGGCGCGGACGGCGGGCAGCGTAACCTCGGCGCCTTTAAGCGTTTCGTTAAAGCCGCCAAAGACCTGAATCGCCGGGCCCTTTGTGTCGGCGGTTTTAATTTCGGTAACCGTGCCGTCGCGGTGTTGCAGCTTGTAAACGCCCCAAACGTCCGCAAAAAATTTGCCGTTCGCGACGGGCAAAACCGAATTGTCGGGCGCGTAGAGCTTGACCTGCGTAAACAGCTCGTTGCCGCCGAGGCTTTCGGCGTCCTTTTTTAAGAGGCCGGTAAAATCGAACTCCTCGCCGAATTCCGCCGTAATGTCCGCGACGACGGGCCCGCTAGGGCCGGGGTCGGGAACGCCGGCGTCGTTTTTGTTTTTTTTGCAGGCGGCCGCCGTAAAGACGATCACCGCGACAAACGCGGCGGCGAGCGCCGCCCACAAGAACCTTTTGCCTTTTAATAACGCTTTGCAGTTCATAATAATTTTTTTCTCCTTATCATTTTTTTTGAAAATTTTTGCAATTATAGCGCGGTATTATTTAGCGCGTTTGGCGTCAAACGATACCGCGCCGCCCCTTAAATTTATTTTGCCATACGTATACTGTCGATATAAACCGTGCCGGGACTTGTCAGCCCGAAAGCGAAGACGACGGTTAAAACGTTCAGCGCCTCGCCCGTAAAATTGGTTTTTAGGTCGTTGATATAGATGCGCGTTTCGGCGGGATTGCTCCACGAGTGCGGAGCGATTTGCGCGCTTATGCCGTAACGCTCGTCGTTGTAGTTGCTGAACACGGTCGAGGAAAGCTTTATATGCTCGTTTGTGGCGTTGTAAATATCGAACGCTATGTACCAATTTTCGGCGCCGACGTACCTGTTAAGGTCGCCCAAATTGTTGTCGGCCGTGCGGACGGACGAGGTGTCCATAGCGCCGTTGCGCTTTTTGCAAAACTCCACTTTGAGCGAGGCGTCGCCCGTGAGTATATAGTCGGTGTTGCGGTTTATGCTCATACGCGGCATCGAAAACACCGACTCGAACCCGCCCATATCGTACATAGCGTAAGCCTCGCGCATATTTTTGAACGTGTACCAATTTTCGCCCGACAAGTCTTGAACGTACTGCACGGCGGGCGTTTGGGTAAGGTAGGCGCGGAAGTTGTCGACGTAGACGTCGAGCGGCTTATCGTCCGCCCCGCCGCCCTTAAAATCAAGGTCGAACACCGTTATTTTTGAAAAGTCGGCCGTGGTGCGGTCAAGGTAGATCTGTATTCTGTTCCAGCCCTCGTCGAGCGTGGAGCGGTTAAGAATCAACCATTTTGACGCCTTTAAGACGAAGTCGACCTTGAAGCCGCTGTTGTTGTAAATGTCAAGCCCCAAATATTCCACATCGGAAAAATCCGCCTTTTTTAGGTATTTGGTGTTGCACAGCAGCTGAACGAGCGAGTTGTCGTAGTAACCCGACGTGTTTTTGACCTGGTTCATACGCATATGCGCCGACTTGCCGCCGTCGCTTATGTAGCGGGCGTCGTCGTTAAGCTCGACCTTGCTCTGCGCCGCCGAAATCGCCGCGCTCTGCAAAAGCTCCTCGACGGCCTCGAAGCTCATAAGCCTTTGCGCGCCGTCGTCGGTATAGGTAATTTGCTCCTCCGGCCCGCCGGGATCGGGCGGGGGCGGAGCGTCGGTCGTAGTCTTTTTTTTGCAGCCGACCGCCGACGCGCTCATACAAACGGGTATCAACAGCAGGCTCACCAACATTCTAAGCTTAGATTTTTTCATTTTTTTATCCTCCTTGATTTATTTGCCGGCCGTGTACGCGTTATCGACGTACAACGTTACCGTGTAGGGGGTGTCGCCGTTCAAAAGGTTAGAGGTGCTCAAGCCGACCCGCGTGTTCGGACCGAACGAGTTGGTCGCGCGATTTACGATTCGGGCGTTGTCGACCGTGATAAGCGTCCACACGCCGCCCGCGAGTTTTACGGTGTCGTAAACCGACGTTCCCGTACCCGCCGACGTTTCTAAGAACACCTCGTAGGTTTTTGTAGCGCCGGGATTGTAGACGCTAAACTTTACGGCGCCCACGGTATCGGGATTGAATTCGACGTAAAATTGCGGCTTAAACGCGTGCGTAGCCTGGTCGTTCGGGAATTTATGACCGCTAAGCTCCACCTTGGCGCTGTTGCCGCTAAGGGCGTAGGCGGAAGAGGTGTTGAGCGTAGCCGCCGCATAGCTTGAAACCTTGATCGCGTTAACGTTGTCCGCCGTTTCAAAGGCGTTTAGGAGCGCGTAGGGAGCCGAAAGCGGTATACTTACCGCCGCGCCGCCGCTAAACGTTAAGTCGAGGCTTTTGGACGACGGCATTTGAAGCGAGCCGCTAAAACGGAGTCCGCTCCCCGCCGCCGTTCCGGTCGCCGCCGAGCCGTTAACGTCGAGCGTTCCCGCGGCGGGGGTATAGATTTGGTAGTTAATCTTGTCGCCGTCGACGGCTAAACCGCTAACCAAAACGCCGGAGTTTGCAAGCGTTATGAGCTTTGCCAAAACTCCGCGCGCCGCCGCCAAACCGTTGTTATTCAGCTTGGATACGCCGCGGCCTAAAAGCGTTTGATTAAGGAACTTGACGACGCCTTGCGCCGAAAGTCCGCTTGCGCCGTAGTCGGCCTGCTTTGCCTTAAAGAGTCCGTCGAGCACCGACATATACGTGTAGTCGCTTATGCCGTCGCGCTTTGCCGCAAGGCGTATCGAGGCGAAAGGCTTGTCGGAGCCGTACAAAAGACCGGGATACACCATATAGCCGTCGCCGTTACTTATCGTGTCGTGCGAGGCTTGTCTGTAAAGGTCGTTGACGCGCCCCCAGCGGACGCCCGACATCGATTCGGTGTTGACGTGGTTGTTGACGTTCCACAAAAGGTCGCCCGTAAACCCGTTTTCGTAATCGAACCAGAACAGGTCGCGCGTGGTTACCAGGTAGTCGTTAATCTCGTGCGCCGCGTTCGGAAAGGTGTCGTTGGTAATACAGCCGTACGTCGACACGGGCGTGCCGCTCGCCGCCAAATTGCGGAAGTATTCTATTTGTTCGTCCGTCTTTAACGCCTTGTACGCGGGGCAAGGGTCGACGCCGTCGATCACCGCCTGCGGCCACGTTATGTCGGCGCGGTCGAATCTGCCGAAAGCGGGTATAATGTGGTGAAGATTTTTCATAACCATCGCGATCGGGTCGCTTTCGCTTGCCAAAACGCTCTCGGCGACGAGCTTGTTTATAACCGCCTGTTCGGCGTCGTCGGTGTTTTTGACCGTAACGGCGAGCGCGTCCATTTTGGCCTGCGAGCTGCCGGGCTCGTCGTAAATCGTGTCGAAGTAGTAGTACGCTTTTTCAAAATAGTTTACGCCGTCGGCGACCGACGCGCGCGCGACCGCCTCTAAATATTCGGCGACGTACGCCGTGTCGAGGTTAAAGCGGCCGCCCGCCGAGCGGTACGGAATTTGAAAGCTCGCCACGCGGTTGTAGTACGTGCGGAGGGCTTCTATGTAGTTGGCCGAATCGGTAAACGGCAGCTTGCCCGCCGATATGTTGTAGTCCGCCAAAAGCTCGTAGTACGCGCGGTATTTTTCGGTCGTGTTGTCGAGCTCGCTGTCCATCAGCCAATCCTGCCAAACAAGGTAGGAGCTTCTGAGCGCCGGAGCGGACGGCATAGCGAAGTCGTAAACCGTTACCGAAAGCGGAACGGTCGTTTGCGCGCCGTCGAGGTCGATGACGACCGAACCGCCGTAAGAGCCGGCGGCCGCCGTAGCGGGAATCTTGACGTCGATCCAAAAGCCTTGGTTTTGGTTTGCCGTTACGGCGTTTTCGCCCTTGGCCGCCAAAAATTTGACGGGCATAAGCGCGTCGGGGTACCAGCCGTCCGGCAGAATTTTGGCGTAAGGCTTTTGCGTCGCCAGCGTGTAAACCTCGGCGTAAATAAGGACGTTATCCTTGCCGATAGTCCCCGCCGCCGACGTTAGGTCGCTTGCCGTAACGCCGTAGGACTTAACGTCGCCCGACGGCCGGATTATTATTTGACCGCCCGTCGTTTCGCCCTTGGCGCCGCCGATATACAGCGGCCCGCCGTCGAGCGCCGAAACGTCCTCGTCGCGCGTGATTTTTTGGGTCGGCAGGGCGACCTTTACCGTTACGCCGCCCTCCGCGATCACGCCTACGGCGTTCCGTTCGCGCGGGATCCACGTAATCCCCGCCCCGAAAAGCGCCAACGCCGCCAAAATCGTTACCATTTTTTTCATTAACCTACTCCTCCTTTTTTGTTTGAAATTATTTGGATTATATATATAAACCGTTTTACCGGGAATTTTATTAAAACACTCTTTTTAACCACTCCCGCGCAAGCGCCGCGTTCCCCGCCGCCGTAAGATGAACGCCGTCCTCGCGCGAATAAAGCGCTCCGCCGTTTTTAACCGACAATTCGGCAAAAATGCCGTCCGCCGGTATAAACTCGGTCTTGTACTCGGCGGCGAGCTTCCTTATTACCGTGTTGACGGCCGCCAGCTGCGGGCGCATACGCGTTCCGATCGCGAAAGGCTGAATCGTGAACGGCTCGATAATCACGATTCTGTCGGCGGTTTTTTTGCACTCGTCCAAAACGGCGCGGTACTGCCTTTCGAACTCCTCCGCCGTAATAGGGTCGCGGCCGTCCGCCGTTTGCCACACGTCGTTTATGCCGATCAAAAGCGACACCGCGGTGGGTCTTAACTCCTCGACCTCTTGCCCGATGCGCGCCAGCAAATGGCGAACCTTGTCGGCGCCTACGCCGCGGTTGAACGCCTCGATTTTCTTTTCGGGGCAAAACGCCGCCAAAGCGTCCGCGATTATCTTGTTGTAGCCGCTAAGACTGTGAAAATCGCCGCGATCGCGCCCCGCGTCCGTGAGCGAGTCGCCGTTGAACAGAATCCTGTCGCCGTCTTTTAATTGCATTTTATCCTCCAAAAAAGCGGTATTGGTATTGCCTGCGGGCTTTTTGCGAATTAAACCGGCGACGCCTTTTGATTCGCCGTCGCAACCAAATTCGCCCACTGTTCCTTGTAGTAGCCGTATTCGTACTCGTATATCCACTGCGCCGTCTTGCGGTCGGTATCCCTTGAAAGCAGAACCGGCATAGGGGCGAGCCGCCTTGCCGCGCTGAACGAATTTAAGCTCGAAAACTTGGCCTCGGGGAACAGATAATAGCGGACGTCCTTGGCGATTTGCCACCTCGATTTTGCGAACGGACTCGCCGACGCGTAATCGGGACTCGCCGCGTAATCGAAGCCGTACCCGGCGGTAAGTCCGCCCGTCGCCTTGGCGTAGATTTGCTGACCCTCGTCGGACAACAGCAGCTTTATAAAGTCCTTGGCAAGGTCGATTTTTTTGCTGTAAGAGGGAATCGCCAGCGTGTGCGCGTCGGCGTAGGTGTGCGAGAACCTGCGCGACTCGGCGACCGCCGCGATGGCCTCGTCCGACGCGGACGGCTTTGCGCCCGTTTGCCCGGCGTCGACGTAATCGATAACGCTCCCGAGCGTGTTTTCGTCAAGCCCTAATTTAGCGCCGAGCGCGGAAACTATCGGCAGTTTTATAAACCGCACGTCGGTGTTGGGGAAGCTTTTGGACATTTCCAAATTGTTCCAATCGCCGTTTGAGAGCATAACGAATTCGCCGAGCATAAAGTAGGTTTGCATAGTCTCCCACGTGATGCCGTTGCTTTTGGGGTGGCTGTACAGACCGCCCGCGGGCGACGGCGCAAAAATGCTTTCCATAACTTTAAGACTTTCTAAACGGCCCTGCTGCAAAGCGACCTCGGGCCCCTCGCCGGTAAGCGTTCCGCCGTCGCCGTCGTCGATGCTGTAAATGCCGTTATAATAATCCGTAAGCCCGGCGATGCCCTCGTACTGCGCCCACCACGTGTCGTAAACGAACTGATAGTAATGCGTGTTGGCGCAATGACCGAAAGCGTTCTTGCCCGCGCCCTTTATGGCGGCGGCGAACGCGATAAGCTCGTTTGTGGTGCGCAAGGGGTAGTTTTGCTCCCAACCGGCGCCGAGGGCTTTTGTAGCCGCCTCGTAATTTATAAGGAGTCCGTTTACGCCCTGCGTCCACGCCATAACGTTGTAGCCCGCCTTGCCGTCCGGCCCGATATTCTTAAACGCCGCTTTGAGCGTGGGGTCGAGGCTATCCTCCACCGTTTGCGTCCTGCCGGACAGCGTGGAATTATATACGTCGGTAAGATCCGCCAAAAAACTCCCGGCGGCGATATTTTTGCCCAAGCCCGTAAACATAAGGTCGTAATTGCAGTACGCCGCGCCCGATTCGAGCGTGTTTTTAGTAACTCCGTCGTCGTAAACGGCGGTAACGTTCACGTCGATCCCCTCGTGCGTCGCCTTGAACCTTTCGGCTATGTCCCTTAACCACTGCACGCCGTAGCCCTTGTTAATTGACACTATGTACAGCGTATCCTCTTTGTTTTCGTACTTGCCCCCGCTTTTGCCGCAAGCGGCAAATGCCGTTACGGACGTCAGGACGAGCAAGGCCGCCGTTAAAAAAGCACCGAACTTTTTCATTTTTGTTGATCTCCTTTTTTTGTTTTTATATATTGATTTTTTGGGAAAACGCTTTTACCCTTTTAATCCGCCGACCGACATATTAGTCATCAGCTTGCTTCGGGAAATACTGAAAAGTATGACGGGCGGTATGGCGCAGATAACGATACCCGCAAAATAGACCGGCATATTTATGTTGAATTTAGACAGAGTTTCGTATATGTAAAGACCCGACGCCAGCGTGGGGTACGACGGCATATACATAATCGGCATCATATAATCGTTCCAGCCGCCTATAAAGCACATCAGGAAAATCGACGCTATCGCGGGCAGCGCCATCGGCAGCATAATCACGGCGTATACCTTAAAATAGCCCGCGCCGTCCATCGCCGCGCTTTCCTCGTATTCCTTGGGAAGCGTCAAAAAGAACGAACGCAGTATAAAGAATATCATTCCCATAGCCGACGCGCTCTTTAAGACGAACAGCGGATTGTCGTAAAGTCCCAGCTGATGTATCAGCTTGTACCCCGCCGCGCCGCCGCCGTAAATCGGAACCATCGGCAGCACGAACTGCACGAATAAAACGACCTTTTTGCCGACAAAGTTGAAACGCGCGACCACGTAGGCGACCGCGCACGAAACCACGACCGAAATCATCGAATTGACGAGCGTAAGCCAAAGCGAGTTGAACAGCATAGTGAACATATTGGCGCCGCTTGCGTTAAGCACGCTGAACGCCTCGACGTAGTTCGAGAACAGCCACTTTTCGGGCATAGCGTTTGGAGTCAGCATAAACTCTATGTGCGTTTTTAAGGACGCGAGCACCGCCCAGCCGAGCGCGTAGACCATCGTAAAGGCGTATATAAAGAATACTATAAACGTAACGATCCGCGCGGGGGCGGTTTGCTTGATAACTTTTTTAAGCGCTTTTATCATCGTATTTTATACTCCCTCCGTTAATATTGAATGTCGTCGGGCAGCCGCTTCCTTATGTGTACCACAAGAAGGAATACCGGCAGACTGACAAGCGTCATAAATACTCCGAGCGCGCTCGCGTAGTTATAGAGCCGCTTTAACACGACATTTTCGTACATCCAATACCCCAGCGTACTCGTGCCGTACATTCCGCCCGAAAACAGCAGTATGGGCCCGTCGCCGCTCAAAATTCCGCCCGCGCTCAACAGCAGCATAATCGAGAACGTAGGCCAAATGAGCGGGAACGCCAGCGTAGTCATTCCGCGCATAAATCCGACGCCGTCGAGCCGCGACTGCTCCCACAGCTCCGGCGGAATCCGCGACATAGCCCCCGCGTATATAATTAGGTTTAGCCCGAAACTCGTCCATATGACGTACACGACGATCGACGCGGTGGCGGTTCTTTCGTCGTACAAAAAGAACGGCGCCTGCTTGCCGAAAACGCGCTCCCACAAAACCGACACGGGCCCGCCCGCCGACAGCAAATTTTTGTAGACGGCTACCAAAACGACGGTCGAAACCATCATCGGAATCATAAATATTACGTTAAAAATTTTGTAGCCAAGCACCTTGCGGTACAGGCAATACGCAAAAAAGAACGAGAGCGGGAACTGCGTCATAATGCCCACCGCGTAATAAATCAGGGTGTTTTTAAGGTTTTTTACGATTTCGGATTGAGCGCCCATCGACAGGTTGCTAAGAACCAGCTTTATGTTGTCGAGCGTCCACATTCCGTCGGCGTTTTGAAACGGCATCAAAAAGGAATTTATATTCACATATAAGAAAAATACCGCAAAATGCACTATCGCGACGGCCATCATAGCATATATGAATATATGCTTTCTTACGGCTTTTTTGGTGATTAGTTTTTTGCGTATGCCTGTCATAAATCCGTCCTCCCATTCCCTTTGAAGGCTCCGAATAAGGAGCTTTCCGCCTTAGCGATTGCGTTTTTTTAGGGCAATTCGGTCGCCGCGCCGCCCTACTCATCTACAATAATACATTTGGAGTCGAAAGTCAATAGCAAAACCTAAAATCAGGCGCGTTTTATGACTGTTATGTGCATAAAATATATACCGATTTATATACTTCGATTTCATACTTGACAAAAAGCGCCGCATATTGTATAATAACGGTATGAATTTATGGCAACAAATCAAGCCCAATACGCTGATCAATATGGATTACGATCAAAGTTTTTCGATGCCGAAGCCCCACGCGCATTACACCGTGGAGTTAAATTACGTTCACGAGGGCTTGTTGAACTACGAATATACGAATTCGGAAGGCAATCTCGTTTCCGAATCGTTGACCGCCGGGCAATTTATGATATTTAAGCCGTTTGTGCCGCACCGCATCGAGCGTATCGCTATGCCCACGCGCCTCTGCGTTTTGGAGCTCTACCTCAACCAAAAAAACGCCGATATAATAACGTTTTTATCGAACAGCGAATACGTCAAACGCCTGCCCGCGACCCAAAGCCTGCTCGAAACCTTTACCGACGTTCTGTATATGATCGACAACCGCAAGGTCGGGAATATTTTGGACGAGCTGCTTTCATTGCTCTACGACAAAACCCATAACTGCCACGACGAGTTTTTTGAGGCGAGCTACGAGCTGATGCTCAAAAAATTGCTGCTCGAAATCAGTCAATGCAAAAGGAACGAAATGCGCCAGCTCGGCAACAAACACACCCGCAACGCCGCGGCGTTTATCCGCGCCAACTATAACAAGAATATCGGCCTTACGGACATCGCCGCCCACGTGGGTATGTCGCCCCAATACCTGCAAAGAATCTTCAAGCAAACCTACGGCGAAACCGTAGTCAATACCCTGTTGCGCTACCGCGTCGAAAAAGCGCGCACCCTGCTCACCCAAACCGATTTGCCCGTATCCGCCGTAGCAAGCCGCGTCGGATACAGCAAGCTGCACTCCTTTTCGGCCGTTTTCAAAAAATACCACGCCCTGTCGCCCTCGGAATTCAGAAGCGCCCAAAAGCATAAGGGCTTTAATTATTCCCTCTATTACGACACCGAAGGTATTCACGACGACGAAGAATTCACCCCCCCCCCGCATAAGAGAAATATAATTCTTATATTTCCCTTATGCGGTTTTTCATAAGGCCGAAATTAATTTATCACGCGTTCCCGTTACATCGCCGCTTAGAATGCCCTCGGAATGATCTTCTTTTTTGATTTTGCTTATATATTTCCGACAACGCAAAAAAAACAGATTGAGCTTATCTGCTTAAACATTGGCAATCAATTGACTTACGCCTTTGACATCGATGTTCGGCGTAATATAGGTGGCGGACGGAAATTTTGGTATCGTTTAAGGTTAACAAGGTGCCGCCGAGTTCCGTAGGGGTATGAGCATCGTACTTGCCGGTTTTGAGCCCGTAAGTCCGGCGTATGCCTTCGTACAATATGCTTGTATTATTCTTGTGGTCGTGGCCCGAAAACACGCCGTCGACGCCGATTTGTTTTAACGCGTCTAAAAATCCGCCGTATGAAAACGAGCTTATCGACGAGCCCTTTGTACCGAAGTCGCCGTTTTTTGCGGGCATAGTTACGCCTATGGTATAATAACCGTACTATCATCCGTTATCGCCGCGAACTTTGTCTTTATATCGGCAACTGTCTTATCCGCTCTAACCTTAAAACTACCACGCGTATAATCATCATCGAAACGACTTAGCCACGAAAGGTCCATAAGCACGGTTAAAATACCGCCGAGTGTTTCTTGCAAATCCTCGGGATCTATGCGAATAAACGTTATATTGTTATTCGCCGCGTTTGGGACGTTTTGAAATTCAACGACTCTCAAAATCTTACCCTCACTTAATTACATCGCCGAGTAGTTTCCATTCCGCGCTGTTGATATCTTCGCTATATTCGCCCGTGCAAATGCAAAGTTCAGTACTACGCTTGTCCTCACGAACAAAACCTCCGTTGAGCCCGTTCTTCTGCAAATATTTTTTTAACACGGCATATTTTTTCGGTGAGAACTTGTCTATATCTTCGCTGTTGCCGTACCTATCAAATCCGCCTTTCGTTTCAATTATCCAAATATTGCCGCTTACGCAAACGACATAATCGGGAAAGAAAACTCGCACCTTGCCAAAATTATCTTCATAAACGACCGAGAAAAATTCGGAACCTTTATCGCCGTTTTTGTAGATCCATTCGACGGTTTTCGCGTTTTCACAATATTTTTCAAACTTTTTTTCCGAAGCCGAGCGAGGAGCGGCGGAAGACAAATAGCCGCCGTATACGTTCTTATCCATGCCCGATTGCGATTTTTCCGTCGCGTCATAGGTAAATAGAAACTCACGGGGTAATACAAAGTCTTTTCTAGTTGTTCGTTGCTCAATCGCCAAACCGTTTCCGCCTGTTTGCAATTGTGCCAAAATGTCCGAAGCCGCATTACGAACAGCTTCTTTTAGCCTGTCAAAATTGTTAAGAACAAACGAATACAAGTTCCTTGCGTCAAGCAAAAGTATTTTATTTTTATCGTCCTTGGTTTTTCCGTCTTTGTCTAATGTTTTGACAAATAAGCGACGGAATATCGCATTTAATTGCGCGTACTCCAATCCTACACGCAAAGCAATTTCGCCGACTTGGTGATGATATTCTCTGCCGTGCGTATGTGTATTTAGATTTTCTTGAACGTATGTTGTGTTTAAGCCCTTGAACCCCTCTTTATCGCCCGCAATAAGAACCTCATTTTCCGCCGCTATATATTTTAATATCTTGTCGGAAAAAATAAAGCCGTTTGCTTCAAGCCGCTTTTTATTCTCTACCGTTCGAGTATCCGTATTAAAGTGCTTTGCAAAATACGCCTTTATGGCTTGCATTATCTTTATTTGATCGCGAGGAAAAGATACGCCCGACGCTTGCTCACAAACGAGTTTCACAGTCTTGTGCTCCTCTTTCAAATAAAGATTTGCCGCTTCGAGCGCGCTTTTACCAAGGTTCAATTTTACGCTTTCGGTGAACTTTTCGTCTAACGTAAAAAGATAGCAACTATCCAAAAGCGTTTCATCGTAGTGCTTCGCTTCCGGCATACGACGTATTCTCCCGATGGTTTGTATCTCGAATGTTTCGCTCATATGATCGCGTAACTTCACGAGTATGTGCGCTCTTGGGCAGTCCCATCCCGTTGCGATTGCTTGCTTTATAATAATCGCCATCGGCTTTGCGTCCGGTTCGTCTATGTTTTCTATGTTTTCGTGTTTCTCCGCAAGACGCACGGCAAGCAATCCGTTTTCGTATGTGATATGGTTAGCCGCAAACCACTTTTCTACGCCGTCTAAAAGAATATCGTTTTTATTCGGCAACTGAACGACTATAAGCGGGTTTATATTCGTCCCCATTGACGCAAACGCCGAATATAGCTTGCGATATTTATCAAGCGCTTTTGTCAGCAAATATCCTATTTGGTCATCTACCACATCGCCCTGCTTTACGCCCTCGTTTATAATTAAAACCTTCTTGATAAGCCCTGCCGCTATAACCTCCGTTTCGGGTATGATTATCCATACCGCGTCCGTATAATTCTTTGGCGTTGCCGACGCACGAATAATTTTATCCGTCTTAAAATAGTCGATAATCTCTTTGCCTTTTATCGTGTCCCCCTCGTGGCTTTCGTCGACTATTATTTTGAACTTAATCCCGCCGTTCAACGCTTTTTCGATATGTTCAAGGAAATTTGTACGTTCGCCCTCTTTCAAAGCATTATTACTTTTCTTGTTCAAAGTTTCCCAATTGATAAAGCAAACATCGTCCGCCTCGAAGCCGGACGTCATAATATCGGCAAGCGTTTTCGTTTGCGCTCCGTGGATATATTTATCCATTTTTGCCTTACTTTGCTCCTCAAGATCACCCTTGCCCGGCGTAAGCCAAATGAAAACGGTGTTAGCAACACCCTTTATGTATTCGTCCATAAAATGAGTGAGTATTATCGTTTTGCCGCTCCCCGTGCAACTCTTGAGAACGATTTCTTTTTTATCGTCTTTCATCGCTTGCATAAGGTCGGCGATTGCTTTTATTTGAAATTCGGCCAGCGTCATATTCATTTTTAGTCCTCCAATTCCTTATAGTAGTAGTCCGGAATGATGCGTATTTCGATTTTATTTATTTGAAGCTCGGCTTCTTGTTCGCCTGTGAGGAGTACGTCGTGTCCCATATAAAGAGTGGCGCATCTTTGCAACGCCTCGGTATTCTCGACAAACTCGGCCATTTCTTCATCGGTCAATACGATAGCGAGTTCCGCATTTCCGGTAAAATTTATGCCGTTTTCAAGCTCGACAAGCTCGCGTATGTGAAGCAATAAATCGTCCGCGTATTCGTAGTAAAGCTTATCGCTTATCGGGATATACTCAACGCGATAGTATTTTAGGTTTGCTTTGTAGTTCTCACTTCCAATTACACGTTTCAACCGTTCGTATGTTATTCCGCGACAAATATTGTTTTGGTTGTTCGTACAAAGTATAAACGAACAATTCTTGCCGTGCAATTTTGAATACTCCATAACGGCATGCCCCGTCGTTCCGCTTCCTGCAAAAAAATCTAGTATTATCGGTTCGGCGACTTTGGGTGAAAGAATTAATTTTAATAACTCAATATACATTTTTTTTGGCTTCGGCGTGTCAAATATATCTCCTTCGTTATCAGCGACAAATATTTTTAGAAGTTCTTTCTTTCCGTTTGTCGACGTATCAAAAACATCCGCGTCAAACCAGCTGTTTGCAATTTGCCCTTTGTCTTTCGCATCAGCCAAGAAAACTTTAAGTTGCGGTTTTGAAGTCCCATTTTTGCCGAACACAATGCGCCCGTCCGCAAGTAACTCTTCGTATTTTGCTTTTTCCGTTCTCCAATGCCGACCCTTTGGAGGTAAGTAAACCGCTCCCGTATTGGGGTTAATTATTTCGTAAGTTAGGTTTTCCCTTACCGCAGGCGCATCAAACGGATCGGCTTTCCATGCTCCTCGCGGGTCGCGGTCTGGGTTTTCAAATTTCTGCTCCTCGGTTTCTTGCGGCTGAAAAACAAAGTCATCCAGCGAAAACCAGGTCTTTGCATTTGACGGTTTAAGCCTGCGGTTTGTTATTCTCCGCTTTTTCGCATATGCAAGAATATATTCGTGATTTATGCTCATATCGGTGTCGTTTTGCACCGACGTCCTGTTGTGCCACGGAAAACAAGCTATATAATTTTCCTCGCCAAAAATAGAGTCGCAAAGCATTTTCAACTGTGCAAATTCGTTATCGTCTATATTTATAAATATAACGCCGTTATTGCGCAGCACCTTTCTTGCGAACACAAGCCTTTTCTGCATAAACGACATATATTTGCTATGCCTGAAAGTGTCCGTCGTATCGATATAATTGTCATCATATATAAAATCTTTCTGCCCCCTGTTGTACGGCGGGTCGATAAAAATAACGTCAATTGTGCCTTTATGCGTTTTGCATAAAAGTTGTAAGACTGATAGGTTGTCCCCTTCAATAAGGAAATTTATTTTGCCGCCATTATCAATGTAAAGTTCGTGTTCCTCCGTGAGAACCGGCGTGTTAGCTTTGAGTATATCGTCTATGCTTTCACGATGCTCCTCAAAAATAAGCCCGTACTTCTTGCCACACACTTCTTTTTCGAGTTCGCCTATGTATGACAATAATCGCCCCGTGTTTTTGTCCTGCGGCGCAGTTGATATAAAGGAGCGTATCTCCGTTATTTTGGCGACTAATTCGTCGCGCCTTTGCTTTGATATGTTTGTACTCAATGAATCCTCCTCCCGTTAATTGCCCTTAGTAACAATTCCTTTCAGCAATCTTATTCTTGCCGTCAATGCCGCGCACAACTTTTTGTTGCGCTTTGCGGAGCTTGACACGTCGGTTACCGTTTCGGCAAGAATTTTTGCGTACTCGTCCTCTATGCCGTCTAACGCGTCGAGATTGAGCCACGAAAAGTCTTTTACAAGCTCGATCTGCTTTATGTGCTTGCTCCTAAACGGCTTACTTTCGATAGACGCGTCCGCCGCTCTAATCGCGCCCTCGGGCTCCCTGCACCACATGGATGTGCCGCTATCATATATCGGCGCAACCGATAGCCATTCGAGCGTGTTTGCGTCGCGTATAAACCCGAAATTGTTGTAGTGCCTGTCGACGTTTACGATTATGAAGTCGAGCGTGAGCATTTGATCTATGCGAAAGCGTACGTCCTTTATGGCGAGTTCCTCCGCCTTAGCAATCATACTTTCATAATCGGATGTATTGTTGTCTTTCTTGATAAGCTGTTTTATGTGCCACGCCGCGACGAGTTCGGTATCGCCCGTAATAAAGTCCTCGCACGCGCTATATTTTTTGCCGTCAAGCTCGATAATCTCATAGTTTACAAACGGTATGCCTAACCGCTTGCAAATGCGCGACGCTAAAACCTCGTTCGCAACCTCTTGATTGTTCGATCCGCTGCCGCCTTTAATTAAATACCGCTTGCCGCCTATGATTTTCCACCGCTTTTTTAGTACGCCGTCCGAGGTGTTATCGGGCGAAACAAGGCTTATCGCGCTTGTATCTAAGCCGTCCCAGTCCAGCTTCTTCAACAACAAATTCCCCACGTCCTCGGAAAACGTATTGTGAAAAAAGTTTATCTCCGCCCATCTTAAATCGGTATTTTGCGGACAAATCCAATATTGATCCGACAAACTAAGCCCGAAGCTCTTATCGAGTAGTTGTTGCGGAAAGGATATGTCGAGCGGGTCAAGCAAATCCCTTATCCCGTCGCGGCTTGCGGGTATAGCTCTGCCGTTCCACCAGTCTTTTATGGATCCGTAATCGACGCCTCTTTTCCCCGCCGTACCCACGGGTAAATGCGCTTCGTTCAGTAGCTTTCCGAACGTCGAAATAACTCCCGTGCCGTCAAGCTCCACTTCTAAAACTTCGATATCCTTATGCTTTAATACAAATTTTCCGCTTGCGACACCGTACGCTCCGAGCCATTCTATAAATGCGTCGAGGCGCGGCGATTTAATGCGCTTGCTTAGTTCGATTAGATCTTTTGCCGTCAACGCGTCGGTTTCGCGCATTTTGCCGTCGGGCGCGATTAGTTTCAAACGCTCACACTTTGTGACCGTTTGATTCCCCTCTTTTAGCAGCCGCCCTTTAAACACCGTCCAATAGTGGCGCGGGTTCCCGCTTCCCGTCAAAACACCGCAAGCGTCAACAACGGAGAACAGCCATTCCCTGCACTCCGCGTTATATTCCGCCCTTATGGGCTTATTGTCAAAAGTCATATTCGCCATTACTTCTTCGCCTCCGTTTCGCGTGTTGCGTCGGGCAATATCTCTATTATATCATCACTTGTGCATTGGAGCGCGTTGCAAATTCTCACGAGAACTTCCGTGTTTATGTTCTCGCCCGTTTTTAATTTTGCCACCGTCGTCGGACTTAATCCCGCCGCCTCGATAAGGTCTTTCTTGTTCATATCCTTATCAATCGGCAACTTCCACAATCTTTTATAACTAACCGCTTGACGCCTCCATTTCGCATATTCCTATATTAGCATTAGGATATGAATAAGTCAAGCAAAATCCGCCTTCGTGTATTTTTTATCCGTCAACATGGCCGCAAAATACAAAAAAACGGCAGTCTTCCATCCGCCATATATAAAAACAGCCGACAAACGCTTTGTTCGCCTGTCGACTGTTTGTTTCAAAATTTTCCCCTCGACCTGTCGATTAAAACCGTATGGGGCAAAGGATGTCGTTTGGGGGTGTTCTTACACCTCTAAACGATTCCCTTTATACTGTGAAAAAAAGACTCGACCTTGCCGTCTGTTTTGTCGGTATGATAGTGGCCGCAGAACCACCTGTCAAAGATTATGCCGTTCATAATCCGCTCTAATGCTTTTTCCGTGCGGTTAAGCACCTTGTTTTGAACTACTCCCGACAAAAAAACCTCGGTCGGAAATTTCGAGAACGGGCGCGTATGCATAAATACAAAATCGTATACTTTGCCGTCGACCGGCTTTTCTATGCTTAAAAGTTCCCGTCGGTTAGTTCCCCGTTCGCCCGCCGTCCGTAGTTGCAAAGCATACGGCTGCCCTTGTCCACCGAATATACGCCTCCGACGACAAGGCACTTTCTCCCGTTTATATTCCGTTCCGTTAGCGACAAAGTAAATCCCGCGACCTTCGTAGCCGTCCCCACCGAACAACCTCATCTTGTCGGCGGGCATTTCCTTAAACGGCATTTCGCGGTCAAGTAATTCCTTGTGGTATTGTCCGCCTCTTAATGCGCAGCCCACGGCAAAAATTATGTAAATAATTAAAGATTAAAGATAATATCGGATGGTGTGAGGGTTACGGGGCAAAGGCAAAGGCGGCGGTTGCCGCTTGGGGCAGCGGGGTCGGTGTGAATGTGGAACGCCGCCATAAGCGCGCCGGAGCGATCCCTAAAAAAGCAGTGATGCCCGGGGCCGGAGAAGTCGCCCTGCGCTTGGGACAAAATCGGGTTTTTTGAGGACTTAACAAATGGGCCGAGGGGCGTTGCGGCTGTCGCGAGTCCTATACCGTAGCGTGGATCGTCGAAGCAGTTGCCGGAATAGGTCAAAAAATATTTGCCGGCGTGCTTAATCACAAAGGGCGCCTCGTTCCATTGCCAGCCGGGGCGCGTGCCGACCTCCCATCCTTGCGTAGGGGTGCAGATAAACGCGGGGTTGCCGACGGGTCGGGTTAGGGAGGAATCTAACCGAACGGCGTAGATTTGGCTTGTGTGAACGCCGTCGATAACGTTTTGCGAACAGTCGCGCACATAGTACAGCCATGGGGAGCCGTCGGTGTCGGTAAAGACGGTGGCGTCGATAACGGCATAGCCGAAGTCGAACATTGGCTCGCCCGCCGTAACGTCGGTAAAGGGCCCTAACGGGCTTAAAGAGCGCGCGACGCCGATACGCAGGCTGTTAAGCGCTTTTGACTTTGCGGTGTAGTGCATAATGTAGACACCGTCCTTTTTGACAACCTCGGGCGCCCAAAAATCGGCGCGGCCGAAGCTCGCGTCCGACATTTTGTAGCAGAATCCGCGTTTAGTCCAGTCGGTTAAATTATCGGACTCCCAAACAAAAAATCCCTCGGGCGAGGACGTGGCGTACATATAATATTTGCCGCCGTCGTAAAGGACGAACGGGTCGCCGATATCGGTAACGTCGGTTTTGATTAACATAAATTTTGACTCCTGTATTTTGTTTTGTAAGGCAATGACCAAACACAAGGGCGACAAAATTGCCGCCCTTGCATCGATCGGTTTTTTGACGTTTACACGGAACTAAGCGCTAGGCTTTGCCGCCGTGTAAATACCGTCGGAATAGACGTAGTATTGCTCGGCGGCGTTATTCGGCGTACGACCGGTTTCGTGCCACCAGCAGTCGTTGTCGTCCTTGTAAGACCACATATCGTCCCACTGACCCGTGCCGTCGCCGGAGGTTTTCCACGCAAAACCGATTCGTATCATATCGGTTGTTCCTACGACGAAGTCGGGAACGGCGGAATAGGGTATGAACACTTCCACCGTAGTGGTGTAGCGCGTATTACCCGCCTCTCCCGAATCGGCGACGGCCATACGCGAAACCATCGGCGCCTTATTTGAATACGCGATTGTCCAATACTGGTTGCCGCCGTTGACGAAAAACTCCAAATTAGTGTTGAACCACCATGCGGCGGCGTTGGTCCTGAAATATTGATGCTTTGCTAGGGCCGCCACATAGAGTCCGTCGGTACCCAGATAAGCGTAGAAACTGACTTCCTTACCCGCGCCGGCCGTATTTGCGGCGCGGTTTTCTACCCTGCGGTAATTAACGGTGTAGTAGTCCTGCCCCGCCCAGTCGGTAAGGTCGCCGTCGATCGTTTTATCGGCGGACAGGCTTAGCGCGGCTATCGCGGTATTTATGGCGGCAGTTTCGGTAGTGAACTCGTATTCGGAGAAAGTACCGGAGTAGTTCATCGTGGCGAAGCCCGCCGCAACCGCGTCGGCAAATTCCGGATTGCTAAACGAGGTAAGCAACTCATCGTCGTAGAGGAACCAAAACTCCCCGCCTTTTTTGATTACGGACAGTTTTAGACCGACCGTGTAGTCAATCGTGCTTAATCCGGTCCGGAAAGACGCGCCGTCCCAGTTCCAACCGCCAAATACGTTGTTGACAATCCTTATGTCCTTATTGGCGGACGCCGGCGCGGCGACGCCGGGATCGACCAACATAAGCAATTTTTTGCCGTCGGCCCTCGCGGAGGCTATTACGCCGATTTTGGGGTAGGCATCGCCGTTTAGCCTTTTATTGAGCATTATCTTGACGGAGAACATATACTCGGTCGAGTTGAGCCCGGCGAAATAAATGAACTGGTCGCCGAAAGACGCGGACGTTTCGCCGTTCGTTACGGAGGGAGTCGCGCCCGTATCGGCCGATATATCGAACCCGGCGGTAGCCGCAAGAGACTCGTAAGGCGAGTCGCCCATAGTACCCTCGACCGTTATATTGAAAGTCGCCGTTTTGCTGCCGTAGGTAACGGTAACGGTTTTAGAGCCGGACGAAGACGTATCGACATCGCACATTTCGGCGGTAATGTCGACCTCGGCGGGGTCGCCCTCGGAATACGCAAGGGTCAGCTTGCCGCCTTGCGGCGCGTAAGGCTCGCCTATTCTTACGGTGAGGTTGGTAGGCGCGGTCGAAACGGTCGCCGATACGAGTACCGGAACGACTTGAATTTCGTAAGAGAACGAAACGCCGTCGACAGTAACGGTAACCGTAACGGTGCCGATCGCCGCCGTGCTAAATCCGTCAACCGATACGCCCTCTGCCGTAAACGAGGTCTTGTAGGGCTGCGCCGCACCGCCGTCGTCGATACGGGCGACCGCACTTCCGGCGTAATCCGCCGCCTCGCCTTGCTCGTAAATTAGCTTAGCGGGCGGGGCGAACACTAATCGGTTTTGCACTATTTTAGCATCGACCTCGTCCGAATCGACGGTCGAGTACCAATCGGTATATTTTGCGTTAAGGTTCATGGTGTAGAGCCCGAATTCAGAGGGATCCGCCGCTCCGAAACCGCGGACGCCCGACGCTTTTTTGACGAGCTTACCGTCGATAAAGAAGTAGAAGTCGGCGCCGTCGCGGGCAACGGCCATTTTGACTTTGCCGCCCCCGGTGTAGCTTATGGACGGAACGTCGCGCGTAAATCTTGCCGCGTCGTTAGTACCCCACGTCCAATCAACGTTCGCGGAGTTGCGGTCGACTACGCAAATCTGCTTTTGCGTAAGAGCTTTTAGCGGATCCACAAAATAGCAGTATCGGTTGACGTCGTTTTCGGCCGCCATGATGCCGAACTTGGGATAGTTGTCGTTGTTGAGGACGCTTTGCGCCGTGACGGAAACCTCGAAGTAGTATTTTGCGGCGGGCAAAACGTTGACGTAAAGTTTTTGGTCGGTGCCGCCCGTCTGAACGATATGGTCGTCCCCGGCGTCGTATACCCAACCGGTCGTGCCGGTAAACGCGCCGTCCGCCACAACAGCACCGTGCTTAGAGTAGCCGAGCGAGTTAAAGAAAAGCCAGCCGCCGGGATTCGTGTGGTTAGTGCCGGGGAACTGTATCATTTGTCTGCCCTCGGAAAAGCTGGGAGAAATGTTGATTTCGGGCATAACCAAAATCTCGTCGGGCGCCGCTTCGAGGCCGAACGACGCGTAAGGAATGAATACCTCGACGTCGTAGCCGGTAGCGTCGGGTAGGTTCACATCGCCGTATTGGGCGTAGGGTACCTCCTCGACGTCCTTTTTGACGACGACGCGCGCCGTCATAGGAAAGAATACTCTTGTATATTCGTAGCCGTCGCGGCTGGCCAGCCCTATCCACTGCTCGGCGTTGCCGTTGACGGAGATACGCGCTTGAATAGTGTTTTTGCCCAAAGCCGTGGACGAACCGAGGCTTTGGTTGACGTGAATAATAAGACTGCTGTTATTCCACAGCTCGCGCGAGGTGTTGTAGTAAACGCCGTGCGAGGCTATTTCGGCCTTAAAATACACGCCCGATACGCCGAGGTACGCGCGCAAACTTACGCCGTAGGTATTACCACCTATAACGGTTTGCGAGGTGAGCGGAATAAGGTCGTCGTAGACGCTTTCGGTAAAGCGTCCGTCTATCGTCATACCCTCGTCGGCCGGCAATTCGCGCCAGTCCTTTTGGGGTATAGACGGGTTTTGATATTCGTACTCGGGGAACCCGAACTCGGTTTCGCCGCCGTCGTTCTTTTTGCCGCAGGCGGCAAGAGCGAACGCGCACACGGTGATAAGCGTCATTATAATGATCGACGCGATTCTTTTTGCTTTCATAGTTTTACGCCTCCTTTGCAAGTACGACGATGTCCGAAACGGCTATCGTGTCGTTATCCGTCGTAAATTTGCTTGACTTGTTTATTGTGATAACAATTTTAGTTACCGGGATTTCATCGAACTCGGCGATCGCCGAGCCGCCCGGACGCATAAACCGGTCGGTAGGGTCGTTGCGGTCTATATAGATGTACCAATCCTTATCGAACCCCAAATCGGTTATGACGGCGTCGCCCTTAAACGAGGCGCCGTCCTTATTAACCTCGGTGGTCAACGCTATGCGGTCGATTTTCGAGAATGCCTCGTCGTAATTAAACGCGTTGTAAATCATAATCGCTTTTACGTCGTAGGCTTTGCCGAACGTCATAGTTATAACCGTGTCGCCGTTAGACTTAAACTCCTTTATGTAGTCGAAGTCGTGGTTTTTATAGGTACCCGTGGTAAGGTACACCGTTGCGCCCTCCTCGGCGGCGTTTGTCGCCGTAACGGAAGCCTTGCCGGCTACGTTCGCGTAGCCGCTGACCTTGGCGGGCAGAGGTTGAATCGAATACGAGGGGCCGTTGCAGTAGATAATTTCTTGCTCGCCGTTATTGACGAACGACACCTTGTCGACGGCGATAGCGCGGTGCTCGCCGTTGCCGAGCGTCTTGCGGTTTGCAAAGGCGTGGTATATGGCATAAACCTCGTCGCCCACGCGGGCAAACGTGTGATGCCCGGTGCCGGCCGTGTGCTCATAAATATCGTCCTTACCGGGCGCGGACAAAGCCGTTATAAAGTTACCGCCTTTTTCGAGCGCCACCTTTGTGAAAGGCCCCAGCGGCTTATCGCCTATCGCTTGAGCCGAGCTGTAAGCGAATCTAAAATATTGGCTGGTCGAAAACGTAAGGTAATACTTGCCGTTGTGCTTTAACACCACGGGGCCCTCGTTCGTTTTGTCGAGCTCATTGATACCGTCGGCGGCGCCGTCTACCGTAACCTTGCGGTAGGCGGTAAGCTGCACCGCCGCGGAGTAGTCGGGCGTAAAGATATCCTTTAAAGGCATACCCCAAATACTGCTGGACGTAGCGCCGAACTGAATGTCGTAAACAAAGTAGAGATACAGCTTGCCGTCGTCGTCTAAAAACAGCGACGCGTCGATGAGCGGCGCGTTATAGAGCGGGCTCTGCGCATCGAAAAGCTTGGTTTCGACAAACGCGTCGGATATCGTGAGCGTACGCCCGTCGGAGTTTGTGCCGGTATACTGCACGAACGGCCCCTTGGGGCTGTCGGACACGGCTAGTCCTATCGAATGGCGGTAGTTGTCGCTGATTTTCCACGCGTTGTACACCATATAGTACTTGCCCGGCTCGTTCGCCTCGACTTGGGCGGGCGATCTGTAATACATAACCTCGGGCGCCCAAAAGTTTTGACGTCCCCACGAGTCGCGGTCGGGCGTAAACGCCACGCCGGTACACTCCCAGTTTGTCAAGTCCTTACTTCTCCACGCCTGATAGCCGCTGGCGCCGATTTCGTCGCTGGTGGCGTACATATAGAAGTAACCTTTTTCCGCGCCGTCGTCCACATAGATTATGGACGGGTCTGCCGCGTACGTGGAAAGGTTGTTAACGTAAAACAGGTTTCTGTTGTACTCTTGCCCCTCCGTAAGCTGGTCGTAGTGCGGGAGCGGTTTTTCACCCGTCGCTACGGTTTCGTTTCCGCCGCCGTCGTTCTTTTTGCCGCAAGCGCCGACGGGCGCCGCGACCGCGAACAACACGCAGCAGAGTAGAGCGATGATTCCTTTCTTTTTCATAAACAGTCCTCCTTTTATTTTGCCGGTTATACCGGATCTTACACTTTAAGTCCCGACGTCGCGATGCCCTCGATAAAAAATCTTTGGGCGAATACGTATATCACGGTCGTGGGAATGAGCGCGATTACCGCGCCCGACATAACGGTTTGCCAATCGTAGCCGTAGGTGCTGACGGAATTTTTGAGCGCGATTTGCAGCGTGTACTTGGCGGGACTTTGCAAATAGAGTAAAGGCCCGAAGTAATCGTTGTAGCCGCCCACGAACCCCAGCACGCCCTGCGCGATAAGCGCGCTCGACGACAGCGGAACCATTATCTGAAAGAATATCTTTATGTGGCTCAGCCCGTCGATTTTAGCCGCCTCGACTAAGTCCGTGGGTATGCCGAAGTAGTACTGGCGCATAAAAAAGACGCACGCGGCCGAGCCGAACATACCCGGCACCATAAGCGGGAACCGTGTGTCGACGAATCCGAGCATATCGTAAAGAAGGTACGACGGCGTGAGCATTATAACGCCCGGAATCATTATGGTGGCGAGCAGCACCGAAAACATTTTGTTCTTAATTCTAAACGGAATTTTGGCGAACGAATAAGCGCTTATCGCCGAAACGAACAAGCCTAGAAGCGTGGCGGGAACCACTATGACGAGCGTGTTTTTGAAGCCCGCCAAAATCGTGCTTAAACTGCCGCCGCCGCTCGCGTCGCTGAATAGGACGTTGCGGTACCCCTCGATAGTAAAGCCCTCTTGCGGCCACCACGTAAACACGACCCCCATAGATTCGGTGTTGTGCTTAAACGACGTTATGACTATAATGTAGAACGGCACCAGTATGAGGAGCGCGACCGCCGTCAATGCCGTAAACGTCAATATTTTAGCGGCGCGTTCGCCCGCTTTTATGCCTTTTGATTCCTTAATCATTGTGTACCCAATATTTTGAAACCTTAAAGTTTATTATCGTTATGATTATGATGAGCGCCGCCAAAATAAGGCTTACCGCGCTCGCCATTCCCATTCCCTGTACGATAAAGTTTTTGAAGCCCATACGCCACAGGTAGAACACTGCCGTAAGTCCGGACTCGCCCGGACCGCCGCCGTCGCCGCCCATTATTTGGAACCGCACAAAGTCTTGCAGGGCGCCGATAAGACCCATTACAAAAAGGTAGAACGTCGTGGGGCTTATGCTCGGGACGGTGATGCTAAAAAATTGCTGTCTTCTGTTCGCCCCGTCGATTTTGGCAGCCTCGTAAAGACTTTTTGACACGTTCCCCAATGCCGCCGAATATAGAATTATTCCGAAGCCGGTGCCGCCCCAAACTCCCATAATAAGCATACTCGGCATAAAATAGGTGCTGTCGGTCAGCCACGGAACCTTTTCGACTCCGAGGCGTTTAAGAATCTCGTTGATAATGCCGAAATCGGTGTTGAGCATCCACTTCCACATAGTGGTAATCGCGACGACGCTGCACACGTACGGCAAAAACAAAATCGTGCGGAATACCTTTGTGCCCGCGACTTTTTTATTTAGGAGCGTCGCTATAAAGAGCGAGCAGACTATGGAAACCGGCATCGAAACGGCCGCGTAGAGCGTGTTTAACATGGCCTTGCCGAATTTGGGGTCGGTAAAGACGTACCTGTAATTTTCGAAGCCTACGAGCCGCGCGCCGTCGAACGAGAACCCGCGAATCTTCATAAAGCTCATAAAAACCGCCAAAACCATCGGTATAAAGCCGAATATGAAGAATCCCAAAAGCGGTCCGGCCGCCAAAACGACTCCGACGACCTCCTCTTTTTTAATCTTTTTTCGTTTTTTTACCGTCGCGTTCATAACAATTTCCCATTAATATTTCAGAAGGGCCGCATTCGTTCTATCGGTAACCTCGGCAAAAAACTGCGTAAGATTTTTCTTTTGGTTACGGACGTCGTCGTTGAGAACCGGCGCCCACTCCTCTATCCATAAGCCGTCCGATAAATACGCCCAGTCGCCCGCCCTCTGAACCCTCGCCGCGTTAAGGAATATAGTCGAGTTGGCGGGCTTCTTGTCGGGCTGTAAGAACAGATCCGTGTTCGCGATGGACTTTTGATTCGGAATGTTAAAGCCGGTCTCCGCCTGCGCCGATTGACCGACCGAGCCCGCTATGAACTCGCAAAACTTCCACGCCGCGTTTTTGACCTTGGACTTTGCGTTGATCGCCATACCCATACTTCCGCTGTGGCCAGCCTCGATACCGTTTTTCGCCTTTGGCAAAGGCGCGACGTCCCAATCAAAACTCTTAATATTTTTGCGGTACGTAACGGTCGCCCAACGACCGTCGACCATCATAGCGACCTTGCCGCCGGTAAAGTAGCCGGACTTGCCCATAGTGCTTAACGTATCGGGGCTGGGGGTTACGGCAAAACCGTAATGACCGCTGCCGTCTACGTCGGTAGTTTTAGGCTGGCTTAACTGCACAAAGTGCGTAAACGCGTCGAGCGTAGTCGGTAGCGGCAGACCGCCGTCCTCCTGCGTAGTCGATATAACGCCGTTGTTGTTGTAGCGCTGCGTGGTGTCGCCGAGCGAGAACACCCACTTTTCGCCGTCGTAGGTAATACAGTCGCCGCCCACACTCCAACCGTAGTTGAACCACCACTCCGTAAAGTAACCGTAATCGGCCGGCGAGGCGGAGTTATAGCTCTTGGTCATAAGCTTGAACAGCGCGATGCTTTCCTCCCACGTCATAGGGATCTTGTTGTTAAAGATTCTTTTAGACGCGCTCTTGACCGTATCGACCGACACCGACGTGTCGTTAATCGGCATAACGTTGTTCGAGCCGTCCAAAAGGAAGAAGCCGGACGCGGGATACGCCTTGCCGTTTGCCGTATTGTAGGCGGCGATATCCTCGGCGAACACGCTGATCTCGTCGACGCCGACCGCGCTTAAAACGCTTTTGTTGTAATAAATCACCGTAGGCCCTATGTCCTTGGGGACGGCGAACAGCGGGTCGGTGGGACGCGACTGCTGCGTCGCCTTGTCGAACCTGTAACGACCGAGCGCACTGTCCCAAATATCGTTTACGTCGATAACCTTGCTGGTTTTTAGATAGTCGTCCATAGGCGCCAAAAGATCGAGCGACGCCCAGCTTTTTAGGTCGCCGTCGCCCACGTAAACCACGTCTGGGCCGCTCCTGCCCGAAAGCGCCTGCGCCGTGGCGCCGGAGTAGCCGTCGGACGGCTTTTGAATGTAAGTAACCACAATTTTGGGGTTCTCGCTGTTAAAGCGTTCGGTGAGCGCCTTAAAAACCTCGACCTCCTCGGGATCGCCCCAACCCCAAAAGTCTATGTAGGCGGTCGATTCACCGACTATATCGCCGTCCTCGTTAAGCGTAATGTCGGTCTTTTCATTCTTGCCGCAACCGGCGAAGCCGAAACACAGCGAAAGCGCAAGCGTTAATGCGAGGTAGATCGGTTTGAATAGTTTTTTCATAAAAATGTCTCCTTTTTTTGTTGTTCCGATTGATTTTTTTGCAACGCAAAAAGGCAGGTTTGTTTTACCTGCCTGATAACGGGCGATAGATTTCCGACGGAATTACTCCTTTCGGGGGGGGGGGGGAAGCGAGTTTCAGCTTATTTACGGTTTCACCC
>JAISMM010000023.1 GCA_031276725.1 Clostridiales bacterium | reverse complement strand
GCCAACATAACCCTAAACCTCAACATAGCCGACAACAAGCAGTCCACCAAATACTTCTTCATCGCCCCCGTCGGCAAATCCAAAATCGTCGCCGAGGGCGGTATGGTCAGCATCAACCCTATCTAGGAACGCCGAAAAGAACGTTGATAGCGAACGAATGCGGAATCCCACCTATCGTCCTTGTCGCAACAAAATTCCCCCTCAATAGTTTGTCGCCGCCCTCGGCTATTTCCAAAATTCCCCTCCGGGGAAGGGTGCCGCGTTGGCGGCGGGGTGGTTGGTTGTCGGGCGCTCTCGGCATATTCCAAAAATTCCCATCCGGGGAGTGCCTCGCCTTGTTGACAGGCTTAGCTCGCAGGCTTGCACGCCCTACAAACGGCTTCGCCGTTTGACGGCTCGGTTCGTGCCGCGTTAGCGGCGGGGTGGTTGCCCGTTTCCGCAGGTCGCTTGCGGAAGCGGTTGCCCGCCATACAAACGGCTTTGCCGTTTGACGGCTCGGTTCGTGGCAACGGAGTTGCCGGGGTGGTTCAATTATTAAGATTAGCCGCATAAAAAATGTATGTTAAAGCGGTTAAAACAAGTAATACAACCACCCCGTCGGCGTCCGCCGCCACCCCTCCATAGAGGGGAATTCAAGAGATATGCCGATAGCGACGGACAAACAATCAAGAAAGTTCGTTAAAGGGCAAAAGCTATTGATACCGCATTCGGCATATTCCAAAAATTCCCCTCCGGGGAGTGCCTCGCCCGTGTATACGGGCTTAGCTCGCAGGCTCGCACGCCCTACAAACGGCTTCGCCGTTTGACGGCTCGGTTCGTGCCGCGTTAGCGGCGGGGTGGTTCAATTATTAAGATTAGCCGCATAAAAAATGTATGTTAAAGCGGTTAAAACAAGTAATAAAACCACCCCGTCGGCGTCCGCCGCCACCCCTCCATAGAGGGGAATTCAAGAGATATGCCGATAGCGGCGGACAAACAGTTGAGGGCAAAATTGCCTCGCCTGCCGCACTCGGTGGTTTTCTAAAATTCCCCTCCGGGGAGGGGTGCCGCGTTAGCGGCGGGGTGGTTGCCCGTTCCCGCAGGTCGCTTGCGGAAGCGGTTGCCCGCCCTACAAACGGCTTCGCCGTTTGACGGCTCGGTTCGTGGCAACGGAGTTGCCGTGGTGGTTCAATTATTAAGATTAACCGCATAAAAAATGTATGTTAAAGCGGTTAAAACAAGTAATACAACCACCCCGTCGGCGTCCGCCGCCACCCCTCCATAGAGGGGAATTTTTGGGATATGCCGAAAGCGCCCGACGCGCCGTTGAAAACGCCGGACAAGTTTAGACGGCTTTAAGGCGCGTCTTTTTTGTTACAAATAAAAGGTAAATCTTTTGCCGGCGGCTTTTCGCGCCCCTTGCAAGCAAGGCGCTCATCTTTGCCGACAAATAAAAGGCAAACCTTTTCTTGCCGATAGCGGCGCTGTCGCCTGCAAAAACAAGTCAATTCCTATCTAAAAAATCCGCCGGCTTAAACCCGCCCCGCCTGTCCGGAGTTTTCCCCGGTGAAAATCTGCGTAATAATGACGGGCGTTACTTGTCGTTGCCCTCTTTTTGGCGGCACTTGTAATCCTCGAGCGCCTTGGCGAGTTGGTCGGGACACGACGTGCCGGAGCGGCACATTATTCCGCGCAGCTTCTCGATTATCCAATCTATGTCGCGGCCTATCGTCAGGCGGGCGATGCCCTGCGACTGCCCCGAGCAGCCGTTTATGAACTTGCACGAGGTCAAAATATTGTCCTTGACCTCGAATATAATCTGCTTGCAGCAGGTTCCGTTAGTTCTGTAAGATTCCATTTTATATTTTTCTCCTTTTAAGCAAAAATTTCGGCCGTTTCGCAGCCCCGCAAGTCCGCGCTCATTCAAGATTTTAAGCGGGAGGGGGAGGGGACGCGCGGGCGTTTAATCGATTAGCTGTTCGTGCAGCGAATAGTATATCTGCGCGGCTTTTTCCTCCCACTTGTTATAGACGAGCTTGGCCGTGTGGCGGTTCGACACGTTGATTTTGATTTCGAGCATCACCTGGGCGGGGTCGGCGATTTTTAGCTGAACGGTGTACGTGCCGTCGGCGTTGCGGTAGTAGTTCCTAAAATACTCCTGCTTACGCCTGAAACTCATACGGTTCTCTTTTATGTATTCCGTGATTTCGGCGCGCACGGACGTGGGGATCCGCATATAAAAATGCGAAAGGCACATACGGCCGTCGGGGGTTATGCTGTAATAGATTTTGTTCTCGTGAACCGACTGATAAATAAAGCCCGCGTCCAACAGCTGACCGATAGTTTCCTTGCATTCCATCCACGGTATCCAGCCGTTGTTGTTGCTGCAAATGTTCAGCGCGTTCTCTTCGAGTATAGGAAAATCCATCTTGTCCAACACAAACAACAGCATCAATTTATTCAGCGTTGTGTTTATCGACAATTCCAAGCGTAATTCCTCCCGATACTTTAAATACCATTATACCACAAATTCGCGCAAAAATAAACCCTTTTTCGACAAGTTTTTTAAGAATTTTTTGTGCGGAGCCTTCGATAATCTGGCGGCGGCGCGCGGAATGTCCGCAAAAACGGTTGATATTCGCGGACGGTTGTGGTATAATACCGATATGACTACTAAGAGATTGATACGGATAAGCTATTTTACTATGCTGACCATAATCGGAGGGCTTTTGCGGCTGCCGATTCCGGCGTTCCCCAACGTAATGTTTTCGTTGCAGACGCTGTTCGTCATTATGTCGGGACTGATTTTGGGCCCCAAGGACGCGCTTATTTCCCAATTCGCATATATGCTTTTGGGGCTTATAGGCGTGCCGGTCTTTACGGCGGGGGGAGGGCTCGACTACGTGTTTAAGCCCTCGTTCGGCTATATTCTTTCGTTTCCCTTCGCCGCGTTTTTGACGGGAAGCCTTAAAAACCGTTTTAGAACTCTTTCGGTTTTCAAGCTGTTTTTCTGCGCCTTTTGCGGACTCCTGCTGAATTATACCGTCGGTATGACCTACCAAGTTTTCGCCGTTTGGCTTTTTGTAAAAAGCACCCTCGCGGCGGCGTTCGTTTCGCTCACGACCCTGCCCTTCCTCTTTATTAAGGACGCCGTAATGCTCTACCTTGTCTGCCTGATTTACCCCCGCGTTACGCCCCTTATCGGCATCGAATCCCCGCCGTTTGAAAAGAAGGATAACGGCGAAATCGCCGTTTAGACGGCGGCATTTAACGGTAAGCGTTTATTGAAAAGTCAAGCGTTTATGAGATTGTTCCGTTAAATCCCTTGCAATATACGCGCAATTTTGGTATAATATGGTTATGCGCAATAAAAAGCTCATAATTATATTTTGCGTTCTGTGCTCGCTTACCGTGCTGATAATTTTTAACAGCGTGGTGTTTTCGGTTCAAAAGGTTTACGCCTCGTGTATGAATTACGCCGCCGACGGCTCGGAGCTTGAACGCCGGGTGCTTGACGGCGCAAAAATCAAGAAGGGCGGCAGCATATTTTTACTCGATAAGGGAGTCGTTACCGCGAACGTCGAAAGCGCGGTCGCCAACGTGCGCGTCGTCAATATCGAAAAAAAATTCCCGAACGCCGTCTATATCAACTACGTAAAGGTCGCCAAATATTTAAGGGTCGAAGTAAAAAATAAGTCATACTATCTTTCCAATTCCCTGCGCTTTATCGCCGAAGAAACCGACGGCGCCGACAACGCGCTTTTGCCGTTACTCAAAATAAAGGGCGAGCTGTCGGACGTTTCCGACGGAGGCTTTTTCGCCTCGAACGAGGACGGCGACAATACTGGACTCAAAATAATTATGTCGGCGTTAGAGCAAATAATAACGCGCGACGAATTTTTGAAGCTGTTCGGCGTTATAGACTTGTCCAAAAATTCGGTCTTTCTAAAAACCCGCGCGGGGGTCGCCATCGAGCTTCCGACGCTCGATAACGCCTTCGAAAAGCTTCGCTACGGCATATCCGCCTACAACGATATGGAGCTGCAAAACGATTCCAAAATCAATTCCGGCACAATAATCGTTTCGTGGCTTAACGACGAAAAAAAGCCCCGGGCGCAGTATACCCCCGAAAACCGCTATTGACCGACCCGAGTCGGTTTCAAATTCTACAAAATCCCGCCGCCCTAATTTGCCGCGTATAATATCGTTCATTTTCTTGACATAGACATAAAATTAAGATATAATTAAACGATAACTGTGGAGGTTTGCGGTTTGCGGGCTTTCGTTTTTACACGCGGGAGGTTTTTTTGGTACAGGACGTAGCAATACTCGATTTCGGCTCAGGCAGGATAACCGTTCTTATCGGACGCCGCGGGCTTAACAACACCATTTGCATAAGCGGAATGGGCGAGTGCGACTACGCCGGATTTTGCGACGGCGAGTTTTTGGTGCCCGAGGATCTTTCGTACGTTATAGGCCGCGCGCTTACGAGCGCCGAAACGAATTCGCGGCTTGCGGTGAAGCATCTTTACATAGGCGTTCCGGGCGAGTTCACCACGTGCGCGTGCCGCGAGGTCAATATGGCGCTCGGACGCAAGCGGGCGGTTTTAGATTCGGACGTGGACGCGCTTTTCGATAACGGCAACGTCTATCGGGCGCACTCTAAGTATACGCTTATTAACATACAGCCGATATACTTTACGCTCGACGACGACCGCAGGCTCGTTCAGCCCGTGGGCTTAAAGTCGGGGCGGCTGGGGGGGCTTGTTTCGTACACGCTCGCCGAAACCAAATTCTTGGACTTTATCGACAAAATAATAACGGAATTGGGAATCGAAACGCACGAGTACGTGTCGAGTCTGCTTGCCGAAACGCTGTTTTTGTTCGACGAGGAAAAGCGCGACCGTTACGCGGTGCTTATCGACTGCGGCCACATAACGACGAACGTCGTAGTCGCGCGCGGCGACGGAATATTGCAACAGTTCAACTTTTCGTTGGGCGGCGGCCACGTTACGGGCGATTTGGCGAACTATCTGGGCATTTCGTTCGCCGAGGCGGAATCCTTAAAGCGTAAGGTCGTTCTGTCGCTCGACGTAAACGCCGACGACGTATACGAGATCAACACGCGCCGCGACGAGGCCAAGACGTTCCCCGCCGACGTCGTTAACGAGATCGTTATGTCGCGCATAAACACTATGGCAAAAACGATTTCCAAGTGCCTCAATATGTGCGGCTACGATTACCCCGACTTTATACCGTATCACCTTACGGGCGGCGGACTCTCGTACGTTAAGGGGGCGCGCGACTACCTTTCTAAGCAGCTCAAAAAGCCGGTCGAGCTTATCGCGCCGTCGTTGCCGCAATTCAACCGTCCGCACCTGTCCTCGGCGATAGGGCTGTTGAATATGGTGCTCGAAGGCGCGCCGCAAAAAATTAAAAAAGGCTTTTTCGCAAAACTTTTCAGCAAATAGGAGATTACTCGAATGCATATCGACAAAGGCGACATAATGACTCTTCCCGCCGTAATTAAGGTTGTGGGCGTGGGCGGCGGCGGCGGCAACGCCGTCGACAGAATGGTCAACGCCAACATAAAGAGCGCCGAGTTTATAAGTATAAACACGGATTTACAGGCGCTCAAACTTTCAAAAGCCAACCGCCGTATTCAGATCGGCGACAAGCTGACGCACGGTCAGGGCGCCGGCGGCAATCCCGAGCAAGGGCAAAAGTCCGCCGAGGAGAGCCGTTTGGCGATTCAAGAGGCGCTCGCCGACGCGGATTTGGTGTTCATAACGGCGGGAATGGGCGGCGGCACGGGTACGGGCGCGGCTCCGGTTGTCGCGAGCATCGCAAAGGAGCTCGGCAAGCTCACCGTAGCGGTCGTAACAAAGCCGTTCGCGTTCGAGGGCAGGGTAAGGTCGGATCACGCCGAAATAGGTATCCGCAACCTGCAAAAGGTCGTCGATACGCTCGTCGTTATTCCCAACGAAAAACTTATGCAGGTCGCGCCCAAGCTGCCGGTCGTCGAGGCTTTCCGGTACGCCGACGAGGTTTTGCGTCAGGGCATTCAGGGCATAAGCGACCTCATTATAACGCCCGCGCTCATTAACCTCGACTTTGCCGACGTCTGCACGGTAATGCGCGACAAGGGCATCGCCCATATGGGCATCGGCCGCGCCAAGGGCGACCGCCGCACCGTCGACGCCGTCAAGCAGGCGGTGTTCAGCCCGCTTTTAGAAACGTCTATCGCGGGCGCCACAAGCGTCATATTGAACGTTATGGGCAGCGTCGACCTAACCCTCGAAGAGGTCAACGAGGCCGCCGGGCTTGTAAGCGAGGTAGTTCACCCCGGCGCGAATATCATTTTCGGCGCCGACATACGCGAAACCCTAACCGAGGAGATTATGGTTACGGTTATCGCCACCGGCTTTGACGAACGCCACCGCCCGAGTCAACCCGAACCCAAAAGACCGCCGCAAACGGTCGAACCGCTTTTGAACAGCGTCTTTAACGGTTCACGCGCCGCGCCCCCTCAAAGGGACGGAGCCTACGCCGCGCCCCCTCAAAAAGATATTCCTTACGCCGGAGCGCCTTCGGCGAACGCCCAAACCGCCGCCGCATCCGCAAGGCCGCCCGTGTCCGACATTCCCGACCCGCGCGTCAAGCCCGAGTCCGACTCCGATTTTCCGGAGTTTCTAAAACGCCTAAACGAAAAAAAGAATAAATAGCCGGCGCCGAAAATGCCGTTTGACGGCGGCGAAAACTCAATACCGCCTTGCTTACGTATTAAATATACGCGCGCGGCTCGGTTCGCGCCGCCGTACGGCGTCGGGGCGGAGCGGTTAGGTTATAAGAGAATAGCGGCGTCGGCATAAAACATTCCGTTTCCGTTTTGCCTAGATAATTTTTATTGACATTTTGTCGCGTCCGTATTATAATGGGTGGTAACGTCGGTTGCGAAAACTCTATAAGAGGATCGGTCGGGTTAAGACCGTCCCGCTTGTTCGGAGTTTTTTTTGCGGCGGGAGTATTTTACGGGAGGGACACGCGGTTTTGCGTATTACGGATTTAATTGCTGCGGCCGGCTTTAATTGGTACGGCTTTATAATCGGCGCCGGAATGGTGCTGTGCATATTTTTGGCGTACCGGGTCGCCAAAAAGCGCGGCTACAACGAGGACTTGGTATTCGACATAGCCATAGTTTGCATACCGCTCGCGATAGTGGGCGCGCGGCTCTATTATGTGGTGTTCGACATTTTGGGCGGCGACGGCAAGGGCGAGTGGCCGATCAAAAGAATTTTGGGACTCGACGGCGAGGGCTTGCAGGGGCTAGCGATTTACGGAGGGCTTATAGGCGCGGCGATCGGCGGCGTGATTTTGCATTTTGTAAAGCGGAACAAGCCGCTTGATAAGCGCGCTACGTTTATGCAGATGGCGGACCTTGCGTTCACGTTCATAATTTTGGGTCAAAGCATAGGCAGGTGGGGCAACTTTGCCAATCAGGAGGCGTACGGGCCTAAGGTCGATTTCGGCTTTTTTCCGCTTACGGTTTATATCGACGCCGAGCATAACCCGATCTACGGCGCGGGCAATTATTTGGCGACGTTCTTTTACGAATCGCTTTGGAATCTCGCGGGCTTCGCTCTTCTGTATTGGCTCTACACGGGCAAGCGCAAAAGCTTCGACGGCTTTATTTTGTCGTGCTACTGCATATACTACGGTACGGGCAGAATGTGGATCGAGGGGCTTCGCACGGACTCGCTCTATCTTACGGGCGGCTTGCGCGTTTCGCAATTAGTGTCGGGGCTTATAATCGCGTTCGGCATAGGCTACATAACAGCGCACCTGTACAGGGCGCGTAACGCCGGCAAAAAGCCGTTTATTTTTGTGGAGCAGGCGCTTTTGTCGGAGGACTATTTCGAGTACGAAAAGAGTATTTTGCACCACCCTTGCCCTCCTACGCCCTCTAAAAGCAAAAAAAGTCTTTTCGACGGCGACGGGAGCGGCGAAAACGCCGAATATTCCGACGATTTTTACAAGACTGCCGACGGAGATTTTTCGGAGGACGACGCCGAAAAATTTTTTGCGGGCGAGGGCGATTTTATCGACGAGACCGACGGCGGCGACGACGAAAGCGATAACGGAAACGACGGCGGCGGCGTCGAAAAAAACGGCGACGAAAAAAGCGAGGAATAAATATGAACAATATCGACGAACTTGAATTGACGCCGCGGCAGAGGCTCGCGGGCAACCTTACGGCGGGCGGGGTAATTCTGCTTTGCGGAATTTTTCTGTTGCTTTGCGGACTCGGCGCGGTTCCGCTTTCGGTAACCAAAATTTGGCTGTGCAGCGTTTTGACGGCCGTGGGACTCGTGCTTTTAATAACGGGTTTTATTCAAAGGAATACGGTTTCGGTTTGGCTGGCGTTCGCGTTTTTGGTGCCCGCGCTCGTCGAGGGGCTCGCAAAAAGCGGAACGGCGGACTACGGCAATCTGTACCCGCTCTATATCGCGATCCCGGCGGTCGCCTCGCTCGTTACTATGCTGTACGGCGGCGCTTGGCGTTCGCACGTTCCGGTAATCGCGCTGTTCGGGCCGGTCGCGGCGATTTTTTCGCTAAACAGCTCCGGGGCGCTCGAATGGGCGATAGTGATACCGCTTTTAATCGTTTTTATCGGCGCTGTCGTAATACTGTCGGCGGCGCTGTCGAACAGGGGCGCGGACGACGACGGTGAATGAGCTTCGCGATAAAAACCTGTCCTTAATGACGGACTTATATCAGCTTACCATGATGAACGGCTACTTTATGAGCGGAACGCACGAAACGGAGGCCGTTTTCGATCTGTTCTTCCGCGAGAACAAGAGCTTTAATTATTGCGTGGCGGCGGGGCTTTTGTCGGCGGTCGATTACATCAAAAATTTGCGGTTTACCGATTCCGATATAGACTACCTTAAAGGTCTTAATATTTTCGGCGCGGACTTTTTGGACTACCTAAAAAGCATAAGGTTTACGGGCGATTTGTACGCCGTCGAGGAGGGCGAAATCGTGTTCGCGTCCGAACCGCTATTAACGGTCAAGGCGCCCGTAATCGAGGCGCAGCTGCTTGAAACCGCGCTCCTCAACATAGTGTGCCACCAGACTCTTATCGCCACAAAGGCCGCGCGGGTCGTTTCCGCCGCGGGGGGCGCGCCCGTAACCGAATTCGGACTCCGCAGAGCGCAGGGGCCGGACGCGGGCGTCTACGGGGCGCGGGCGGCTATTATCGGCGGCTGTACGGGAACGAGCAACGTTTTGGCGGGCAAGCTGTTCGGCGCGCGCGTCCTCGGCACCCACGCCCACAGCTGGGTGATGAGCTTCGAGAGCGAGTTGGAGGCGTTTGAAAAATTCGCCGAAATCTATCCCGATAACTGTCTGTTGCTCGTCGACACGTACGACACACTAAAAAGCGGCGTCCCCAACGCCATAAAGGTCTTTAACAAGCTGCGCGAAAAAGGCCGCAAGCCCGTCGGCATACGCCTCGACAGCGGCGATTTGGCGTATTTGTCCAAAAAGGCGCGCATAATGCTCGACGAGGCGGGCTTTAACGACGCCGTAATATTCGCCAGCAACGACCTCGACGAAAATCTTATCGCCTCGCTCGCGCTTCAAGGCGCAAAAATCGACTCCTACGGCGTGGGAACAAAGCTCATCACGAGCTTCGATTGCCCGTCCTTGGGCGGCGTTTACAAGATGAGCGCCATAAAGCGCGGCGGCAAATGGACGCCGTGCCTAAAACTTTCCGACACCGCCGCAAAAATAACGAACCCCGGCTTTAAGACGGTTCACCGCGTCTACGCCCCCGATTCCGGCCGCGCGTTCGCCGACCTTATCGCGCTGCGCGGCGAAAAGCTCGCCCGTCCGCTCGTCTTGACCCACGAGTTCGAGCGCTGGAAAACCGCGACGCTCGAACGCTACGACGTCCGCGAGCTACCCGTAAAAATTTTCGCGTCGGGAAAATCCGTCTACGAATTTCCGTCGCTTGCGGCGAGCGCGGCAAAGGCGAAAGCGGAGTCGGCAAAATTTTGGGACGAGTACAAAAGGCTCGTCAATCCGCATATATATAAGGTAAATATTTCGGACGGGCTGTACGCCTTAAAGCAGGAATTAATAAGCTCCAAAAAAACGCCGGCGGGAGGGCGCGCCTAAAATGGATTTTAATATCGAAAAGAGGGGATACAGCCCCGCCGAGGTCGACGAATATATCCGCTCGTTAAGGGCCGACTACGAGCGGACGCTCGCCGCGCAAAAGGAGCGCATTTTCGAGCAAAAGGCCGCCCTCGACAAGGCGGAAAAAACGATCGCCGCCTATAAGGAAAAGAGCGGACTCGTTACAAAGGCGATATATAACGCCGTCGCCAAGGCCGAGGAAATCGAACGGCTTTCCGTCATCAAGTACGGGCAGGAGATCGCCCGCCTTAAAGCTTTCCACGAAAAATGGATGTCCTATTATAATAAAATGCTCGAAAAATATTTATCGGACGACGATTTGGCGGCGGCGGCGGAGTTTAACCGCCGTATGCAGTCCGTTTTGGACCGCTCCGACCCGGCGTCAAGCCCGAATTCGGGCGGAGGCGCGGCGTCCGCAGACGCCGCCTTGCGCCGCGCGTTCGCAAGCGAAACCGAGCGGCTTAAAGAAAAGCAAATCGGCTACATAAAGGTTCGCGCCGATTCCGTCCCCGACGGCGGCGCCGACCCTTTAAAGGATATGCTCCCCGGCGCCGACCTCAATTCGCCCATCGTAACGGGCGACTTCGACCCCATCGAACGCATAAACCGCTACTTTTCGTCCGACGCCGCCAAAAAGTCAAAGCGCGAACACGCCGCCGCCCTCGATCCCGACGAGTACGCCGACCGCTCCGACTCCGGTTTCTCATTCGAGGAAGCCCTCAATCCCAAAGAGGATCTCGCCCAAATTATGCGCGATTTAGGTCTTTTGTTAGAAGAGAATTAATATTCGGGCGTTTATTTCCGAAACAAAAAAGCCGCCTGAACTTATTCGTAGTTTTTCGTTGAGCGGAATTCAAGGGACGCGCCGATAACGGCGGACGGACAGCCGTTAAGAGAGATTATTAAACGGTAAAAGCTATTAAGTACCGCACTTGGCATATCCCCAAAATTCCCCTCTATTGAAAACTCCGGACAAGTTTAGGCAACTTTAAGACGCGTCTTTTTTGCCGGAAAGCGCCTTCTTTTTTTGACAATAGCGGTGCTATTGCCTGCAAAAACAAGTCGATTTCCGTCTAAAAAATCCACTGTCTAAAAGCCGCCACACTTGTCCGGAGTTTTCCGGTGGAGTGCCTCGCCCGCGTATACGGGTTTAGCTTGCAAGCCCGCACGCCCTGCAAACGGCTCCGCCGTTTGACGGCTCGGTTCGTGCCGCGTTAGCGGCGGAGTGGTTGAACTATTAAGGGGTAGCCGAAAAAAACTTCCTTTCAAGCGGCTGTCGCTTTGTAATTAAACCACCCCGTCGGCGTTCGCCGCCACCCCTCCATAGAGCGGAATTCAAGCGCCGCGCCGATAACGGCGGGCGGACAGCCGTTAAGAGAGATTATTAAACGGCAAAAGCTATTAATTACCGCACTCGGCGAATTTCCAAAATTCCCCTCTATTGAAAACTCCGGACAAGTTTAGGCAACTTTAGGACGCGTCTTTTTTGCCGGAAAGCGCCTTCTTTTTTTGACAATAGCGGTGCTATTGCCTGCAAAAACAAGTCGATTTCCGTCTAAAAAATCCGCTGTCTAAAAGCCGCCACACTTGTCCGGAGTTTTCCGATGGAGTGCCTCGCCCGCGTATACGGGCTTAGCTCGCAAGCTCGCACGCCCTACAAACGGCTTCGCCGTTTGACGGCTCGGTTCGTGGCGCGTAGCGCCGGGGTGGTTGATTGTTTTATGCACTCGGCAACTCCCCAAAACTCCCCTTCGGGGGAATTACACAACCGCACAATATATCAAAACCCGACAAAAAATAAATTAAAAAGGAGTAGGGCTTGCACGCAAGCCCGGTAAAAAAATTATGATTACAATACAAAACGCGGAAAACGCGTTAAAGAGCGTCTATTTGGGCGCGATTACGGAGCTTTTGAACACCAAGGCGAATCCGCTGCTCACCAAAATAGAGCAGACGGGCGCGGACGTTTGGGGCAAGGAGATCCGCAAGGCCGTTTCGTTCGGCATCAGCGGCGGCATCGGCGCGGGCGACGAGGACGGCGAGCTGCCCTCGTCCGGCGCCAAAAAGTATCTGCAAATGATCACGACGCTTAAAAATCTGTTCGGTCAAATCGAAATATCGGATAAGGCGATAAGGGCGTCGGCGGACGGCAGGGGAGCGTTTACGGACTTACTTAACGCCGAACTGCAAAGCCTTTTGGACTCGTCCAAATTCAACCTCGGGCGAATGCTTTACGGCACGTCGTCGGGCGTACTGTGCACCGTCGGCGCAAAGTCGGGCGCGTCCTATCCCGTGTCCAAAACCAACGCCCTCATCGAGGGAATGATAGTCGACGTGTACGGCTCGTCGGGCACTCTTTCGGCGTCGGGCGTGCGCCTTGCGTCGGTCGACCGCGCCCAAAATACGATCACGTTCGAATCGGAGCCCGCCTCCGCCGTTACCGCCTCGTCCAAAATGTACGTTCAGGGCAGCAAGGGCAAGGAGATCACGGGACTCGGCGACGTGTTCGCCGCGACCGGCTCCATCTACGGCCTGTCGCGCTCGGCGTATCCGTTTTTGGCGCCCTACACAAAGTCGGACGTCGGGCCGATCGACGACATAGTTATTCAAAGGGCTATCGACTCGCTCGAAAACAACGCCAATTCCGAGGTCGATTTTATAGCCTGCGCCGCCGACGTCAAGTACGCCTATCAGGACTATTTAAGCCAATTCAAGCGCAACGTCGACATTATGGAGTTAGAGGGCGGCTACAAAACGCTGTCGTTTAACGGCATACCCCTAGTTTACGAAAGGTTCGTCGACAACGGCGTAATGTACCTTTTGAACACCAAGTCGATGAAGCTGCATCAGCTTTGCGATTGGCGTTTCCTCGAAACCGAAAACGGCAAAATCCTGCGCCAAAATCAGGGGCGGGCGACGTACGCGGCGACGCTCGTCAAGTACTGCGACCTTATATGCGACCGTCCCAACGGACTCGGACGCCTTAGCGGCATCACGGCGGAATAACGCTATGATAGGCACGTCAAGAATTATCGAGGACGACCTGTTCGGAATCGCGAACCGCTTAAAGGCGCTCGACGCGGACTATTTCGTCGTCGAAAACTACAAAAAAAAGCGGCTCGAACTCCACAATAGGGCGCAGCGCGGGTCTACTCTCGCGCTCGCGCTCCCTTACCGCGTCCTCGACGAGCGGACGGTAGTCAAGGCGTACAAAACGCGCTCCGAGCGCGCGGAGCGGCTTATCGCCGAAACCGAAAACGAGAACGCGCGGCGGAACGCGGAGCGGCTTTACGAGTGCCGCAAAAAAATCGAAAGGGAGGTCGAAAAAGCGTATGGCGACCTATAAGGACTGTCTTATTCTGGCGGCGGCGTTTTTGCAGCTCGACGAGGCGGCGGCGTTTTTGCGCCCGCCCGGTTACAGCCCCGACGCCGTCCCGGATGACGTCGCGGCGGAGGTCGAAACGCTTACCATGTGCGCGCGGCTCGCCGTCGACGAGGCGGCCCGCGACTATGTCCGGCTTATCAAAACGGCGTTCGCGTCCTCGAATAATAAGCGGCTTTATTTTTCGGCGCTCGACCAAAATCTAACCGGCGTCGCCGACGTAAGGCGCGACGGCAAACGCGTCCCGTTCAAGCTCCGTCAAGGCTTTATCGAGGTCAAAACCGACGCGCTTTACGAGGTTACCTTCGCCTACGCGCCCCAAAATTGCGCTATAACCGACGAATTGCCCTGGGGGAACCGAATACCGCCCCGCGCAATCGCCTACGGCGCCGCCTGCGAATATTGCCTTATCAACGGCGTTCCGGGCGAGGCCGCGCTATGGAACAAGCGCTTTAAGGACGCTCTTGCAAAGCTCAAAACCCCCCTCGCCGAACGCGTCGTCAAGCGCCGCCGATGGATACTTTAACAATAATTCCCCTCCATAGAGGGGTGGCACGTAGTGCCGGGGTGGTTGGCTGTCCGCCGCACTCGGCATATCCCCAAAATTCCCCTCCGTGGAGGGGTGGCAACGGAGTTGCCGGGGTGGTTGATTGTGTTATGCGCTCCGTGCGAATATCGGCAACCACCCCGTCGCCTGCGGCGCCACCCCTCCATAGAGGGGAATTCGAAGGACGCGCCGACCGCTCCGCCGCCGTCGAATATTATAGGGGAGGCGGAGTTCTCCGCGCCCCAACAAAAAAAGGAGAAAAACAATGCCATACAACGACTATATTGCCCCGGTCAGCGAGAGCGTCAGAACGGCGGCGGTGCGCGATTTTTCGGGCGGCTTCGATAACCGTGTCGACGAGGGCGTGCACGGCTTGGCGCGCGCAAAAACCGTAATCAACTTCGAGTTTTCGTCCGGCGCGCTCACGGACGGCTACGGCGCGGAGGAATTTTTGGGAGCGGAGGCGGCCGTTACAAGTCTGTGGCTTTACCGCAAATTCGATTCCGTTTTAGGGCGCGACGTCGAAGCGCAAATGTATTCGACGGCGGCGGGCGCGGTTATGTACCGCGTCGGCGGGGCGGGCGAATTCGTCCCTCTTTCGGGCGTAACGCTCGGCGGGCCGCCCTACGTAACTAACTACCGCCTCTACGGCGAGGACGTGATTTTGATATGCGACCCCTTGGGTGGTATGCACGTCTGGAATATGGCCGATCCGCCCTACAAAATCGATTCCGCGCCGACGTTCACGGGCATAACGATGCACTTCGAGCGTATGTTCGCGACGGGCGGCGCCGAAAACAACACCGTCTGGTTTACCGACGACCTCGACCCCACGAACTGGAACCCGGCGTCGGACGAGGGCGGCTTTATACAAATGCTCGACGGCCGCGGCCACTCTAACCGCGTCGTCAGCTTTCTAAATTACGTCTACGTTTTCCGCGACTACGGAATCACGCGCATAACGGCGTACGCCGACCAAAGCGAATTCGCCGCCACAAATCTGTTCGTGTCGTCGGGCAAAATCTACCCGGGGTCGGTAACCGACTGCGGCGCGGCGGTAATGTTTTTGGCGTCCGACGGCGTCTATAAATTCGACGGACTATCCACGCAAAAAACGCTCGGCGCCGTAAGCCCGTCGGTGTTGCCTTCGCCCTCCGCGTCCGGCGCCTACTTCGACGGCAAGTACTACCTGGCCCTCAACGTCGACCGTCAAGAGATGAGCGGCGCAAGCGGAAACGGAAACGGCGGGAGCGGGAATGGGAGCGGAAACGGCGGCGGCAACGGCGGCACAAGCGGAAACGGCGGCAACGGAAACGGCAACGGAAACGGCGGCAACGGGAACGGAAACGGCGCAAACGGGAGCGGCAACAATTCCGTTCTCGTCTACGACCTCAAATCGGGCGCGTACTCGTTTATGCAAGGGCCGCCGGTAAGCCGTCTGTGCGTTTTGGGCGACGCGCTCTACGCCGTAACCGCCGACGGCCGCGCCGCCAAAATCGTCCGCTCGGGAACACTGTTCGGCGTTCCGTCCGTCAAGGAGTTCGACAGCGGTCTTTACGACTACGGCACGCACGCCCTCAAATATTTCCGCGCCGCCGTTATGGAATCTAATTGCCCCCTCGCCGTTACCGTCTACACCGAACGCCGCTCGCGCACGCGTTCCCTAACGCCCAAAAACGGCGTCTGCCGCGTCAAAATCGGTCTTTCCGGCCGCCGTTTCGGCTTCCGCATCGTTTGCGAATCTTCATCCGTCCGCATCGCCCGCGCTTATATCGAATACACCGTACGCGGCGGCAAATAGCCGGCTATCCCCAAAATTCCCCTCTGCGGAGTGCCTCGCCTCGTCGACGGGCTTAGCTCGCAGGCTCGCACGCCCTGCAAACGGCAAGCCGTTTGGCGGCTCGGTTCGTGGCGACTTTGCCGACGGGGTGGTTCAACTATAAATTTTTTGAACATATGTTTTTTTAAGCGGTTAAAACTAGCAATTTAACCACCCCGTCGCCTACGGCGCCACCCCTCCATAGAGGGGAATTCAAGAAACGCGCCGAAAGCGACGGACAAACAATTGAGGGCAAAATTGCTTCGTACGGCGCACTCGGCAAATCCCCAAAATTCCCCTCCGAGGAGGGTGGCAACGGAGTTGCCGGGGTGGTTGTCCGTTGTCCGCATTCGGCATATACCCAAAATTCCCCTCCGGGGAGTGCCTCGCCTCGTCGACGGGCTTAGCTCGCAGGCTCGCACGCCCTGCAAACGGCAAGCCGTTTGGCGGCTCGGTTCGTGGCACGTAGTGCCGGGGTGGTTGTGCGTTGTCCGCACTCGGCTATCCCCAAATTCCCCTCTGCGGAGTGCCTCGCCTCGTCGACGGGCTTAGCTCGCAGGCTCGCACGCCCTGCAAACGGCAAGCCGTTTGGCGGCTCGGTTCGTGGCGGCGAACGCCGACGGGGTGGTTCAACTATAAATTTTTTGAACATATGTTTTTTTAAGCGGTTAAGTTTAGCAATTTAACCACCCCGTCGCTGACGCGGCACCCCTCCATAGAGGGGAATATTAAGGAGTTAAAATGGACTACGGAAAACTTGCCTATATGAAGTTAGAGGACTTAGAGGGAGCGCAAAGGGCGGCCAAAAAGACGCGGCAAAGGAGCGCCCGCGCCCTCTTTTGCCCCGACGTCGAGTTCGACGACGGCCGCGTCTACGAGGCGGCGGGCGTGTCGGGCGGCGGCGCGGCGGGGCTTGTGTTAAAGGTTACGCTGCAAGTTTTATCGGCGGGCGCGGTCGAGCTTTTAATCGATTCGCGCTACGCGGGCGAGGCGGCTTTTTCGCCCGGCGCGTCCGAGGGCGTAATAATCGCCTCGGCGCTCCTAAACGGTCAAAGCCTCGTCGCCCTGAGGGCGGCGCGCGGCCTTAGCGCCGTCTTAAAGCGCGCCGAATTCATCATCCTCGGCGAGGACGCCGCCGTTACGCTGCCGGCGTCCGATTGGCGGTGCGATTCCCTCGGCGGCGAATACGCCCTTATAACGAGCCGCGACGAGCGCCTTAGCTTCTACACGGATTCCGCCGCCGCCCTCGCCGACGGGGCGGAGCTTACGGAACAGGGCGCGTATCCCGTAGGCTACGGCAGCCGATGCGACGTCTGTATGACGGCGGACGGCGTCTACGCCCTCTACTGCGACAACCTCGACAATCTCTGGGCGCTAAAATTGGGGCAAAACGGCGAGCTTGCCCGCGCCCGCGTCGGCGGCGCGGCGGACCGCGTAGCCCTTACCTATCACGACGGACGCTTTGTCGCCGCCGTAGTATCGGACGGCGCCGTCGCCTGCTTTTCGTTCGACGCCGGTTTCGGCTCCGTGTCGCCCTTACTGCCCGTCGATATGCCGTTCAAGTGCGGCGCCGTCGGCTTTGTGCGCGGCGCGCCCGAGCCGGTTCTGGTGGCGGTTTCGGGCGGCAAAAGCTACCTAAAACGCGCGGCGGGCGGCGTCAAAAATTCGGACGTCCTCGGTATCGGAATCAATTTTTCGGTCGCGGAACTTGCGTAAACTACAAAAAACTACAAAAAACGACAGTAAATGACGGTAAACAGCAACAAAATTCGGGGGAAATTATGAAATTCAGGACTTGCAACACGGTCGAAATCACATACGGCGGCAAAACTCTTTTGGCTCACAACGCCGTTTTAAACGTCAAATCCGCGCTTTCGCAAAATCTCGCATACGCAAAATACGTCGTTATGGGCGGCGGCGGCGGCGGCGCGGCGGCGGCAAAGACGGCGGTTTTGACCGACGTAAACGCGTCCGTTACGCGCGGCAAGCTGTTCGCCCGCTATACGGCGGCGCTCGCCCCCGACGAGTGCGCGGGCGCGGAATTCTCGTTTTTCGGTCTGTCGGCGGACGCTCAAACGCTCTTTAACCGCGCCGACTTTCCGCCGCTTATCAAGGAGGAGGGCAAGGAACTGTCGGTAAGTATTACGGTGTGGATCGAGCTAAGCGAGGGCGCGGCGGGGCGGCTTTTCGGCGGCGACAATCCGCTTGTCCGCTTTCTGTTGGGCGAAAAGCCCTTGCCGGATCAAATCGAGTGCGTCCGGGGAACGTGCGACGCCCTCAACGCGCCGCATAACCGCGCCCTCGCTCCGTCCGCCTACTACCCCGCGTCCGCCGTCTTTAATTCGGAGTCGCTGACCCTTACCGCCGCCGTTCCCGCGTCCGTGCCGGAGGTAATTATCACGGCGGGCCGCGTTCCCGTTTTAAGGGCGTTCGTCCGCGAAAACCGCGTCGGGCAAACGCTCTATACCGCCGCCGTAAACGCCGACCGCACCGTTTCGCTCCCTTGCGCCGACGCCGCGTCCGTCGTTTCGGTTACGGGGAGCGACGGAACCTTTTACCCCGACGCGCGGCTTTTTCACGGCGCCGGCAGGCTGTTCAAAACGGCGGACAAGGTTAGCTTCAACGCGGGGCGCGGGGCGGAATTTTCGGGCGACTATCTTTGCGAGTACGCCGCCGTTTCTATGCGCAACGAGCTTATGACTATGCGCGCGGACGCGGACGGCCCCAAAACGTCCTACCGCGTCGTCTACGGCGGCGGCGGCTTTATGACGTGCGCGGGCGGCTATTTGGCGCTTTTCGGCGACAATCTGCAAATTTACGGCCCCGACGGCGCAAAAACGGAGTATCCCGCCGCGTCCGGGGGCGCGCAAAACGTTATCGTCAACGAGGGCAATGTATTTCATTACGTTACCGCAAGCCCCGGGGGCAAGGTGTGCCGCTATAAGATCGCAAACGGCGCGGTTACGCTTTTGGACGCGGCGGAGCGGGGTCAGGGCGTCAAGATTTTTCGCGCGGGCTTCCTTATAGGAATCTACGGCGCGGGCGTCTGCCATTTAGCGTCCGCGGCGGGCGTAAACGGCCCCAAGTCCGCCGCGCTCGCCGACGTTTTAGACTCCTGCGGCGAAATCGAATCGGTAACGTTCGGCGACGACTGCGCCCTCGTAAAAACGGCCGTCGGCGAATTCGACAAGCTCGTAACGTTCGACGGCGGCGATATTTTAGAGGTGGCAAAAGCCCCCGTAACCGTTTCGCGCGGCGGCTTATTCGTTATAGGCGGCGCCGTAAAGCGGCTCGCCGAATTCAACCGCTCGACCCGCGCCCTCGCGATCGCCCCCGGCGACCTCGACACGCCCGACATCAAGGACGCGTGCGCCCTCGGGCGCGACCTGCTCGTTTTAACGGCGGACGGCGCGGTGGATACCTACTACCGCTCGCGTAACGGCGCGTACCTCTTTTGCCCCAACTTTACCTACCCCTCGACCGTTCAAGCCCTCGTCCGCCCCCGCGCCGCTTTTAGCGGAAACGTAACCGCGTCGTTCACCGTATCGTTCTAAAAATTCCCCTCTATGGAGTGCCTCGCCTCGCCGCCGTGGCTGTTGCCAAAAATTCCCCTCCGGGGAGGGGTGGCGCGTTAGCGCCGGGGTGGTTGCCCGTCCGCCGTACTCGGCTGTTCCCCAAAATTCCCCTCCGGGGAGGGGTGGCACGTAGTGCCGGGGTGGTAAGGGTCATTGAACTGCCGTCCATACAAACCGCCTACAAAAACAATCAACCACCCCGTCAACTCCGTTGCCACCCCTCCGTAGAGGGGAATTTAATGGACGCGCCGAGAGCGACCGACAATGCCGTTTAGGTTAAAATTGCCCGCGTTAGCGCCGGGGCGGTTGCCCGTCCGCCGTACTCGGCTATTCCCCAAAATTCCCCTCCGGGGAGTGCCTCGCCTTGTTGACGGGGCGGTTCCCTGTCCACCGTACTCGGCTATTCCCCCAAATTCACCTCTATGGAGTGCCTCGCCTTGTTGACGGGCTTAGCTCGCAAGCTCGCACGCCCTACAAACGGCTTCGCCGTTTGACGGCTCGGTTCGTGGCACGTAGTGCCGGGGTGGTAAGGGTCATTGAACTACCGTCCATACAAACCGCCTACAAAAACAATCAACCACCCCGTCAACTCCGTTGCCACCCCTCCGTAGAGGGGAATTAGAACGAGAGGGGAATTAGAGCGGTCGGGCGCCGTTCACTACACTATATTATAAGGAGAAATCACTATGTGGGAAGAAATTTTGCGTATGGCGGCGGGCAACGGTCTTTGGGCCGTCCTGTTTTGCGCCTTACTCTTTCACCAAATCAAGGATTCGCGGCGGCGCGAGGATAAATACACCGCCGCCATCACGACGCTCGGCGAGCGCCTCGGGGTAGTCCGCGACGTCAAAAAGGATACCGAACTAATCATAAAGCAAACCGCCGAAAAACGCCCGCAAAGCGTTTCCGGGCCCGACGCGCCGTCCGCGCAAGCGGTCAAAAAAGCGCTCAAAAAAACCGCCGAAACCGCCAAAAAACGTCCCGCAAGGGCGAAAGCCGGCAAAAAAAGCGCCGCGACGGCGTCGCAAACGGTCAAAAAACGCTCCGCAAGGGCGAAAGCCGGCAAAGAAAGTCCCGTAACGGCGTCGCAAACGGTCAAAAAACGCCCCGCAAGGGCGGCCGACCCCGCAAACGGCGCGGACGCGGATAAGCCCGGCGGAACACCGGCAAAGGCGCGCGCGGAGGCGTTATGATTTTTTCAAAAAGCATAATGCCGCTCGGGGACGGCGCGGTAATCAGCGCCAAGCAACGCCCCGACGGCGTTCTCGAATTTTTAACCTCGCACGAGGGCGCGGTAGTCCTAAAACGCCTCGCCCCCGGCGGCGGCGTCAAAAGCGGCGGCGTCATCTCTTACGCCGACGAATGCTTTTTCGCGGGCGAGGATTCTTACTTTGAACGCCGCGGCAACAAATTATTCTTTCTGAACGGTCGGTGAAAAATTCCGTAATGCCAACGGATACGGAACCCCGCCCTCGCTTACGTATTCGAATATACGCGCGGCGGCGGCGGGAATCCGCCTTCGTTAGCCCGACGGGTTTTTGAGCGGTTTGCCGGCGCCGCAAATAAACCCGACCGTCAAAAAATTCCCCGACGGGGAAAACTCAAATTATAAAACAAAAAGGGTGCGTCCGCACCCGCAAAAAAAAGGAGTAAATCACTATGTCCGGAATTGCGGATTATTTTAAAAAATTATGGAAGTCGCTCACGGCGGGAGTCGGCGGCGACGAATACGAGAGTCAAAAACAAGAGCTTATCGACTACATTAACTCGGACAAAACCGAGGAGCCGAACATTAATAAGGACGGCTTAACGCTTGACGACGCGCCCGAATACGAGCGTATGCGGCCGCCCGAAATGTCGGACGACGAGCTTAAAAAGCGCGGCGAGGCGGAGCTTGCCGAGTATTTGAACGCGGGCAAAAACGCGATAGAGGCGGAACTCGCCGCCCTCGACAAAAAGTATCAAAACGACAAAACCGCCGCCGAAAAAGCCGCGTCCCAAAAGGCGGCCGCGGCGGAGGACGCGTACAAAAAGGCGGCGGAAACGCTCGCTAACGACGCGTTAAAGCGCGGACTCGCGCGTTCGAGCATAGCGGTAAGCGGTCAAAACGGGCTTGCCGGCGCCCGCGCCCAAACGCTCGGTCAAATCGGCGCGGAGTATAGCGACGCCGTCGCAAAGCTCGACGGCGAAATAAGTACGCTCGGCGTCAAGCGCGAAAAAGCCCTCAACGACTTCAATATCGCCTACGCCGCCCGCCTCACCGCCGCCATCAACGGGCTTAAAGACGAGCGCGACAAAAAGTACGCCGAGGCGTTAAAGTACAACAATTCGCTGACCGAAAAGGAGTACGAACAAGCCGTCGACAAAACGATGAAAGAGAGCGACCTGTTCGGCGAACGCCTCGCCCAAGCCGAAAAGCTGCAAAAGCTCGCGGGCGAAAAGCCCTACGAGCGGATTTACAATTCCTACTACGCCATACTCTCAAAAATGAGCGCCGCCGACGCCAAACGCGCCCTTTCCGAACAGCCCCGAATCCGCGCCGACCTCGACGACGCGCATTTTTACAGGCTGTTCAACGCGTTCGGCAGATAGCAATTCCCCTCTCCGGGGAGCGCCTCGCCCGTGTATACGGGCTTAACTCGCACGCTCGCACGCCCTACAAACGGCTTCTCCGTTTGGCGGCTCGGTTCGTGGCGCGTTAGCGGCGGGGTGTTTCCCGGTTATTATCGCACTTGCCTTATCCGCCGCACTCGACGTATCTCTTGAATTCCCCTCCGGGGAGGGGTGCCGCCGAACGGCGGCGGGGTGGTTGCCGATATTCGCACGGAGCGCATAACAATCAACCACCCCGGCACTACGTGCCACCCCTCCATAGAGGGGAATTTTGGGGATATGCCAAGTGCGAGGGACAACCAACCACCCCGCCGCTAATGCGGCGCCCATCCATAGAGGGGAATTCAAAGTATAAGGCGAGAGTGTCCGACAAACGGCTGAGGGAAATTTTGGGCGCGCTTAGACATATCACACTAAAAAGGAGTAACAAATTAATGAAAGAACTAATAAAGAAAAAAGGTTTTTGGGCGGCGCTCGCGGGCGTTATAGCGCTTGTCTGCCAAATATTCGGCGTCAAGGCAAGCCTGCCCTACGTCAACGAAATCCTAAGCGCCGTCGCCGCTTTCTTTGTCGCCGTCGGTCTTTTAACCGCTTCCGACAAAAAGCGCATCGACGACGAATTGCACGACAACGACGACGATAACGTGAACGACGCCAAGAACGACGACAACGACGACGACGGAAACGACGGGGGCAAGAACAACGACGTGAACGATGACGTGAACGACGCCAAGAACGACGGGGGCAAATGATTCCCCTTACGGAATAAAATTCCTCAACCTGCCGAATAAAATTCCTCTCACTTTCCGAATCCGCCCCGCAAGCGTTGCGGGGCGGCTCGATAGATTTTTCAACAAAAGGCATCGGCACAGGTAGTGAATCTGTTTTTGCCAAAGGACAGGTTATAAAAATTCTGGTTAAAACGCTTTACGTTCCGCAAAAATTATATTATAATACCTATTAGTGGTATTAATTTTGCAAAAAAGAAAAATCGCGGAATACGTGTTATTGGGCATTAGTCTAGCCTTGATACTCTTTTTAACTGTCGGCTTTGTTTTTTCGATTGTGTATGTTTGCGTATATCTCTCATACGCTACACGCTGGGTTGAATTGACATTCGGCATTATTAACCAATATTTTTCAAAGTATTTTTATAACTCTGCGGCGGTATTATTAGCCGACATTTTAACCGCTTTATTCGTATTATATTTTTTCAAAAAGAAAACCGTTTCAAAAGGAGCATTTATGGCCGTGAACAAAAAGAAAATAGAGGTAATCATATCCGTCGCGAGCGTCGTTTTAGCGATTTTGCTTGTCATTGTATTCACGTATATGCTGAAAGACGCAAAATATTATTTTGATAGAATCAAAGAATATGCGGGCAGAGAATTAAGTTATAACTTTGAGGAAGTACGAAATTGGGCTTATGAACACTTATTCCTCTCTATCGCGTCGCTGTTCGCGGCTTTGCTTATCGTCTGTTGCAACGTGTATTATTGGTTCGGCAAATATCTATTCAAAGAGCCGACCATAGAGCAGATAGCGGCGTACGAGCAAAAACGCAAGGAGCGCATAGAGGCGAAAAAGCGGCGGTTAGAGGAAAAGCTGAAAGAGTTTGACAAGGGCGAATATTGATAAATCAAAAAGGACTGCAACAACAGTCCTTTTATTATACCTCGTTTTACTCAAAGATATGTCGGAAAAGTTTTAAGTATATTTGTTTAGCTTTTCCTCTAACCGTTTTTTCTTTTCCTCTATGCGCTCCTTGCGCTTTTTATCACGCGCCGCGATTTGCTCGGGTGCGGGCGGCGTTAATATACGGTCGCCGAGCCATATGTAAAGGTTTGTGAGCGCAATAATCAAAATCGAAATTATGCTTGCCGTTATAAAAAAAGTGCACTTTTTGATATACTGCAAAAAAGCATCGCGTGAAAACTCAACGTATGTTTTTCGCGCCTCCGCATATTCTTTCAGTACGCTAATCAGCAGAACAATTATAAAAATGCTTGCGACCGTTATTATGCATTTAGCAATTAGTTTTTTCTTATTCATAAAACACCTCTTGTGTACATTTTAGCACAATTTGCGAAAAAGTCAAGGGAAAAGGAGTAAAAAATATTTTGGGGAACTCATAAAAACAGTTGACAAGAGGGCTGAAAAAATTATATAATGTAATAATTCACAAAAGAGTGAATAATCTTGTCAAAGGAAAGATATAATTAGGAATATGCGGACGAATGATAATCGACTACGCGAGAAAAGAAGTGGAAAAGATATGCAATGACGAGAACTATGCCCGTCGTTTCTTTCCCCGTCATAAGGTAGTCGAGGACTTAAAAGTGTTGATGACGCGTCTAAAAAACATGGAAAAGTTTTCTGTGTTCTTTCAAGAACCGCTTATGAGTAAGTACCATACGAAAGAATTGAAAGGAGACAAAAAAGGCATTTATTCGCTTAGGGTTAGTCACAAGGACAGAATGGAGCTTATTGTTAAGTATGCCGAACCGGAAGACGAGATAAAAATATTGGAGGTCAGAGGACATTATGGAGAATAAATATATACCGAATTACGCCGTACACCCCGGAGTTGTTTTAGCCGACGACTTAAAACTCGCTAAAATTACGCAGAAAGAGTTGGCGGTCAAAACCGGAATTCCCAAAACGATTATAAACGAGATTATAAAAGGCAAGCGCGGAATAAATGCTAAAATAGCAGTTCTTTTCGAGCGGGTTTTTGCATACGAGGCAAGTTATTGGCTTAGGCTTCAAAGTTTTTACGAGGAAACACTGGCGCGTTTGGAGTTGGAAAAAGGTATCGACGCACCTTATCGGCAAGTTGCTAAACCGGATGAGGTCGCTATTTTATGTAGTTTTCGACAAGAAAGTTACAAGGCATATTGCGAAGCGTTTGTGTTAGCAAGTTAAGGAGTTAAATTTATGGAAATAGAAATGGACAATAAAAGTGAATTGAAAATGTTGGACATCTATTTTGAAAAAATAGCGTTTTCGAATAATAGAAAGGTCGGTAAAACCAAATTAAAAGCGGTAAATTCGGTTTCTTTTTCGATGGAAAACAATATCGAAACCGTACGAGTTACAACCACCGTTTCGACGGAAAACGATTCTGTTAACCTTGAATTAATTACCGTTGGAAAATTTGAGAAACCGCAGAGCTTTTCGGAAGATATAACGAAACAAATATTAACGAAAAATACCGTTTCTATAATGTTTCCGTATATAAGGAGTCAGGTTTCGTTAGTTACCGCACAGCCCGGGCTTGCGCCGATAATGTTGCCCCCGATTGACGTTAATAAACTGATTGACGGAACGGAAAACAAATAGCAAGAAAAAAATCGACACCGCAAAAAAGGACGCTCAAAAAGGCGTCCTTCAGACTGTAGACAAAGCACCGATTCAGATTGACTTGAAGCGGCACTTTGTGGTAAAATAAAAGCATGTTAAGCGTAAAAGAAAAAGAGTCTCGAAAGCAGATACGGTATGTGTGTATC
>JAISMM010000085.1 GCA_031276725.1 Clostridiales bacterium | reverse complement strand
AAAAAACCGTTAGAGCGACGAAACCGAAACACCGACGCCGCGCGCGTACTTCGCGTACGTAAGCAAGGCGGGGTTGCGGTTTAGCCGCTATCACGGGATTTTTCGGCGCCCGCGGGAGGTTTTTAATCATTTTATAATCGTATTATATTGACACTTTAATAATATATGTGTATAATTAGGATATCAATTAAGGTAGGAGTTACCGAGAATGAAAAATGAAGTCAAGGTAAAAAAAGGAGACAACCCAATGAGAAGAGCGTTAGAAAAGATTATCGATTTTGTAGGAGAGATTTTGGCGATGGCGACCGTCTGCCTGATTCTGTTCCTGTTCGTCAACGCGAAGTTCGGCTTTATAACCGGCGATCAGTTGACTGGCCTTAAATATTTGCGCGAGTCGGCCATACTGCTCGTCGTGGGCTTGAAGGCTTTGGAATTCGCCTTAAAGCGCGGATTTATAATTATATTTTTCATCTGTATGGCGATTATAGCGGCGACGGCGATCTTTATGTTCTTCCCCGGCGTTCTGCCCGAATTTTTGCGGATTCCCCAAGAAGCGTTGTTGTCGGTTTAACCGCGCGCGCATACAAATAAGCCCGTTATTGACACGGGCTTTTTGCGTACTCACCAAAAGGAGTCGTTATGTTAAAAACGGTAAATCTTAAAGATCTTAATCTCGACCCGTTTACCGCCGTAGGCGAGGACTGGATGCTTATCGCGGCGGGCGACGAAAAGTCCGCCAACGCTATGACGGCGTCGTGGGGCGGCTTAGGGGTTATGTGGAACAAGAACGTAGCCTATATAGTCATACGTCCGCAAAGATACACGAAGGAATTCGTCGACGCGGCCGAATCGTTCAGTTTGTCGTTTTTGGGCGCGGACTATAAGGACGCGCTCGCCTATATGGGCAAGAAATCCGGGCGCGACGGCGACAAGATTAAGGCTTGCGGCCTCACCCTATCGTACAAAAACGGCGTGCCCTATTTTGCCGAGTCGGACGCCGTTCTGTTTTGCAAAAAACTCTACGCACAAGCGATGACCCCCGATTGCTTTACCGACAATTCCGTCATAAAAACCTGCTATCCGAAATCGGACTTCCACACCCTTTATATCGGCGAGATAACGGAAGCGATGAAAAGGTAATCTTAAACCCCGAGGCCGGACACGGATTCAAACGACGCAAACTCCCCTTGACTGAAAATCCGGAGAGGGATTTTTTTCGGTCAACCGCCGTTTAAGATTGCCTTTTGCGGATTCACTCCGCAAAAAGACTCCAATCAAAAGTCCGGCTAAACCGGGAAAAGCGGGCGCAAAAAACGAAGTTTTTTACAAGCGCGGCGCCGATTGACGTTTGACCGGAAAACGCCGTAAGGCGTTTTTTCACCGGCCGGCTTTCAGCGTTTCTATTTTCGCGACAAGCTCCCCCAATGTGCCGACCTGCAAGTCGTCGTCGAAGGTTATACCCATTTTTTCCTCGAATTGCATCATAAGGTCGACGGTATCGAGCGAATCGAAGCCCAAATCGTCGAACGTAGTGGCGGGGGTCAACGCGACCGCCTCGCCCTTGTACTCGCAAACCAGCGCTTCGAGTTCTTTCATTATGTCCATTTTAACGTCCGTCCTTTTAGTTTGTAATTGACAAGCCTATTAAATTATACGTTTATTTTGTCCGCTTGTCAAGATTTTTACCGAATATAATCGATTTTTACCGGACTTACGCATAAAAAATATAATAAAACCGCTTGATTAAAGGACTAAACAAGTTAAAACGGGGTGCGGAGAACAAAAATTATGCCGCGACCGTATTTTGAAACGCTTACCGGCGTTAAACAAGAACACAAAATCGGGTATAGGACAGATTTAGCGGGGTTCCGTCTTTGACGCTATCGCGTGATTTTTAGCAGCCCGCCTACTTTAAGTGGCGGTAGGCGATAACGCGTTCCCCTCCCGACAGCGGCAGCGACAATTTGGGGTTTTGCAGCAGGACGATTTCGGGCGTGGTGCCGAGTGCTTTGGCGACGTCCCACAGGGTTTCGCCGCCCTTGGCGACGTGTATGCCGAACGCGCTTGTGGGCAGCGCGCGCTCCTCGCCCAAAGCGAGGCGGGTGATAACCGAGCGCGTTTCGACCTCGGCGGCGCGCATTTCGATTTCGATGTCGGCTTTTATGTCGATTTCGTTGCCTCGGCGTATCCTTGCGGCGACGGCGGTTACTATGCCCTTGGCGGTAATTTCGTCGCCCTCGCGGACGGCGGCGTTAGTCGTGAACGAGAACGGAAGCTCGACGGCGACGGAGTTCTTCGAATCGGATTCGGCCGCGTAATAGATTATGCTGCACGAGGCGACGCCCTCGAACGTAACCTTGCCCGCGCCCGCCGCGACGTTGGCGAGAGTGAGCCGCGAGCCCGTAACGGCCAGAATATTATCGGCCAGCGGCATATTTTGGTCGAGCGTAACCGCGCCGTCGACGCGGTCGGATATGCATATAAACAGCTTGCTGCGGCAGATTTTGAGCGTTTCGCGCTCGGTCAAAAGCTCGTGAGTAACGCTGAACGCGTCCGTAACCGGAGCGGCCTCGGCCTGCGAAAACACCTTTACGTCTAAAACGACGGTGTAGTCGGCGCTAATCGCCGCCGAATCGCCGTCGGACTCGGGCGAAATACGGTAGCCGCCGACCGACGCCGACGCGACCGCCAGGTTACCGTGCTCGGCTCCCGGCGCGGCGACCTCTTGGGTGAAGGGCGTAACGCCGCGGTAGGACGTAAGCATATTATCCTCGCATTCGCAAACCAAATCGCAAATTATTTTGCCCTCGACGACGGCGCAATCGACCCCCGCGCACGCGCCCGTAACAACTATGCGCGGCTCGGACAAAAGCACGTCGGCGTATTTGACGTCGCGAAAAACGTCCGAAACGGTAAAGTTTTCGGCGCTTTCGGCCGTTAGGCGCGAATACTCGAAGCGGTCCTCGTGGGTGTAGACGTTTTCGCCGCCCTTAACAAGTATGTCGGCGCACTCGCAAACGACCGCGTCGAGGTTGACCTCGACGACGCAAGCGAGCTTGATTTCGCGCTCGTCTACCGCCACTATGTCGGTGTCGAGTATCGCCGCCGAAACGGACGGACGAACCTTGGCGGTAATATCGTCGCAAACCAGCTTGTCGGTAAAATCCGCGTTGTAGTCCATACTGTGGGCGGCGCCGTCGGGGTCGGTGAAAATCACCTTAAACGACACCCTGCCAGCGTACCTCGCCTCGCCCGCGAACACCTCGCCGGGGCTGACCGTAACGTCGGTCGCTATCGACAGAATTTTTGCGAGCGCCACGCCGCTAGACGGCATCAGCTTCGCCTCCACCACCGCCTGCGACGAGCAAAGCCTTTTTAGACTGTCGAATTTAGCCGCCTCGAATATCGGTTCAAAAGCCATAAAATCCTCCTGGAAAATAATTTGTCCCATTAACACTATATTGTATAATCGGACAAAGGATTTTATGACAGAATCCTATAAATTTTATGTAACGGGCCGGCCCGGCGGCGCGGCGAATCCGAAACTAACCGGGTAGGTAGAGTTTTTGCAAAAGCGCGGTTCCGCTTGCGGTTTTGAATATCGTTTTTTTTATGTTTTCGATTGCGTCCCGACCCGTTCCGTCCTCAAAAATATTAACCAAAAAGTCGGCTTCGACCAAAATTTGAAAATCCGGACCGTCGATATACCGATAGCTGTGATGGCGGCCGATAATAAATAATATCCGTTCCGTTACGGCGGCGTCCAAGCCGACGTTTTTCAAAAGCTCGCGGGCGACGGGCGGCCCCTCGATTTCTTGTCGCCGGCCGGACGCGGAACCGTGCTTGCGCTCGGCCTCGCGGATACCTATGTCGTGCAGCAGCGCGGACACGTCTATAATTGTCTGCGTCCGCGCGTCGCATTTTTCTTGAACGCCGATATGATGCGCGAACGTAAAGACCTTTACCAAATGATTAACGCGTCTTACGTCACCGCCGTTATAGGTTATCGCCAAACCGAGAATATCGTCCGTCAGCATACCGAATTTTTCCCGGGGGCGCTTTCGCGAAGACTCTTTTCCAGCTTTTCTTTAAGGGCGGAGTATTTTTCGAGCTTTTCCTTTTCCTCGGCGATAAGCGCGGGGGGCGCTTTTTTGATAAAGCCCTCGTTGGCGAGCTTGGCGGCGGCGCGGTTAAGCTCGAATATAACGGCGGCGAGTTCCCTTTGCAGGCGTTCGTTTTCGGCGGCGGTATCGACGAGCTCGGCGGCGGGCAGGTAAACCGCGGCGGCCTCGGCGATAAGCCCGGCGCACCTTTCGGACGGCTTTTTAAAGTAAACGCCCGTGCCGTAGGCGAGCTTTTCGATATAATTCGCGCACGCGCGCAAAAGATTTTCGGAGTCGCCCTGCGGCTCCATATAGATAGCCGTGCGGCGCGAGGGGGGCGCGCCGGACTCGGCGCGGACGTTGCGAATGCCGCGTATAAGCTCCATAACCCTTTGCATACCGGCGGCGTCCTTTTTGTACGCCTTAATTTTTTGCGGAAACGGCGCGATCATAATACTTTCGGCGTCCTTATTCGGCAAATTTTTATAAATTTCCTCGGTAACGAACGGCACGAACGGGTGGAGCATTTTAAGGGCCTCGCGCAGAACGTAGACCAAAACGGCGAACGCGCGGGAGCGGGCGGCTTTGTCGGCGCCGTAGAGGTCGGTTTTGGCAAGCTCGATATACCAATCGCAAAAATCGTCCCAAACGAAGCCGTAAAGACGGTCGGCGGCGCGCCCGATTTCGTACCTGTCCATATAGCGGTTGACCGCCGACGCGGCGTCGGACAGCCTTGTCAGAATCCACTTGTCGGCATAGGAAAAATTCTTGATTTTGCCGATTTCGATTCCGTCGCAGTTGTCCTTATTCTGCAAGACGAAACGCGCGGCGTTCCAAATTTTGTTCATAAAGTTGCGCGACGCCTCGATTTTTTCGGGGATAAATCGCGTGTCGGAGCCGGGAGTAATGCCGCGGAGCAACGAAAAACGGAGCGGATCGGCGCCGTACTTATCGATAATTTCGAGCGGGTCAATGCCGTTGTTGAGCGTTTTGCTCATCTTGCGCCCCGTCGCGTCGCGGACGAGTCCGTTGATGAACACGGTCTTGAACGGCGGCTCGCCCATATGCTTGACGCCCGAAAACACCATACGCGCCACCCAAAAAAAGATTATGTCGTAGGCGGTAACGAGCGCGTCGGTGGGGTAAAAGTAGTCTAAATCCTCGGTTTTTTGCGGATAACCGAGCGTCGAAAACGGCCAAAGCGCCGACGAAAACCACGTGTCGAGGACGTCTTCGTCGCGCTTTACCTCTCCCCCGCAGTCGGGACATTTTGTAAGCCCGCGTCTTGAAACGGTAACCTTGCCGCACTTATCGCAGTAGTAGGCGGGTATGCGGTGGCCCCACCAAAGCTGGCGGCTTATGCACCAATCGCGGATATTTTGAAGCCAGTGCAGATAAATTTTTTCGAACCGCTTGGGCAAAAATTTGACCTTGCCGCTCTTAACCGCCTCGATAGCGGGCTTTGCGAGCGTTTCCATCGCGACGAACCACTGCTTTTTGACCATCGGTTCGACGACCGCGCCGCAACGGTAGCAGCGGCCGACGCTATTGTTATGCTTTTCGGTCTTTTCAAGAAGATTTTCCTTTTGCAGCTCCGCCAAAATTTGCTTGCGCGCCTCGTAGCGGTCGAGCCCCGCGAAACGGCCGCCGTTAGAATTAACGCGCCCCGCGTCGTCGAGAACCGATATGAGCGGCAAGCCGTGGCGCGCCCCCACCTCGAAGTCGTTCGGGTCGTGGGCGGGCGTAATCTTGACCGCGCCCGTGCCGAAGGTCTTGTCGACGTAGGAGTCCGCTATGACGGGAATAACGCGGTTCGTAAGCGGCAAAGCGACGCTTTTGCCCACAAGCGCGGCATAGCGCGGGTCGTCCGGATTGACAGCCACCGCCGTATCGCCGAGCATAGTTTCGGGTCTTGTCGTCGCGACCGTTATATAGCCCCCGCCGTCGGCGAGCGGGTAGCGCATATGCCAAAGGTGCGAGGCGGTTTCGGCGTGCTCGACCTCGGCGTCGGACAGCGCCGTCTTGCACGCGGGGCACCAATTGACTATGCGGTCGCCCCGGTAGATAAGCCCTTCCTCGTAAAGCGACGCGAATACCTCTAAAACGGCGGCCGACAGCTTTTCGTCCATAGTGAAGGCGAGCCTGTCCCAATCGCACGAGCAGCCGAGGCTTTTTAATTGCTCGACTATGCGGCCGCCGTAGTCGTCGTTCCACTCGTAGGCGCGGCGCAAAAAGCCCTCGCGCCCCAAGCCCTCCTTAGTCTTGCCCTCCGCCCGCAGCGCCTCGACGATTTTAAGCTCCGTCGCGATCGACGCGTGGTCGGTGCCGGGCAGCCACAGCGCCTCGAAGCCCTTCATACGCTTGTAGCGCGTTAAAACGTCCTGAATGGAGTTGTTGAGCGCGTGGCCCATATGAAGCCGCCCCGTAATGTTGGGCGGCGGCATCATAATAGTGAACGGCTTTTTCGCCTTGTTCGGCGCGGCGCTGAAATACTTTTTTTTGAGCCATTCGGCGTATACCGCGCCTTCAAAATTTTTCGGTTCGTACGATTTTTCCATTACAAAATTATAGCACGTTATCAAAAAATTTGCAAGCTATTTTTGCGGAGCGGCAAAGGAGCGGCAAAAACGGGAAAAAATATTCTCTCTGTATCAATATTGCGTTATACCGAATACAATGCTACATATACCCGAATTTTTGTATAAGGAGAAACTATTTTGAAACGAAAACTATCGGCCCTTTTAACGGCGCTGTTGCTGCTTGCCGTTCCGCTTGCGGCGTGCAAAAAGGACGGCGCGAAAATCCGTCTTTGCGAGGTAACGCACAGCATATTCTACGCGCCGCTTTACGTGGCGATGACGAACGGCTATTTTGCCGACGAGGGTCTTAGCGTGGAGCTGTCGAACGGCGGCGGCGCGGACGCGGTGATGGCGGCGATCGCGTCGGACTCCGCCGACATAGGTCTTATGGGCCCCGAGGCGACGATTTATTGCCACGTGGGCGGGCAAAGGGATTACCCCGTTATTTTCGGTCAGCTGACGGCGCGCGACGGCTCGTTTTTGATAGGACGAACCGACGAAAAGGCGACGTTCGCGTGGTCGTCGCTCGAAGGCAAAAAGCTTATAGCCGGGCGCAAAGGGGGCGTTCCCGCGATGACGCTCGAATACGTACTGAAAAACAACGGCGTTTCGATAAGCGCCGAAACGTTCGACACGTCGGTGGCGTTTAACCTTACCGCCGGCACGTTCGAGGGCGACAAAAGCTACGACTACTGCACTCTGTTCGAGCCGGTCGCGTCCGAATTCGAGGCGGCGGGCAAGGGCTACGTTATAGCGTCCGTGGGCGAGGAAAGCGGCGAGGTGCCGTACACCGCCTTTTCGGCGAAGAAAAAATATATAGACGCCGACCCCGCCCGCGCCGAAAAATTCCTGCGCGCGGTCGTAAGGGGCTATAAGTACCTTCGCGACAACACGCCCGATATCGTGGCGGCCGCGCTCGTTCCGCAGTTCCCCGACACCCCCGCCGCCTCGATCGCCGCCGCCGTAACCCGCTATTTAGAGGTCGGCGCGTGGGCGGCGACCCCCGTTATGGGTAAAACGGCGTTCGAGCGCTTGCAGGATATTATGACCGCCGCGGGCGAGCTTACCGACCGCGCCGACTATTCGCTGGCCGTCCGCAACGACATCGCCGAAAAGGTTTCCGCGGAGTAAAAAATATATCTCAACAGTTCACGCGGCGGTCAAACGATTCCTATCCATAGAAAACTCCGAACAAGCGGGGCGGCTTTAAGGCGACGGATTTTTTAGACGGAAACCGACTTGTTTTTGCAGGCAATAGCACCGCTATCGGCAAAAAAAGAAGGTAACTAGTCGACGATGAGCGCCTTGCTTACAAGGGGCGCGAAAAGTCGCCGGCAAAAGGTTTTCCTTTTATTTTCGGCAAAAAAGACGCGCCTTAAAGTTGCCTAAACTTGTCCGGAGTTTTCCGTAGAGGGGAATTATTTGACCGCCGCATTCGTCGGGAATTTTATACCAAAGGAAAAAATAAAATGGCTATCCTCGAAATGCAAAATATATCCCTCACGTATCAGACGCGCGGGGGCGAGACGGACGCGCTTAAAGACGTAAGTCTTTCGGTTAAAAGCGGCGAATTTATCGCGCTCATCGGCCCGTCGGGTTGCGGCAAAACGACGGTGCTTTCGCTTGTGGCGGGCTTAATAAGACCGACGGCGGGGCGCGTGACGGTTGAAGGCAAGGAGGTGGTCGGGCCGTCGCCGCGCGTGGGATATATGTTGCAGCGCGACCAGCTGTTCGAGTGGCGCACCATCGAAAAAAACGTAATGTTGGGGCTCGAGGTGCAAAAAAACGTAACGCGCGAGTCCCGCGCCTACGCCCTCGGACTCGTTGAAAAATACGGCTTAAAGGACTTTTTGAAAAGCCTCCCGAAGGAGCTTTCGGGCGGTATGCGCCAGCGGGCCGCGCTGATTAGGACGCTCGCGTTCCGCCCCGAAATACTGCTTTTAGACGAGCCGTTTTCGGCGCTCGACTACCAAACGCGGCTTGCCGTCTGCGACGACGTTCACGGCATAATCCGCGCCGAAAATAAGACGGCGCTGTTGGTTACGCACGACATTTCCGAGGCGATTTCGACGGCCGACCGCGTGGCCGTGCTGTCGGCGCGTCCCGCCCGCGTCAAAAACATCTACGGAATATCCTTACCCGGAACGCCGTTGCAACGGCGCGAAAATCCCGGATTTTCAAAGTGGTTCGACATTATATGGAAGGACGTAAGCGTATGAAAAACAAAGAAATTCCGTCGCCGCGCGGCCGCTACCTAAAAAAACTGCGGCTCGAAAAGGCGCGTATTTTAATAGCGCGAATCGCGATTCTGGCCGCGTTTTTCGGTCTGTGGGAGCTTTTGGCGTCTACAAAGGTTATCGACGACTTTATAACGAGCTCGCCCTCGCGCATAATAAAAACTCTGGGGAGCCTCGCCGGGGCCGACATAGCGCGGCACGTAGGCATAACCGTTTTGGAATGCGTTTGCGGCTTTTTGATAGCGACGGCGGCGGGAACTCTTATAGCGGTCGCGCTATGGCGGTTCGACGCCTTACGCCGCGTTTTAGAGCCGTATATAGTGGTGCTTAACGCCCTGCCAAAAATCGCGCTCGGGCCGCTCATCATAATTTGGGTCGGCGCGGGCTACTCCGCCATAATAACGATGACGGTGCTAATCTGCATAATAGTAACGGTCATAAGCGTTCTTTCGGGCTTTACCGACTGCGACGGGGGCAAGATTCTGCTTATGCGCTCGATGGGCGCGAACAGACTCCAAATTTTGACTAAGCTCGTACTGCCCCGCTCCGTCCCCAACCTTATATCCGTCCTAAAAATCAACGTCGGACTATCGTGGGTCGGCGTCATAATGGGCGAATATCTTGTGTCGTCGGCGGGACTCGGCTACCTTATAATATACGGCGGCCAGGTCTTTAAGCTCGATTTGGTAATGGCGTCGACCGCCGTGCTTTGCTGCCTCGCCGCGCTTATGTACGCCTGCGTCGCGCTCCTTGAAAGGTTTTTTACAAGGTTTTATTAATAAAAGCTCCGAACGGATTCGAGCGGTTTTAAGACGCGTCTTTTTTGCCGATAGCGGTGCTATCGCCCGCAAAAACGAGTCAATTTCTATCTAAAAAATCCGCCGCCTTAAAGCCGCCCGCACCCGCCCGGAGTTTTCTGACGCGAAAAAGACGCGCGCGCGGCGCTATTATCCGCAGGGCGCACAGAACCGCCAACGCGACGTAAACGACGCCCAAAACGCCTATAATCGGGTATAAATAGGTTACGACGTTCGCAAAACCCAAATTCGACAGCGAAAGCGCCGTCAAAAGCACCAAAACGGACGCGTAAAGGCGGCTTGCGAACAGCGTGTAAAACCAGTCCGTAAGTCCGTTCATAGCGGTGAGCATAGTGGTAAAAATGCTGACGGCTATAACGGCCGTGATAAGGCGGTAGGCGAACGGCCCGAGTGCGCGGGCGATCTCTAAAACCGGCATATCGGCGGAGGCGGCGGGGCTTGCGTTAATCGCTAAAATCAGCAAAAATATAAGGAGCGTCATAACGGCGGAGGCTATCCCCGACCCCCAAAGTATGTTGCCCTTGGAAAGCCCGCTAACGGTGGTAAGCACGGTTCCCGCGAGCATCATATTCATAGCGACGTAGACGAGCGCGACCCCCGCCGTCCCGAAGACGAACGGGCGCGGCGGCGCGGCGGCGGTCTTGTCCGCGAACAAGCACAGAGCGGCGAGCGCGGCGATTATGAGCGGCACGACGATTCGGTTGCAGTCCAAAAGTCCCTTTACGCCCCGGCACACTATGAACACGCAAAGACTCCCCGCCGCTATCGAATAGAACGGCGCTATATTCAGCATAGGTCTAAACAGCGAGTCCGTCCCCGCGAGCATTCCCGACAGCACTATAAAATTGTTGAACAGCAAAAATATGTCGATTACCGCGTGCGCCCCGCCCGCAAGCCTGCGGTTGACCGCCGAAATATTGTTAAGCCGCAACCGGCTGCCCAAAAATAAAAATACGGCGCTCAACAAAAAAATCAACGCGCCGCACGCAAACGCCGCAAACGGCGAAACGTCCGCGCCGAAAAACGACACGATCTCCCGCCCCGACGCGAACCCCGCCCCGATAACCGTGCCGATAATCAGCATCGCCGCCGAAAAAGACTTCATAATAATATTATATTTGCCCGCCCCGCCTTTTAGACCCGCCCCGGAAAAACGCCGCTCAAAGCTTACCCGAAACGAAACCCCCCGCGCAACCGCCGCTTAGAACTTCCCCCGAAACGAAAAACCCCGCGCAACCGCCGCTTAGAAATTCCTCCGAGACGAAAAACCACACGCAGCCGCCGCTTATAACTTCCCCCGAAACGAAAAACCCCGCGCAAGCGCCGCTTAGAACTTCCCATCCCCGAGACGAAAACCCCCACGCAGCCGCCGCCTTAACCCGGGCGGCTTTTTATTAAGACAAAAAATATCATTTTTGTTTTTTGGTCATTATAAAAATTCCCCTCTATTGCCTGTCCGCCGCACTCGGGGAATTGCTAAAATTCCCCTTTATGGAGTGCCTCGCCTTGTTGACGGCATTGTCACAAAGACATTGATTTGGGGGATACGAACATAGATGAAGAATAAAGGAAATGAGCGTAATATACAGCAATTTTTCAAAAATAGCCTATTTTATGGCTGTATTTAGTCCAA
>JAISMM010000079.1 GCA_031276725.1 Clostridiales bacterium | reverse complement strand
GGCGTGCGGTTCGTTATAGGCAGCGACGCGCACGATCCCGCCGACGTCGGCCGCGCCGACAACGTTTTTGAGCTTATAAAAGACCTGGACGTCGCCGCCCTAATCGACAACATAGACGGTCGGACTATAAGATTGAAAAAAAGCCGATTAAGATAAGCCGCCGAATTTCTTTTTGAGCGACAAATAATATTTTTTGTAGTAGTCCGTCGCGGCGGCGGGCTCGTTATCTTTTAGCATAGCCACCGTCGGCAAAACAAGATTCTCATAAAGCTCGGAATAAATTTTGCCGCCGTCGGCGGACGCGTCTATCCGTCTGATAATTTTTTATTTTTCAAATTTTTTTATTTTTTTGCGTTAAAATGCTTGACAACGGGAAATTATTGATTTATAATTGTTTTTGTTAGCGTAGGACAACTAAATTGTTTACGGCTAACGACATATTACGGTTTGCGGGAAAGACGGTAGAGCCGTTTTTTTTGCGGTTAGTGTTAGCGATTGTTAATTAGGTTAGTAATCGCAAACCACGCCGATGCGCAGCGACACAACCACCCCGGCACCTGCGGCGCCACCCCTCCATAGAGGGGAATTGTAGCGGGAGTGATAACCCGCAAGCAACGGATCCCGCAGAGGGGAATTACAATAAAAATTTTTTTTGGAGGTATATATTTATGGCAAAGAAGAGGTTGTTAATAGCAACTCTGTTGACGGCGGTAATCGCTTTGGCACTCTCCGCGTGCGGCGGGGGGGGGTCTAAAAAATTTACCGTAACGTTCGATTCGCGCGAGGGTACGGCGGTAGCGGCGTACACGGAGCTCGACAGCGGCGCGACGATCGAGGCGCCCGCGGTGCCGACGCGCGAAGGGTACATATTCGGCGGATGGTATAAGGATGCGGAGTATGCCCAAAGCTGGGATTTTGCGTCCGACACCGTTACGGCGGATATTACGCTGTACGCCAAATGGACGGAGGGTTATACCGTAACGTTCGACACGGACGGGGCGACGGAGGTCGCGCCGCAAGAGGTTAGTAAGAACGGCTACGCCGAACAGCCCGAGGATCCCGTAAAAGAGGGGTACAAGATGATCGCGTGGTACAGCGACGAAGAGTTCGAGTACGAGTGGGATTTTGAATTCGACCCGATAACGGCGAACACCACCCTGTACGCGCGGCTGGTACTCGTATATGAATACGAGGAGGTTCTTTGGTCGGAGGTCTTTTCGGGCACGGCGTTTAGCTACGATTACGTCGTGGGGGTCGCCGTCACCAAGTATACGGGGACGGATACCGTGGTCAAATTCCCCTCGCAGATTAACGGCTACGACGTAATCAGGATAGGCAAAAAGTATCCGACAAGCGGCGCGCCGAACGACGCGGGATATGCGTGGGGCGTGCTGGGCGGCTCGAACGCCGAGGTAACGGAGGTTATTTTACCCGATACCGTAAGGCATATAGATCAGTACGCTTTTGCAAGAAGAAATATAAAGTTTAATCTTCCCAAGAATCTGCGAAGGGTTGAAGCTAACGCGTTTAAAGGAAACGAGGTTATAGAGGAAATAGTTTTCCCCGCCTCGCTCGAATATGCGGATACCTACGCGTTCCGAGACCTCCCGTCGTTAAAACGTATCAAGTTCGAGGACGGCAGCAAGCTGAACAGATTATATCTGGAAGGGGGGCAAACGTCGGACGAGATACCGATCGAGGAAATCGACTTTGGCAGGGGTAGCAGTTTGACGCGTTTGGACTTGATGAATCCGGTTCATCTAAAAAGTTTGACCGTTCCCGCAAAATTACAAACGCTGTCGATACTGGGCGCTACAAAATCGCTTGAAAGCGTAAGCGTGGAGGCGCCGATACCCACCGAGGCGGAGCCTAACCCCGCCGCAAACTTTACGGTGCAGGACGGCGTTTTGTACAGCGCGGATATGTCTACGCTTTATATATACCCGGCGGGGCTTACGGCGCAAACCTTTAACGTGCCGTCCGGCGTTACAAAAATAATCGGCAACGGCATATACGCGCCCGCGCTCAAAGTCCTGAATCTGCCCGCAACGACCGTCGATGTCGACACATACGGCAATCCGCTTATCGGCGGGGATCTTGCTTTCTATTATCTCGATAGCGTCGGGCAAATAAATGTGCACGCCGACAACACGGCCTTTAAGAGCGTGGACGGGGTGCTGTACAGCAAGGACGGGAGCGATTTAATTAAGGTTCCCGCAAAAAAGACGTTTACCGACAACGAGTTTGTGTTGCCCGCCGCCGTCGACAAGGTGTTTAGATACGCGCTTAAAGGGAGCGGCGCTACAAAAATATCCCTTGCGGATACCGCTTTAACGGCGGCGCAAGCTAAAGCCTTTGCGGGTATGACGGAGCTTAAAGAAGTAATATTTAAAGAGGGCATTACCTCGATTGCATACGAGGCGTTCGACGGCGACGGCAGGTTAGATACGGTTACCTTCCCCGGAACCTTGTCGACGATAGGCGAATCCGCGTTCAGGAACACGGCCTTTACGGCGGTAACGCTGCCGGCCGGCGTAACGAGCGTAGGGGCGACCGCCTTTGCGGGCGCGCCGGTCGAAACGGTAACGGTTTTAAGAACGGCGTCGACCACTTCGATTAGTTACGACGCGTTTTCGGCAAGACCCGCGGGCGGGTTTATCACCGTATACGTTCCCGCCGAAAAGGTCGACGACTACGCCGCCGCCATATATCTCAACGCGAGCAACGTCGTGTTCGCGACGGGTACCGAGATAGAATCTAACGAAAACTATCTGTACGCGGCGGAGGGTACGGGGCCCAACGTGGCTATTACAATAATAGATTACAAGGGATCGTCCTTAGAGGTGGCGATACCCGAAACGATCGACGGCAAGCCCGTCGCAAAGATTTTGAAAAACGCCTTTAAGGATAAGGGACTTACAAGCGTAACCCTGCCCTCGAGCTTAAAGCAGATCGGAGCGGACGCTTTTTCGGGCAACGCCATTACTAGTTTGACGTTGCCGTCGGGCTTAGTTAAAATCGGCGCAAACGCCTTTTATAACAACCGAATAACGTCGCTTATTATACCCGCGAGCGTAACCGAAATCGGCGCGGCGGCGTTCGCTATCGACACGCTTACGTCGGTTACTTTCGCGGCGGACAGCGCCCTCGCCACGCTGAATTTGGGCGCCTTTGCGGACAACACGCATTACGCAAAAATAACCGCTATAACCGTTCCCGCAGGCGTAACCGCGATAACCTTCAACAATTATCTTATGTCGCTGCAAGCGATTAACATAGAGGCGGGCAACACGGTATACAGCTCGGTCGAAGGCGTCGTGCTCAGCGCGGACGGAACGACCCTGATAAGATACCCGAGGGGTAAGGCCGTCGACGAGTACACGACTCCCGGCACGGTTACAACGATAGGCGACTCGGCGTTTTACGGCGCAAGAATAGGCAAGCTCGTCCTTGCCGAGGGGGTAACCAATTTTTCGGCAAACAGCGTAACCGTGTTCGGGTATACTACGATTGAAAAATTGATATTCCCCTCGACTCTTCAAACGCCTGTGAATAGCGCCAGAATGCTGTTCTCGGCCGCTAAAATACAAGGTCTTTACATCAAAAACAGCGCTAACGTAATAGCTTTCGGCGGGGTCGGCACGCAGCTTTATACCGGCGGCATTATCGAGGCTGTTTATGTTCCCGCCGGTCTTGTGGACGCGTACAGGAACGTCGATTCCACGTATCTTTGGAGTAGGATTGTCGACGATAAAATATTTGCTTTACCCGAAAACTATTAATCAAGAGGTATAAATAAAATGAAAAGAATAATTACTTTAATCGTAACGGTGTTGGCTATAATCGCGGCGGCCGCGTTCACGGCGGCTTGCTCTAAGGGCGGCGGGGTCGACGGCAACGCCGTGCCTCCTCCCGTTACGGGCGGCGGCGACAATATGACCGTCCCCGAGGATACGGGAGTCGCGGACACGTCAAACCCCGTATGGCTGGCGATGGCGGGCAGTAAAAGCGTGAACGGCGTCGACTACGGCGTTATGCTGACGCTCAACAAGAACAAAACGTACGCGGCGGTTACAAGCAAGGTCGCGGCTAACGGCGCTATAACTTACGACAACTACGGCGGCGCTTGGCGGCGCAGAACCGTTCCGAACGAGGACTATATAGAGTTCTTTATGACGGAGGACGGCTCGCAGACCGAGGTCGAGGGGACTATCGACTTTATGGAGGTTACCGAAAGGGACGTAACGCGCGATCAGTATTACGTTCTGCAAATCGATATAAAGGCGGGCGGCGACACCGTTCCCGCTATGAAACTGCACGTGTACTTCGATCCGCTCAATTCGCGTCCCGATTACGCCGACTATAAGGACAAGGCGCTTGCAATGGAGTACGTGGGCTACGTGGAATTTCTTGCCGGCCCCGGCCCGCTAAGATGGGGTTACGACCTTAAACTCTACGCCGACGGAACTTTTTATGCGTACGAGTGTCTAAAAAGCGTGCGTATGAGCCACTCCGGAACATACGTTATCGACGGCGGCGTTATAAGGCTGACTACGCCCGCCAACGAGGCGCCCAACGAGGAGATCGATTTTTCGGAGGGAATTTTGCACGGCCACCTAAGACTCAACAACGGATTTTTAGTTTCGGACGGCTACCATAGCACGTATCCTACGGGCGTAACGCTTGTAAGGGTTAACGCCGCGGAATAACAAAAAACCGCGAGGAAAGGATACAATGACGCTAAAAAAAACGTTTCTATTTTTGGTCGCCGCCGTTATGTCGATTGCGGCGGCCGGCTGCGGCAAAAAGGACGCGAACAACGGCGCGGCGGGTTTTAGGCGCGACGCGCTTGTAACGTACGAATTTTGCGGCTCGGCGCGCAGCGCGGCTATGAACGGCACAAATGTGGGTTACCGCGTCGCGCTAAAATCCGACAATACGTTCGTTCTGTATTTCGGAATGTATTCCGGGTACGCCTTTACCTCGGACAGCTACGGCGGCACCTACGCCGTTACCGAGGGCGAAAACGGCGAGGACAATATTACGTTCGACTATACCGCGCTGTTTATAGGCGGCGAAAAAAGTTTTACAAAGGCGGGCAAAATCCGTTACAAAACGGTGAACGGCGCAAAGGTTTATACGTCGGTTTATACCGAAAGAGGCTTCCATATGAAGCCCGTCGACCTTGAAATCAGCGTGCCGTTTAACTATGTCGCCACCTACATAAGCGGCGGAGCGGGGCGGTATCTTAGTTCGCCCGACGCTTACTACGGCAAGGAGTTTTACGGCGCGTATCAGGGCTATTCAAAATTTTTCGAGGGTGAAACCGCATTTACATACGGCTTTAACCTTATGTTATTTACGGACGGCGGCTTTTACTTGGAATACGGCGACGGCGACTATGCCGGCGGTTACGGCGGGTCTTACCGAATCGCGCCGTCCGAGGGCGTGGGCGACGACTCCCTTACTCTTAAATCGGACGAATTAGGCGCGGAGGGCGTAACGGGGACTATTACCGGCAACACGGTCAAAATTCCGCTCGCGGTAGGCGGCGCCGTGCCGGGCGGTCAGGGGTTTAGGAACATTTATCCGAGCGGTTTCGTTATGTACAAAACGCTGCCCGCGCAGCCCGCGGAGAATTGATTATGAGGGACTTTAATAACGAGGGCAGCGGCGCGGATAACGGCGCAAAAAGGTTTTTTGATTGGGCGTACGGCGGCAGAGCCAAGACGGTCGCCGATTTGGACGCGGGAACCGATATGCCGCCCGAAAAGGTTTTTTTGAGCTTTTTGACGCATACGCCCGCGTTTATAAGCGACGGCCCCGAGGGGCTTAACGCGTGCATTAAGGGCGTGGGCTTTTTGCCCAAGGAGCAATATTTGGCCGCCGCGCTCAAAGATTATTTAGCGCATATCAAAAGCTACGAGCCGGGCGACCGCGACTACGGCAAGCGCGGGCTTAAACTGCTTATCAAGCATTTGTACGGCGCGGACGCCAAGGAGCGCGTGGACTTTTCGCGTCTTGGGTCGCTCGAAATGGCGTTCAAGCACAGCTGGGGCAACTATAACGCCGACTCTCGCGCCTCGCTTTTGTTTTACCGTCCGCCCGCGATTTCTTACGAGCTTAAAGGCGTTATAGAAATAAGGGGCGGTCGGCACGGCGCGAACGATAAAACGCCGCCCGAGAGTCTCGATATTTATCAACAGTACGTCAACGCCCAACACGATTGTTATCATACGCCCGATATTAGCTTGTGGAAAACCCGCCCCGCGTATCTGTTCCGAATACGCGAGGTCTATGACAAGTCCGCTTCAAAAAGCGGCTTCGGGACGCGTTTGGAGCTGTAAGCCGCTATGAAAAAACTTAAAGCAATATTATTTTCGCTCGCGGCGTTATTCGCGGCGGCGCTCCCGGCCGGGGCGCTGTCGGCTTGCCGCAAGCCTCAATACGCCGACGCCTTAAAGATCGGCGCTTTGGACGTTCCCAAAACGCTTATGCCCTACGACTCTATCGCGGGTACGTCCACGCTTGTGGCGGGTATGCTTTACGACACGCTTTTGGGGTCGCAATCGGAGCCCGCGGACTACGCCGGGGGCGAGGACTATTACTTTCCCGACGGCGAAAAATATGTGCCGCTCGACAAAAAAGAGAATCCGTATATGTTTACCGACGGTCTTGTCAAGGTCGAGGGCGCGTATCAAAAAAAGGACGGCGGCAAATACGGCTGGGAGCGCTACGCCGCCGACCCCGACGAAAGGCGGGCTATGCTGCAACGCAAGGAAATCCGCAAGGGCGTCCGCCTGGGGCCCAAGGGCGAGGAGGTTTTTAGCGAAACGGACGCGGAGTTCGAGGCGCGCGCCGAGCTTGCCGTGCCAAAGACGTGGCTCAAATACACGTTCGGGCTTGTCGAGGGCAACACGTGGAACGACGGCGAGGTCTTTAACGCCGACGACATTAAATTCACGTTCGACTATATTGTCAAGAACCGCGGCGGCGTAAGCGCCATAAGCACTTTTTTGACCAACTACGTAAAAAGTTACAGTCTCGACGGCGGCAATACGTTCGATATGCATTTGTCGTCGCAAAAGCTGAGCGACATAAAAACCATATGCAATTCCATTCTGATTCTGCCCGAGCATATTTGGAAAAACTACCCAAACCCAATGGCGGTCAGTAACCTCGACAATCCCGTGGGGACGGGCGCGTATAAGCTGGAACAGTTCAATCAAAGTCAGTCCGTCGTCTTAAAGCTGCGCGACGATTACGCCTTTAAGGACAAGCTGTTCGCAAAAGCGCCGATTGAAAGAATAATGATTATGCGGCTCGAAAATATCGAGATTCAATTGACGTCGCTCAATAAGGGCGACATCGACGTGATTTGGGAGAGTTTAGAGGCGAGCAAGGCTTATCTGATAGGCGAAAAAGCCGACCTTTACCCCAATATTAAGCTTTCATCGGTCGAATACGATTTTATTACCACGCTGCTGATTAACGCGGGCGACAAGGGGCGGTTCGGCGACGACAAATTCGGCGGCAACGGTCGGGCGTTAAGGCAGGCCGTTTCGCTCGCGGTCGACCAGGAAAGGCTTATCCGGGACGTTCTTTACGGCGGCGGTACGGCGGTCAACGGCGGACTCGTAAGTCCCGGACAGCCCCACGCGCTTTTGGACGATCGGGGCGATTACTTAAAAAAGGAATTTAATATAGACCGCGCAAACGCGATTTTAGACGGCGCCGGTTTTAATAAGGACGGCTCGGGCTACCGGCGCGCGCCCGACGGCTCGGAGCTTACGATCGACATTTTGGCGGGAATCTATTCGCAGCGGCTTGTGCAGGCGCTCGTGGAGGACTTTGAAAAAATAGGTTTAAGGTTCGAGTACCGCCAGGGCGACGGTCAAACGTCGCAAAACGTCAAATACGAAAAGGGCGCGAATTTCGACGCCTACATTAACAGCGTCGTTTACGCCTCCGACAGGCTTTTAATGTTCGACGCCCGTTACGGCGTTTACGAAAACGGCAGCCCGAGACTTTTCAATTATTCGGGCATAAAGGACGAAACTCTTATCGATCTGATTTTCGATATGGACTACGAGACGGGCATCGAGGAGCAGTACGAAAAGGCCCGCGCCGTGCAAAGGTATTTGGAGCAACTCTATTTGGAGATACCGCTCTATTCGCCGAACTACATTTCGGCGTACACCGAAAAAAACTTTAAAGGCTGGATCAAAATGACAAGCAACGGCATCTATAACGGCGCGTCGCTACGGTTTTTGGAGAAAACCGCCTAATGAACACAAGGTACGTCGTAAAAAGAATACTCTACTCGTTTTTAATTCTTTTTATCGTAATCACGCTCAACTTTTTTTTGCCCCGGCTCGTGTTCGAGGATCCCGCCGAGCCGTTTTTGCGCGGCATCCCCGACGACGAATTTATGCTCCGCAACGCCGTCCGCAAGGAATTCGGTTTCGATAAGCCCGTTTGGGTTCAGTTTCTGGTCTACCTAAAAAAATTCGTCACATTCGACTTCGGCACCTCGTACATATACAAACAGCCCGTCTTTAAGGTTATGTTCGACAGAATCCCGTGGTCGATGGTGCTGTCGGTCGCGGGTATGCTCATATCGATTGTCGCCGGCATAGTTTGGGGCGCGACCGCCTCGACAAAGCGCGGCAAGGCCGTCGACAACGCCCTTCTTAACTACGCGACCATAACGACGGCGATTCCCTCGTTTTGGGTGGCGCTCGTCTTTGTAATGCTGTTCGCCTTCGCCGTGCCGATTTTTCCGTATAGGGGAGCGATGACCGACGGCTATTCGCTTAGCATCAATAAGGCGGTCTTTTTCGGCGTGGCGGCGGGCGCCGTCGCGCTTACGGTAGTTCTTTATAAGCTTCTCAAAAAGCCGCTTATCGTCTTCGTTACGCCGCTTGCCGGGCTAATCGCAGCCGTGTTCGCGGCCGTTCCCGCTTCCGATATAGCCGACATAGCCTACCACGCCGCCCTGCCGCTCATAGTTATATGCTTAGGGAGCATAGTCTCCTACGCGCTTATGGTGCGCAACAGTATGATCGCCGTCGTTAACGAAGACTACATTCTTACGGCGCGGGCCAAAGGACTCGACAAAACGCGCGTACTGTACGGCCACACTATGCGCAACGCCCTTCTGCCTATGGTTACAAGCATAGGAATGTCGCTTGCGGGAATATTCGGCGGCTCCGTGCTTTTGGAAAAAATTTTTACGTGGCCGGGAATGGGAACGCTGCTATTAGAGGCGCAAAATATCGGCGACTTTCAGCTTGCGCAGGCGATAATGTTCTTTTATTCGTTCATAACCATTTTTGCCAACCTGCTTACGGATTTTGTCTACCATAAGCTCGACCCGAGGATAAAGGCGGAATGATATGAACAAAAAGGTCAAGGCGTTTTTTAATTTAATCAAGGGCGTCGCGTCGGACGCGGCGGGCGTCCTTGTAAAAATTTGGAGGCACCGCAAGGGGCGGATCGGACTAATTATGGTCGGTCTTATAATACTCGCCGCCGCGCTCGCTCCGCTCCTTGCTCCCTACGACCCCAAAACGCCCAACATAACCGAGGGGTTCTTAAAACCGTCGGCGGCGCATTTGCTCGGGACGGACGCCAACGGCATAGACATCTTATCGCAGCTTATCTACGGCGCACGGGTTTCGCTTATGATAGGAATGATTTCCGGCGTTTCGGTTACGCTGATCGGCGCGGTTTTGGGCATCGTTTCGGGCTACTTCGGCGCGGTGGCGGACAATATCGTTATGCGTATAGTGGACGTGCTTTTGGTCATACCCACGCTGCCGCTTATGATAATTCTAAACAATTACGTTTCGTCAAGCTATCTTATGATGATCTTTATTTTCGTCGTGTTCGGGTGGCCGGGGACGGCAAGAATCATTCGGGCGCAGGTTATGAGTATGAAAAATATCAACTACATAAAGGCCGCCGAGCTTGCCGGCGCGGGTAAGGGCTACATAATGTTTAAGCACATTTTGCCCGCCGTTTCGCACCTTCTGATAATGAATTGCGCTCTTGCAAGCGCGGGGCTTATGATCGCCGAGGCGGGTATGAGCTTTTTGGGCTTAGGCGACCCGGGCGCCGTCAGCTGGGGGCAAATACTCGTCAGAGCCGAAAAGGACGCTTTTACCTCGCGCCATTGGGCGTGGGTTCTGGCGCCGGGACTGGCCATATTTTTTACCGTAATAGGCTTTATGCAGCTGGGGTACGCGCTCGAAGACATATTCAATCCCCGTATGGGCAAGAGCGGCAATATGTTCAGACAATTCCGCAAAATAAAGGCGAGCGACGTCGCCGCCGCTTTCGATTCTATGGACGATATCGATTTTGCGCGGGCGGTAAAAATCAAGAGCGCTTACGGGGGCGGCGATGAGTAGAGATGGCGGCATAACGCTTTGCGCGGCCGGGCTTAAAGCCATGTTCGTAACGGAGGCGGGCTTTTTGAAGGCGGTCGAGGGCGTCGACATAACAATCCGCAAGGGCGAATGCGCCGCGCTTGTGGGCGAATCGGGTTGCGGCAAAAGCGTAACGGGACTCGCGCTTATGCGGCTTTTGCAAACGCCTCCCGCGCTTTATACCGCCCAAAAAATACTCTTTTTCGACGGGGAGCGGGCGACGGATTTGCAAACGGCTACCGAGGCGGAAATGCTCAACGTCCGGGGGCGAAAAATATCTATGATATTCCAAGACCCGTCCGCCGCGCTAAACCCCGTTATGACGGTCGGCCGCCAAATAGACGAAATAATCATCCGCCATTACGGACTGAACAAAAAGGAGGCGAGATCGCGCACCGTCGGGCTTTTGCGCTCGGTCGGCGTTCCCGACCCCGAGCGCAGGTATTTCAGCTTTCCGCACGAAATGTCCGGCGGGCTTAAACAGCGCGTCCTGATAGCTATCGCCACGGCGTGCAGGCCGGCGCTTATGATAGCGGACGAGCCTACGACCGCCCTCGACGTAACCATTCAGGCGCAAATTCTCAGACTTTTGAGGGATTTACAGCGCGAAAATAATATGGCGCTTTTGCTCATAACGCACGATTTGGGCGTCGTTTCCCATATGGCGGACAGCGTTTACGTTATGTATTTGGGCAAGATAATGGAGGAGGGCACAACGGCCGAAATAATCGGCGCCCCGCTGCATCCGTACACCCAAGGCCTGATAAAGGCGGTGCCGTCTCTCGACGACGACTCCGCCGTGCCGCTCCAACAAATTCCGCATAACGTCCCCAACCCTATGAAAAAGCCTTCCGGGTGCAGTTTTCACCCCCGATGCGCGTTCTGCACCGGGCTTTGCCGCGCAAAAATGCCGCCGCTGATAGAGTACGGCGGCGGCCGCAAGGTCAGATGCTGGCGCTATATACCGGACTCTTCCGCAAACGGAGGCGGCGATGACTAACGAACCGATTTTACAGATTAAGGATTTAAGCGTCAATTTTTATATAAAAAACAAGCTGTTCGCAAAGCCCGACGTGCTGTCGGCCGTGAGCGGCGTAAGTCTTTCTGTCAACAGGGGCGAATCTTACGGGCTTGTGGGCGAGTCGGGCTGCGGCAAAACCACGCTGGCAAGAGCCGTTTTAAGATTGCAAAATATCGAAAGGGGCGACATTTTTTTTAACGGCCGGTCAATAACCGGGCTTAAAGGTACAAAGCTGAAAGCGGTCAGGCGGAGTATGCAAATGATATTTCAGGATCCCTTTTCGTCGCTTAATCCAAGGCTCGAGGTGTGGCGGCTTATCTGCGAGCCGCTTATCATTAGCGGCGCGCGCGATAACGCGGCGGTCAAAAAACGGGCGTCCGAGCTGCTAGAAATGGTGGGACTCAGCGATTCCGATCTTTACAGGCACGCGTCGGATTTCAGCGGAGGGCAAAGGCAGCGGCTTGTCATAGCGAGAGCGATCGCCCTAAACCCCGAATTTGTTATTTGCGACGAACCCGTATCCGCGCTCGACGTTTCGGTTCACGCCCAAATAATCAACCTCCTTAAAAACCTGCAAAGGGAGCTTAAACTTACATATCTGTTCATTACCCACAATCTCACCTTAGTAAAGTACTTTACCGACAATATGTCCGTTATGTATTTGGGCAACATCGTCGAGCAGGGCGCCACGGCCGAAATATTCAAGCGGCCCAAGCACCCCTACACAAAAGCTCTTACGGGCGCCATACTCACCGTGGGCGGCTCCTTCGACGACGGCCGCGAGCTTTTGCAGGGCGACGTTACAAGCCCCGTCAACCCTCCGCCCGGCTGCCGCTTCTTCCCACGCTGCCGTTTCGCTTGCGACAAGTGCCGCGAAATATCCCCGACCCTCTCCGGCCCGCCCGACCACCGTTTCGCCTGTTGGAATCCGTAAAAAAATCCGGTATAATTTTATGCCGGCGAATCGAGCAATGATCCGTTAGAAAACGGCGCGCAATAGAGTAACGGAAAAATATATGCCGAGGAATACGCAAAAGTCCTTGCCAAAATATTTATAATGCTTTTTCCAAGGGTTTTTGGACTTGCTTTTTATGAAACGCACTTTTTGGTAGGTTTTGCAGTTTCGCTTTTTTACGGATATTGCGTTCGACGGATTCCTCGGAGCGGTTGTGGATTTTGGCGAGTTTTTTATAGATATGTCGCGGTTTGTCGTTGGGGGATTCGTCAAGAGTGAGCAGCACGGCGCTTATAATGTGGGAATGGCCGTGTTTATAGGCGGGAATCCCGATAAGTTCGAGCGCACGTTCAAGCAAAGCGGCCGCATAAAGGCGCTCTTTGTCGCTAAGCGGGCGGTTATTATTTTCTTTTATTTT
>JAISMM010000069.1 GCA_031276725.1 Clostridiales bacterium | reverse complement strand
GAGGGCTGTTAGGGTATAAAACGACGTTTAGTCAGTCCGCAAATTTGTCGGAATACGGTGTTTAGTTAGTTTGCCGCAATAAGGCGTAATTGGGTTTTAGTCTTCAAATTCATCGGAGTAGGCGTCGACGGGCTTTTTGGCTTCGGGCTTGTCGGCGGTTTCGGGTTTATCCGTATCCGCGTCCGCTTTTGCCGTATCTACGTCGCTTGCCGTTTCTTTGGTCGCGTCCGCGTCGCTTGCCGTATCCGTCGCCGCGTCCGCGGGGGTTTGCGCTCCGTCGGTATTATCGGCGGCGGGGGTTTGAGCTTCCTTTGCGTCCGTCGCAGCCGTTTCGGCTTCCGGATCGGGCTTAACGGCCGTGGCGGACTTGACCTTTTGTTCGGCGGGGCGGGGGACGCCCGACTCGTCGTCGAAGTTTTCGTACAGAGCGTCGCCGTCTACGGTCTTAACGCGGCCGCCGTCCTTGGCGCGTTCGTTGTGCTGACGGTTAAGGGTCTTGTTGCGGTCGTACTCGGTAATCTTTTCGTGCTTGACGTGCGCCTTCGCGGTGTTTTCGACAAGGCGGCGGATCACTACGCCGATAAGCACAAGCACGAGCGCCGCCGAGAACAGAATCGAGGGGATAAGCCACCAATTAAAGCCTCCCTTGGGGGCGGCGTCGTCCTTCACGGTTTCGTCGGTTTCGGCGACGGAAAGGTCGGCGCTAAGGGCGTAAACGGCGCGGCCCTCGGACACCGCCGCGGCGATTTTGGCGGTTTCGTCCTCGTAAAGAACGTTGGTGATTTCGTTGACGGAAACGCGGTTTACATAGACGCGCCCCGCGCAGTAGCGGCTCGTTTTGTCGGCGTTGCCCAAGGTTACGGCGACCGACAGAGTCGTTTCCTCGGCGCCCGTCATAACGTAGAATTTATAGACGCGGAACACGTCGTTATCGTATGTCGTGTCGAGCTTTTCGCCCGTTTGGCGAATATCCTCGAACTTATATTTGGTGCCGACAAGCTCTATGCCCGCGCCGACCGCCTTATCGTCCGCGCCGTCAAGCTCGACCTTTACGGAAATTTCGACCGCATAGTAATTGTTCGCGGTAGCGGCGTACTGCGTGTTGTGCGTCAGCTTAGACGCCGTAGCGGCGCCGTTACTCAAAATCAGCACGTAAGCGTTGGCGGGCTCCTCCGCGTCGGCGGCGTTCTTGTTCTTGAACCCGTAAGGAATTTCGCCGCCCGCAAGATTTATGGCGGACGAGTCGAATATGCCGTACTTTACGTTGTCCGTCGGCGCGCCGCCTACGGCGGTCAGCGACCAATTATAGGGATACTTTATAAAGCCGGAGTCGTAGGGGTCGAACGCCGTAAAATCCTCGGTCTTGAACGAGTAGATTGCGGATTCCAAGGGGAGTACGGGCGACGAAACGCGCGCTATATGCGCCGCCTTGCGGTCGGCATAGGGCGTGGCTTCGTCCGCCTCGGCGTAGGTCTGCGAAACGTAGACGTTGCCGCTTGAAAGCTTGTCGGCGTTGTTTTTGCGGTCGGCGAGTCCCAACCAAATTTCGAGCGCGACGGTCTTGTCGGCCGCGCCGCCCTCGACGTAAAACTCGAACGTCTTAAAGCCGTTGCCCGTCGACGTGATTTTTTCAATGCTCGCGATCGCGTTTTCGCCGCTCTTTAACAGCAGGCCCGCGCCGTAGCCGTCGATATTTTGCAGCCGCATAGTAACGCCGATTTTCATCACCTTGTCGGCGGTTACCGTTATGTCGGCGGAGCGGTAGCCCAAAATCGTCTGTTCGCGACTCGATATAACCAAAACGTTGCCCTCGCCCTGTCGAGGATTTATAAGCCCTTGGGCGGTATAGCGCGCGGCGTTTTGGGCAAAATGTTCGGAGTCGGTCGGCATAATCCCGCGCATAATTTTGGACTCGTCTATATCCTTTTTGGCGGTCGAGTAGTTCGCGGGAGCGTTCGACGCGTCGATCGCCGTCCACGATGCGGGCGCGAGGGGGAACTCGTATTTTTTGTAGTCGCCCGCCAAAAAGAACGCGCCGTTCGCCACGCCGCGCTCGTTATCCGAAAACGCGGAGTCAAAATTCACGGCGGTGCCGTTCGCGCTGTTGTCCTTAAACTGCGAGCTTGTCAGCTTGTCGAAGCGCGCGTTGTGGAACATAGCCGTTCCCGCGCTCTCGGCGTCCTTGCGCCCGAGCCACAGCTGCAGCTTGACCGTGTAGTCCTTTAATGCGGAGCCCTGAATATAGAACGCGTATTCCTTCCAGCCGTAACGCGCCTTGTTTTGCGCGTCGCCCGCCGCGTTCGTAATCGAAAATTCGGTAAACTTTTCGCCCTTCGCGTCCTCGGGCTTATCGGACTTCAACACGAGCGCCGCGCCGTCGCCGCCCGACACGCTGTCGGTCTTGACCCAAACCGAAAGGCGGTAATAGGCGAACCTTTTTATAGTGAGCGGTTCGCTTTCGCGGCCTATCGCGGCGCGCTCGTATAGGTTCGCGCCGTAATCGTTCTTGCCCGTGTAGGTCGAAAATACAAGAACCTTATCAAGGTATTCGGCGCCCGCGCCCGCCTGCCCGCCGTGGTTTTGGCGCCCCGTCGACGAAACGGGCGAGCTTTTAAGCCCGAATGCGTTCTCGTCGGTAAGGTCTTCCTCCGCCGAAACGACCGTCGCCTTCGTGGCGGCCGTGTTGTTCACGGTAACGCTCTCCCACTTGCTCATATCGGCAAAGCCGAACGCCTCTCTTTGGGCGTCGCCGTCAAACGCGCTGTCGAGCGCGAGATTTATAAATTTGTCGTATTTGCTAAAATCGTTCGAGTCGGGGTCGTAGTCGGCGGAAAAATCGTTGTAGTCGGTCGCCGAAATCTGCTCCGCCTCCACGTTGTCAAAAAACGCGTAGCCCGAGGCGGTGTTGCCGCCGTCTGTTTCGTCGTCTTTTTCGGCCTTATAGCGGTCGCCAACGCTGAGCGTAACCGTTACCGTCTTGTCGCCCAGAGGCCCCGTCGCTACATAAAAGGCGTAGCGGCGCCAGCCGTATGTGTTGTAGCCGTCGAACGTGTCGTTATCAAGGTCGGCTATGCCCCGCGCCGTGTTTATTCTGTTAAAGGCGTAGTCGCCGCCGAGTCCGCTAAGCCTTATCGCCGCGCCCTTGTCGCCCGCAAAGTCGCCCGTCTTGACCCACGCCGAAACGCGGTAGTAGCCGTTCGCCGCCAATGTCAGCGAACCCGACGTGTAGCCGAACGCGGTTTCGGTGCGCGCGGTCGTGTTTATCATAAGGAATTTGCGGTCGCCCTTAATCTGCCCGTCCTTTTCGCCGAAAGGGGATTTGGGCAGAGGGTCGCTCTTATATTCGGGGTATTCTTTAAGCTCCGACTTAGTTATGCTGTCCTCGTTGTTAAAGGCGTCAAGGTCGATTACGCCGCCTATCGACGCTCCCTTTTCAAAGCCGCCGTCCGTCGCCGTTTCGGTCCAGCCCGACGGCGCTCCGGGAAAGCTGCCGCCGGAATTAGAAAAGCTCCCGTTGTCGAGCGTAAGCGCCGTCGCGGTAAATTCCTCAAAATCCGTGTCGGCGTAAGCCGTCCGCCGGGGCATAAGTCCCGCAAGCCCCGCGCACAGCACGACCAAAAGCAGCGCCAAAAAAGCCGCCGCGTATCTTAATTTGCAATTAGTTTTTCGCACTTCGTCCATCTCTTTATCCTTACGGTTATTCGCAATTACGGCACGCGCCGCTCTATCCGCGACGCATACCCTATAAGTATAAAGCATTTTATAAATTTTAGCAACCGAAAACGCCCTAAATTTTTCAAAAAATTATTTACTCCCGCTTGTATTTTGCGCCCGTTCGGGTAAAACTATTTATCGTCCTGGTAAAAGTATTTATAATGAATAAATTTTTAGAAAAAACGTTATCTGCGGCGGGCGGCTTGTTTATAGGATTCGTAAACGGCTTTTTCGGCTCCGGCGGCGGAATGCTTTGCGTCCCGCTTCTCGAAAAAGTTCTAAAAGAGCCCACCAAAACCGCCCACGCCACCGCCATACTCGTAATCCTGCCAATCAGTATCGCCAGCGCCGTTATGTATATCCTTAACGGCAGCTTCGATTTGTTCCCCGCCCTCACCGTCTCGGGCGGCGTCCTCGCGGGCGGCGTCGCCGGCGCCTTTCTCCTAAAAATCCTCCCCGCCAAAATCGTCGGCCTGATTTTTGCCCTCTCTATGATCGGCGTGGGCGTTAAGCTGATATTCTTTTAACCGCCCTCTCGCCGCAATCGGCTATTCCCCAAAATTCCCCTCCGGGGAGTGCCTCGCCTTGTTGACGGGCTTAGCTCGCACGCTCGCACGCCCTACAAACGGCTTCGCCGTTTGACGGCTCGGTTCGTGCCGCGTTAGCGGCGGGGCGGTTAAATTGATCGGAGACAGCCGCTAATATTCGGTAGGGAAAGTAGGGATTTCCCTACTTTCCCTACCGAATTAAAAGCAATATGTTATCGCAAACCGTTTTTTGGCGATTAGGCGTCGCGGGGTCGGGGCGCTTAAAAAGGCGGGGGTTTGAGCAAACTATTTTTAGTATGCAAATATTTATTTATATATCGATAGGCGTCGCGGGCGGAGTGCTCGGGGGGATGGGAATGGGCGGCGGGACGCTGTTGATTCCGCTTTTGACTATGTTCGCCGCGACGGAACAGCATGTCGCGCAGTGCATAAATCTTTTGGCGTTTATACCGATGAGTATCGCCGCGCTGATAATTCACCTAAAAAACAAGCTCGTCAGATTCGGGTATTTGCTGTGGGTGTCGCTTCCTGCGGTGGCGGCGGGGGTGGGCGCGTCGTATTTGGCTAAGCTCGTCGAGGCGAAGGCGCTCGCAAAATACTTCGGAATTTTTTTGGCGGCGCTCGGCGTGTATCAATTGGTCTGCATTATTGTAACCTTCATTAAAGATATTAGGGCAAAAAAACAAAAAAATACAAAAAACTTGTTAAATTAATAAAAACGCGCTTAAATACAATTTACAACTTTTTGGTTTTGTGATAAAATTATAGGCGTAATCATTAGACTATGCGGGAGGTAGTTTTGGCAGAATCATTAAAACCGTCGACTTTTTTGCGCGGAGTTCACCCCTCGCACAATAAAGAGCTTTCGGAGCGCGCCGCCGTTTCGGTTATGCCCGCGCCGAAAACGGTCTACATTCCCGTGCAACAGCATTTGGGCCGGCCCGCCGTCCCGGTCGTCGAAAAAGGCGCGGCGGTGGCGCCGGGGACGCTTATCGCGCGCGCGGACGGAGCGCTGTCGTCGAACGTGTTTTCGTCGGTGTCGGGAGTCGTCGCCGACATAAGGGAGCTTGCGACCCCATCGGGCTACTGCCCCCATATAGTTATCGACAACGACGGAGCGGGCGAGCCGCGGGAGCTTCCGTCCCTCGACGATCCGTCCGCCGAAAAAATCCGCGACAGGCTCGACGAGTGCGGCGTAGTCGGTATGGGCGGCGCGGGCTTTCCCACGGCGATGAAGCTCGCCGCCAAGGAAAAAATCGACGCCTTTATAATAAACGGCGCCGAATGCGAGCCGTACATTACGTGCGATTACCGTATTATGCTCGACTACACCGAGCAGTTTGTGCGCGGCGCGCAAATTTTGGCAAGGGGCGCGGGACTCGACAATTTTGTTATAGCGATAGAGGAAAATAAGCCCGACGCTATCGACAGGGTGGGCCGCTATATACGCGACAACAAGCTCGCCGCCGCCGTTATTACGCTAAAAACCAAGTATCCCCAAGGGGCGGAAAAGCAGCTCATTTACGCCGTTACGGGGCGGCGCGTCCCCGTCGGGAAGCTGCCCGCGAGCGTGGGCGCGCTTGTCGATAACGTTCACACCGCGCTGTCGGCGTATTTGGCGGTCTCGAAGGGTCAGCCGCTCTACCGCCGCGTTATGACGGTTTCGGGGCGCGGAATCAAAAATCCGTCCAACATATGGGTCTGCAACGGCACGCCCTACCGCGATATAATCGAATTCTGCGGCGGCGAATCCGAAACGCCCGCCGTCAAAATGATAAGCGGCGGGCCTATGATGGGTTTTGCCGTTTCGGACACGGGGATAGCCGCGACAAAAACGTCGGGGAGTCTTTTATTGCTGACGGATTCCGAGGCGTTTACGGGCGAGCCGGGGCCTTGCATAAACTGCGCCGAGTGCGCGGCGGCGTGCCCTATGAAGCTTATGCCCATGTATATAGACTCGTACATTTTGGCGGGCGACGCTAAAAACGCCGTAAAATACGGAGCGCGCAACTGCATAGAATGCGGCTGCTGCGCGTTCGTTTGCCCGGCTAAGCGGCCGCTCGTCCAATCGATACGGCTTGCAAAAAAGAAGGCGCAGGGAGGCGGCAAATGAGTAATTTAACGGTTTCGGCGTCGCCGCACGTAACAAAGGCGGGCAATTCCACAAGGGGCATTATGCTCGACGTTATTATCGCGCTTATGCCCGCGCTGTTGGCGGCCGTCTTCTTTTTCGGCTATCACGTCCTAATTAACGCCGTCGTTTGCGCGGGCGCGGCGGTCGGGACGGAGCTTTTGTTCGGTTGCGCTCAAAAAAAGGATTTTTCGCGCGCGGCGTTAAAAAAGTCGAGCGTCAAGGATTTGTCCGCCGTGGTAACGGGGCTTATACTCGCGCTCAATCTGCCCTCGCGCTTGATAGTCGGCGGCTGGGACTTTAATTTTTACGCCGCCGGGGCGGCAAGAACCGTTGAAAATATTATATTTTCGTTCGATACGGTTTTAATTTGTATTATCGGCGGCGTGTTCGCGATCGCGCTCGTCAAGATGCTGTTCGGCGGCATAGGCAAGAACTTCGCCAACCCCGCCGCCGCCGCAAGAATCTTCATAATGCTGTCGTTCGGACTTAAAGCCGTCGGCACCGTCGGATTTTTGGCGGACGCCGCCACGGGCGCGACGTGGCTGTCGTCGGCGGCAAAATCGACGTCGAACCAAAGTATGTTCCTTAATATGTTTTTAGGCAACCGGGGCGCGGCGGCGGCGGGCGAAACATCTATGATAGCCGTACTTATCGGCTACGTCTATTTGTCGGTCAAAAAGATTATCGATTTTAGACTGCCGCTCGCGGTCGTCGCAAGCGCGGCGGCGTTCGCGTTTTTGTTCGACGCTCTCGGGCGCGGGAGCGGGCCGCGAATCCTCAACAACGTGTTCGCCAACGTTATGGCGGGGGGACTCGTATTCGGCGCCGTCTTTATGGCGACCGACTATTCCACAAGCCCGAACACGTTTTGGGGCAAAATGATTTTCGGGGCGGGGATAGGCTTTTTTACGGTCGTTATCCGCGTCTTTACCGCTATGCCCGAGGGTATGAGCTTCGCGATATTGCTTATGAACATAGCCGCGCCGCTCATCGATAAATACGTCGTTCCAAAGCCGTTCGGCTACGCGCGGCCGCAAAAACCGCCGCCCGTTACCGTAACGCCGCCGCCCGCGACGGACGCGGGAGCGAAGAGGGAGGGCAAAAAATAATGAGCGCCACTATGAAAAACTCGCTTAAAGCCGCCGCCGCCCTTATCGCGATCGCGGTCGTGTCCGTCGTTCTGCTCGCGCTCGCGAACAGGTTCTTTCCCAAGTACGTTCCTAAGCTCGACGCGGACAAGGTAACGCAATTGAACGCTATGCTCCCAACCGGCGCGGACGACGCGACCGCGCTTGACGAAAGCTATTTTTCGATTGACGCGGACTTTGATTTGGAGGCGTTTAATAAGAATAACGGCGCGGGCGGCTCGTCGGTTTTAGCCGTCTATAAGGCGGAAAAAGGCGCGTACGCGGGCAGTATTATCACCGAAACGCAATCTACCGGCTACGGCAGTCAGATTATGATTCTGCTGACTTCCTACGGGACGGACGGCAAAATTAACGGCTTTGCGGCGGTTCGCACCTCGGGCGACTACCTCTTGGAGGACGCCGACAAATACGAAAAGCTCAAAAGCGCGGTAATCGGCAAAACGGCTATGACGCAGGGTCAGGTGCTTTCGTCCACGGGGGCGACGGCGGCGGGCTCCGCCTCGGGCGTCGAAAAAAATCTCGCGCTGTCGGGCGAATGCTATCGCGCCGTAAAGGAGGGCGCGTAAATATGGACGTCAAAAAGTTTAAGGAAACGGCGCTGGGGGGCGTTTTAAGCAATCCCGTGTTTATACTCGTTTTGGGAATGTGTCCCACCATAGCAAAAAGCACCAACATAACCGACGCGTTCGCCTTGGGGCTTGCTACGGCGTTCGTTTTGGTGTTCTCGAACATATTCGTTTCGGCGCTCCGGAAAGTAATTCCCGACAAGGTGCGTCTGCCCGCCTACATCATAATAATCGCCACGTTCGTTACGATTGTGCAAATGTTCATAGAAGCGTTTTTGCCCGCGCTTAACGGGAGCATCGGCGAATTCATTCCGCTTATCGTCGTCAATTGTATAATACTCGCGCGCGCCGAATCGTTCGCGAGCAAGAACGGAATCGGCTACTCGGCGCTCGACGGCGCGTCGATGGGCATCGGTTTCGTGCTGTCGATTTGCCTGTTGGGGGCGATACGCCAAACGCTGGCGGCGGCGGGTATGAAGGTGTTCGCGACCACCCCGGGCGGCTTTATCGTACTCGGGCTGTTGATGGCGCTGTTTAACTCGCTGCTTAGAATGCACAAGGAAGGCTTGCGCAAAAAGTTAGTCAAGGAGGGCGAATAGCATATGGATTATTTTACCGTCGTAATAGCGATAGTAATCGCGGGCGTTTTTACCAACAACATAGTTTTGTCGCAGTCTATCGGAATCTGCCCCTTTTTGGGCGTCAGCAAAAAGACTAATTCGGCGATCGGAATGGGGCTTGCGGTTACGTTCGTCATAACCGTTTCGAGCGTCGTCTGCTATATCCTTTACCACTACGTTTTGGTTCCCTTGAATCTCGTATACCTGCAAACGATCACCTTCATACTTATAATAGCCGCCCTCGTCCAGCTTTTGGACATTCTTATAAAGCGTTTCAGCCCGGCCCTCTACGCCGCCTTGGGCGTCTATTTGGCGCTCATAACAACCAATTGCGCCGTTTTGGGTACGGCGAACGCCGTCATCACAAGCGGCTACGACCTTTTGCAAACGTTCGTAGGCTCGTTCAGTATAGGCGTCGGCTTTACGCTCGCCCTTATATTGATGGCGGGCATTCGCGAAAAGGTCGACCTCGCCCCCGTCCCCAAGCCCTTTCGCGGTCTGCCCATAGCCCTTATTATAGCGGGCTTGATGGCGTTGGCGTTCGGGGGGTTTGCCGGGCTGTCGTTCTTTAAGTGAACGAATGCGAACGAACGGTCATCGCCGGATACGGGCTACGCTTGCCTTGCCGATTCGGTTACGTACGCGGAAGTACGCGCCCTCGGCGGTTCGGCGACTGTTGCCCGTCCGCGGCGCGACCGTTCGTTCGCGGCGGGCGCGGTAAAAGGCGAGAGCGCGACAATTAATTCAAAAGGAGGTTTATAACATATGTCAAGCGGCGGTTGCGGAGCGGCGGTAACGGCGGACGGAGCGAACGTATTTTTTACGTTTATAGTTCCGGTGCTTATTTTTATATTGATCGCGGGGGCGCTTGGGTTTGCGCTCGCGTATTTGGGCGAAAAAATCAAGGTGGAGCGCGACCCCAAAATCGACGACGTTTCGCGCTTTTTGGCGGGCGTCAACTGCGGCGGCTGCGGCTGCGCCGGATGCGACGCGTTCGCCGAGGCGCTCGTTTCGGGCAAGGCGAAGCTGAGCCAGTGCAATCCGACCTCCGCCGAAAATAAGGATAATATCGCCAAAATTTTGGGTCAAAGCGGCGGCGCCTCTAAGCGGCTGGTCGCGGTGGTTCACTGTAACGGCGGCAACAAGTGCCGCGACAAGCACGCGTATCAGGGCTTCGGCGACTGCCAATCGGCGGAGCTTTTGGCGGGCGGCAACAAGGCTTGCCGCGTGGGCTGTATGGGCTTGGGCAGCTGCAACGAGTATTGCAAGTACGGGGCCGTTTCGGTCGATAAGGATACGGGCGTCGCCGTCGTCGACGGCGCAAAATGTACGGCTTGCGGTATGTGCGTCTCGATTTGCCCCAAAAAGATTATCAGCCGCATACCGTTCGACGCCAAGGTCTATGTGGCGTGTTCCAACACGTGGCGCGGCAAGGACGTCCGCTCGGTTTGCGAAAACGGCTGCATCGCCTGCGGTCTGTGCGAAAAAAAATGCCCCGCCGAGGCGATTAGGCTTTCCAACAATTTGGCGATAATCGATTACGACAAATGCACCGCCTGCGGCGCCTGCGTTTCGGTATGCCCGAGTAAGTGCATTCACAATTACGCCGGGTGAACGGCAAAACTAATTAACACAAATCATAAAAAATATATAGGAGATAAAATTATGAAAATCAAAGGAATGTTTTTAACGGCAATTTTGGCGCTCGTCGCGGCGTTCGGGCCGCTCGCTTGCTCCGAATACGGCGCGGCGGGCTCGACGGGCGTCGGAATCGGCAAGGGGCACAACGGCACCGTTATGGAAGTAACCGTTATTCTCGACGGCGCGGGCTTCCCCAAAAAGGTTCAATTCGACGAAATTTTCAACGTGGACTACGCGGGCGAAATGTCCGAGGCGACGTATAACGGTTATTCCGAAGCGGTCAGGGCGCAGGCCGCCGTCAAGCTGGGAACAAAATATTACTACAAGGTGCTCGTTTTGGACGATAACTATTTTGACATTGTTACGGACGACGGCAAGTTTGTCGGTTACAGCGGCAAGGCGGGCGGTAAAGAGGTCGCAAACTTATTCGATTACGCTAAAACCGAGGGCGAGGGGCTTGAATGGTACTACGATTGCGTAGCCCGAGGCAAAGCCTTTTACGGCACAAAAGTAAGCGACACGGAGTACGGCTTTATCCTAAACTCCCGAAACGCCAAAATTCCGTTTACCACGACCTACCAAAGCATACGCAAGCGTTATTCGACGTATTGGAGTGCGAATATCGCGGGACTCGGTTTAGGCTGGCGCGGCAACGTCGAAAGAATGGAAAATTACCTTTTGACCCACGGTTTCGAGGGGTTGGATACGTCCGTAAATTCCACCGGCGCCACGGCGACCGACACCCCCAACTATATGGAGGCGGCTCTTCGCGCTTACAATAACGCTAAGGGTCGGTGAAAATACCGTGAGGCGATTGTCCGCCGCTTAAAAACAGTGTATTAAAGCTGACCGATTTTTAATCGGTTAAAACCGGTTGCCGAACCACCCCGTCAACTCCGTTGCCACCCCTCCGCGGAGGGGAATTCAAGGGAATAACCGAGTGCGCTATAATAGCTTTTGCCCTTTAACAAGCTTTCTTGGTTGCTTGCCCGCCGCAATTCCCCTCTATGGAGGGGTGGCGGCGAATGCCGACGGGGTGGTTGCCGGTTAACCGCTCTCGGCGGCTCTCCAAAATTCCCCTCTATGGAAAACCCCGAACAAGTTTAGTCGACTTTAAGGCGCGTCTTTTTTGCCGTAAATTTCCTTCTTTTTTTGGCAATAGCGGCGCTATTGCCTGCAAAAATAAGTCAATTTCGGTCTAAAAAATCCATCGCCTTAAAATCGCCACTCTGGGTCGGAGTTTTCCGGGGAGTGCCTCGCCCGCGTGGTCGGGCTTTGCTCGCAAGTTCGCTCGCCCTGCAAACGGCAAGCCGTTTGGCGGCTCGGTTCGCGGCGGCGAACGCCGACGGGGTGGTTGCCGGTTAACCGCTCTCGGCGGCTCTCCTTAAAAAATTATATTTAAGCCGGGCGGCGGTTGCCCGACGCTTTTTTGCGGCTTTGCGAGAGGGGGAAACGGCGTCTTTTGTTGTTCTATTTCGGCATTTTGCGGCATAAATTAAATTGAACGTTATATTTTTGGGCTATTTATCGGATAAACGCAAGAAAAATTCCTCATAATTCGATAAAATATGCTAAAAAACGTTGAAATTTAGTGTTTAAATCTGTTATAATAGGAGAATAGCCGCAATGAGATTCGTTTGTATCAAAAAGAGGGCGGCGGTTAAGGCCGCGATAATCGCAACCGTTATGTTGCTCGCCTCTTTGGGGGTGGGGCTTACGCGGTCGGCGCGGGTGTGGAGCGGTCAAAGCGTCAAAAAGCTGCCGATCTACGCCGTGGAAACCGAAGAGAACGTTGTGGCTATATCGTTCGACGCC
>JAISMM010000028.1 GCA_031276725.1 Clostridiales bacterium | reverse complement strand
CTGTCGCCGTATCCCCAAAATTCCCCTCTGCGGAGGGGTGCCGCCTTTGGCGGCGGGGTGGTTGCCCGTCCGCCGCCGTGGCGGTTGCCTGCCTGTCGCACTCGGCGTATCCCCAAAATTCCCCTCTGCGGAGTGCCTCGCCTTGTCGACGGGCTTAGCTCGCAAGCTCGCACGCCCTACAAACGGCTTCGCCGTTTGACGGCTCGGTTCGTGCCGCCTTTGGCGGCGGGGCGGTTGCCCGTCCGCCGCCGTGGCGGTTGCCCGTCCGTCTCTGTCGCCGGTGGCGGGTCGTTTCTAAAAATTCTAACCGCTTAAAAAAATTCCGCCCTATTCCGGATACTTGTCGAATTCCGTTTTGTCCTCTATAAGGGCGTAGTAGGCTTTGGCGGCGGCGACGGCTTTATCGAGCGAAAGATTTAGGGCGTTGCCGCATTCGGCGCGGGCGGCGCCCGGCATAGGGTAACTTTGCGTCGCCAAAAAGCGGAAAGTGTCGCGCACACAGTCAAAAATTTCGGCGTCGTTAAGACCGAAAAAAACGCAGTAAAAACCCGTTTGACACCCCATAGGGCCGCAGTAAACCACGTTCGCGCCGCGTTTACCGTTTCGCAGCGCGGTCGCCAAAGTATGCTCCAACGAGTGCAGCGTCGAATTATCCAAAAGCGGGTCAACGTACGGCTTTGCCATACGCAAATCCAGCGTAACGGTGTCCCCGTCGCGTCGGCTGACGTAAACGCCCTTTTCCAGCTTATTGTGATCGACCCTAAAACTTGCGATTTTCATTTTGGAAAATATCTTCGACGATTTCGCCGATTATGCTCTTTTCATACAAGACCCGCTTTTTGAACAGCCCCTTTATCCGATAGGGCGTAAAGAATACGACAGTCAACCCGTTTTTGCCGATTACAAACGATTTTAAGGCTTTGACCGGTCGCCCGTCGCTTAACCCGACTTTTGTGCTGTACGAAAAAAGCGCGTTATCGTAATCCTCGGATTTTAATATGAGCAACGCGGCTTCAAACGCTTCGTCTACGTCGTATTTGCCGCTTTTCGGCACAAGGCATCTGGCGACGTTTGATTCCTTTCCCGTCGTTAAAAGCATAGGCGGCAAGCATTTATCTTTTTTCAAATTACCGGACGAACCTCTCAAATGCGTATCCAGTAAGTCCAAGAACGCATCCCGTCGATTCGGTTCGATTTCGCTAAAATTCATTATGTACTCCTTTTTAGAAAGCCCCGGCGCCGGAATTTTATTTACGCCGCCGTAATACTATTACCACTACTATACGCCTATATTCTTGATTTGTCAAGACTTTTATAAAACTTGCGAAAAAAGTTGTGCGAAAAAAGTTGACAAAAAGATTCAAATAGGGTACATTTATAATATAGAAAAATAGGGAGCGGAAGTTGCGCAAATCGTTGTTGGAAAAGCTGCGCGAGTCGCTGTTGTCGGTTCTGCCCATAACGGCTCTCGTGGTAATAACCGCCCTGTCGGTGGGCGGCGTCGAGGGACGGCTTATATGGCTGTTCCTAGTCGGCGCGTTTTTCCTTACGATCGGAATGGGACTTTTTACGCTGGGGGCGGACGTCGCCATGATGCCGATGGGCAACAGCGTGGGCACTATGCTATCAAAGACCAAGCGAAGCCGTTTTCCGCTCGTTCTGGGCGTGGCGTTCGTCATAGGACTCGTAATCACGGTGGCGGAGCCCGACCTTGTGGTGCTGTCGGAGCAGTTAAATTCCAAGGCGCTCGTCTATATAGTGGGCGCGGGCGTGGGGCTGTTCTTGGCGCTGTCGGTCGTAAAGACGTTTTTCAAGATTAAGCTGACATACATATTGATGGGCTGCTATTTGGTGGTTTTCGCGCTCGCGATAGCCGTTCACGCGCTGGCGCCGGACTTTTTGGCGATCGCCTACGACAGCGGCGGCGTAACGACGGGCCCCATAACGGTGCCGTTTTTGATGGCGCTTGGCATAGGCCTCGCGGCCATTCGCGGCGGCAAGAGCGGCAGCGACGACAGCTTCGGAATGATAGCGCTTTGCTCGGTCGGCCCCATAATCGCGGTTATGATAATCGGGCTTGTCGGCGGCGTTTCGGTCGCTCCGCCCGATAACTCCGTCCCCGAATTCGCGGGCTTTTCGGGCATAATGCGGCTTATGGGCGAGGGGATACTCCATCAAGCTAAGGAGGTCGCGTTCGCACTTTTGCCCGTAATCGGCGTATTTTTTCTGTTCAACCTTACGCTCCTAAAATTGCCCAAGGCGCAGATAATAAGAATAATAATCGGCATAGCCTACACCTACGTTGGGCTGACGCTGTTTTTGGCGGGCGTAAGCGTCGGCTTTATGCCTATGGGAAAATCGCTCGGCGGCGTTATCGCGTCGCGCTCCTATAAAATGATTTTGATACCGCTCGGAATGGTTATGGGCTGTCTTATAGTTTTGGCGGAGCCCGCGATTCACGTCCTTAACAAGCAGGTCGAGGAGATCACCGGCGGCGCGATTTCCAAAAAGCTGATGCTAACAAGCCTGTGCTTAGGGGTCGCCGTAAGTATAGGACTCGCTATGGTGCGCGTCCTTACGGGCGTTTCGATATGGTGGTTTATCATAGTCGCCTACGGCGTTTCGATGCTGTTAATGTTCTTTGTGCCGCCGATTTTTGCCGGCATAGCGTTCGACAGCGGCGGTGTGGCGTCGGGGCCTATGACCGCCACGTTCCTGTTGCCGCTCGCCATAGGCGCAAGCTCGGCGATAGGCGGCAAAGTTTTCGCGGACGCGTTCGGACTCGTGGCGTTCGTCGCGATGACGCCGCTCGTAATAATACAGCTTGTGGGTTTGGCGTTCAAGCTAAAAACGCACCGTATCGGCAAGCGCGAGGTTCTGCTCGCCAAGGCCGGGCAGATTCCGCTTAGCGGCGATACGGCCAAAACGGTTGATTTTGACGGCGATTCGCGGTATAATATAGACGGGAACGACGCCGACACCCTCGACACCGTCGATTTCGACACATAAGCTAACGCTTAACGGAGATAATTTTATGAACACCGACGTTAAACCACTTAAACTCGTTACCGTAATAACGGACAGAACGAAGGACAAAAAACTCGTTCAGCTTTTGAACGACAACAAGTTCCTTTTGCATTCGGCTTTTTTAGGACGCGGCACCGCCCCGGACGAGATTTCGTCTATGCTGTCGCTTGGCGAGCGCGAAAAGGCCGTCGTCGTCCTAGTCGCCGACTCCGACCGCGTAAAGGAGCTTTTCGGTCTTCTTAAAGCCGAGTCGGTCGTGGGCGGCGGCGGGGGACTCGCGTTCAGCGTCCCTCTTAACAGCGTCAGCAATATGGAAGTCGTCAAGCTTATTCAAAACCTAAACTAATAAACGCAAGGGAGTAACAAACAGATAACTATGGACGCTAACGGGTATTCGTTAATTCTGACGATAGTCAACAAGGGCTTCGCCGTCGCCGTAATGGAGGCGGCTCGCGGCGCGGGCGCCAAGGGCGGCACAATCGTCAACGGGCGCGGCACGGGTCAAATCGAATCCGAAAAGTTTTTGGGTTTCGCCATCGAGCCGGAAAAAGAAATCGTTATGATTCTTACCGAAAACGCTTTCCGCCACGACATTATGATGGCCGTCTACAAAAACGTGGGCCTCTCCACCGACGGCAGCGGCTTTTCCTTTTCGCTCCCCGTCGACGAAATCGTCGGCACGGCGTTAATCACCGCCGGGAGCGGCACAACGCCCGACGCGGCGACGGACAAATAGCGACCCAAAATTCCCTTTGCGTGGAGGATGTCTGCGGCTATCGGCATATCCTTTGAATTCCCCTCCGGGGAGTGCCTCGCCCGCAAAAATTCCCCTCTATGGAGGGGTGGCGCGTTAGCGACGGGGTGGTAAGGGTCTTAGTCGGCGGCATATATAAACCGCCCTACGACGGACACTCAACCACCCCGTCAACTCCGTTGCCACCCCTCCATAGAGGGGAATTCAATGGATGAGCCGAGAGCGACCGATAAGCCGTTGAAGAGCAAATTGCCCCGTCCGCCGCACTTAGCCATTCCCCAAAATTCCCCTCTGCGGAGTGCCTCGCCCGCAAAAATTCCCCTCTATTAGTGTCGCCTTTGGCGGCGGGGTGGTTGCCTGTCCGCCGCACTTAGCTGTTTCCCAAAATTCCCCTCTATTAGTGTCGCCTTTGGCGTCGGGGCGGTGCAATTCTAAATAATGGCCGCTGATATTTGGTAGGGAAAGTAGGGATTTCCCTACTTTCCCTACCGGAAAAAGACCTAAGGTATATGGATTTGTCCGTCGCGTTCGGCGGTTTCCCTCTTAGTACGCCGGTTTATACTTTTGGCGGAGGCGCGGAAAATATAATCAATTTATCATTTTGCGTTAGCGGCGTGTTTTCACTTGCTAAATCCGCGCGTTTTAGGTATAATAGCTGTATGAGCATTAAAATGTGTTCGCTTTCGAGCGGCAGTACGGGCAACTGTATCTATGTCGCGGGCGAAAAAACGGAGCTTTTAATAGATTGCGGCATCCCGCTTTCAAGGGTGCGCAAGTCTTTGCGCGTGCTGGGGGCGAGCGCCGAGGGCATACCCGTTTTGGTTACGCACAGCCACGGCGACCACATTAACGGAATCGGCTCGCTTGTAAGGAGCGCGGGCGCGGTAGTCTATTCGCATTACCGTTCGACCCCGGCGGTCGCGCGGGCGGGGCGGCTCGACAAAACGAATTATGTCGAATACGGCGACGGCGAATTCCGCGTGGGCGACCTTGTTATTACGCCCGTTCCCGTACCGCACGACGTGCCTTGCGTGGGCTTCGTTATACGCGAGGGCGCGGCAAAGGCGTGCGTCTTTACGGATTTGGGGCGCGTTACGCCCGAGATTTTAGAGGCCGCAAAGGGCGCGGCGATGATGATAATCGAGGCGAACCACGACCCCGCGCTGGTCGCGTCGAGCGCCTACGCGAGGTTTTTGAAAAACCGCATACTGTCGCCGCGCGGACACCTTTCTAACGACGCGTGCGCGGACGCCATCGCCGGGCTTGTCGGCTTCGGGCTTCGCCGCGCGCTTTTGGCGCACCTGTCGCGCGAAAATAATTCGCCCGAGCTTGCGCTCCGTTCGGTCGCCGACAGGCTTTTCGCCGCGGGAATAAGGCCCGACGCCGACGTTACGCTCGAGGTCGCCCCGGCGGCCGCTATGAGCGGACTTTACAGGATAGGGTGAGGGGAGGAGCGCGTATGAATTTTAGTTCGGGAAAGCTATTGACCGCCCGCCTCGGCTCGATCGCGTATCTTTTTGCGGTGCTTACGAGCCTTGCGGCGCAATTTTTGTTCGCCGTAATAATACTTTCGGCGCAAAAAGCCGCCGGCATAGACCTTGCCGGCAACGCTATATTTAATTTTGCGCTTATGGCGGTTTTGCAGCTCGGATTTTTCGGGGTTTTCTATTTTACCGTTATACGGCCGCGCTACGGCGTAAGCGTTTTAACGTTTAACCGCCGCGATATGTTGCCGCTCGCGCTCGCGCCGCTTTTGGCGCTTTGCTGTCTTTTGGCGTTTTACGCCCCGACGTTGTGGTTTGCCGTCCTCTTAGACAAGGCGGGCTTTTCGGCGTCGGGCGTCGATATGGTCGCGCCGTTCGATTTTGTACTCGGGTGCTTCGTGTACGTAATCGCCGCGCCGTTTTGCGAGGAGCTTATATTCCGGGGCGCGTTGCTGTCGGGCTTGCGCAAAAAATTCAAGCCCGTTACGGCTGTTTTGCTGTCCGCTTTGGCGTTTTCGCTTATGCATATGAACCCCGCCCAAACCGTCTATCAATTCTTTTTGGGCGCGGCGGCGGCCGTCCTGTGCCTTTATTCGGGCTCGATTCTGCCGCCTATGCTGCTGCACGCGTCGAGTAACGCCCTCGCGCTTATCATCGAATACACGCCCCTGAGAGCGCCCGTAGAGGGGGCTTTAAGCTACGCCGAATCGAACGTCGGCGCCGCCGTAGGGCTGTCGCTCGCGTTTACGGCCGTTTTTTGCGCCGCCCTCGCGGGGCTGCTATTGCTTATCAAAAAGCGAAAGCGCGCGGTTATAAGCGGCGGGCTAGGGCTTCAAAATATGCCGCTTACCGCCCGTCCCGCCGTCGCCGCGCCGCTATACACTACGGACGCGAAAGCGGAGAGTATAGGCGGCGAAATTTATGCCGCGAACGATAAAGCCGCCGGCGCAAGCGGCGAAATCTATGCGGACGCGGACGCCGAAAAGAATTCCGGCTCGTCCGCGGACTTGCGCGGCGAAATTTATGCGGACTCGGACGCCGAAGCGGCAAGCGAAACGCCCGTCGGCGGTTTAAGCGGCAAAACGCCGAAGCGCCCCGGCGGAATAACGAACGGCGAAACGTTCGCGTTTTGGGTCGCGGCGGCGATATGCGTCTTTATGTGGATTACGGTTTTTATAGGAGGTCTAAATGCGGGAACTTGAATTGTACGCGGGGGCGGTCAAGGATCGCGACCCCCGCCAAAGGAACTACCGATTGACGGGCGTTATGCTGTTTTGCTCGGCGTGCGCGCTTTTGGCGGTAAGGACGGGGCTGAATCTTCTGTATTCGGCGGTGCCGATGTCGGATATAACGGTCGACGTTATATTTACGCTCGTTTTGCAAATTCTCTTTTTGCTCGTTATGCCCGTGCTTTTTTACGTGTTCGCGTTCAAAAAAAAGTCGGCTAAGGAGGTTTTGCAATTTTCTAATTTCCGCAAAACGCGCTGGTACAACTACGTTTTGGCGGCCGCGTTGGGCGTTTTCGCGCTGTTCGTAACGATGGGAATCTCCACGCTTTGGCAGATTATAATTTCGCTTTTCGGCTACACGCATTCGCAGTCGGACGAAACGTATCCGGCGGCGTTCTTTATACTCAGCATATTCCTCACGGGAATTTTGCCGGGCTTTTGCGAGGAATTCACTATGCGCGGCGGCTTTTTAACCACGCTCCGCGACAGCTTCGGACTCGGCAACACGCTCGTAATAGCGGGGGTCGCCTTCGGACTCTTTCACCAAAACATAACGCAGGTGTGCTATACCGCGCTTTTCGGCGCCTTTATGGCGTTCGTCGTCGTTAAAACCGGCTCGATTTTCCCCGCTATGATAATCCACTTTATGAACAACTCCGTAAGCGTCTACCTCGATTACGCCTCGACCTACGGCTGGTGGGGCGGCGGCTTTTACGAGCGGCTCGACGTTCAAATCCAAACGTCCTTCGGCGCGGTGTTCGGCATATATCTTGCCGTGTGCGCGTGCTTCGCGGGCCTCGCCGTGCTTTTGTGGCACCTTAACTCGCACGAAAAACTCCGCAAAAAGAAGGAGTTTATACAGGACGCGGGCTTCGACGTTACGCACGGACGCGTCGTTCCCGTGGGGAACGAAAATCCCGCGCTTGTCAGCGAATTGGAGCTCGATAACGAGGTTTACGGCCGCAAGCTCGTCAAAAATCTTTTCAAGCCCGCCCTCGCCGACAACGTGTTCTATATCGGCGCGGCGGCTGTCGCGGGCGCGTCCACTCTGTTCAGCTTTATTTGGGGCTGGATTATCTAGTTGAAAAAAGTCCGCATAATCTGCGTCGGCAAAATCAAGGAACCGTATCTGCGCGACGGACTCGCCGACTACCTTAAACGCCTGTCGCGCTTTTGCTCGGTCGAGATTACCGAGCTTGCCGACCTTCCCGACGCGCCGACGGCGGTAAGGGACGAAAGCGCGGCGGTCTTATCCAAAATGAGCGGCTTTTGCGCGCTGTTGGATATAGGCGGCAAGCCCGTTTCGAGCGCGGAGCTCGCCGACATTATCGACAAGGCGTATTTGGCGGCCGATACCGTAACGTTCGTTATAGGCGGCTCGCGCGGCGTCGACGAATCCGTCAAAGCCCGCGCCGACGTTTCGGTTAGCTTCGGCCGCGTAACATACCCCCACCGCCTTATGCGCCTTATCCTGTGCGAACAAATCTATCGCGCGTTTAGCATAAGCGCGGGGTCGCCCTACCACAAGTAAAAAATTCCCCTCTTTGCCGCTCCGTGTAGCCGCGGGAAAAAGTTCCGCCCGGTAAGGGTGTCCGACCGGGCAAAAAGCCCGTCGGAGCGCCGAGAGGCGCGGTTTCTCGGCAAAGCGGAGAGTGTTTCGCAACACGACCGAACCGAAAGTTTCGCATTCCGACGCTATCGCGGGTTTTTTCCTCGGTCTGGCGCATATAATAGGGGATATGTACACCTACTACAAACTGCTTAACGACGTCGAAGAGCTTTCCCGCGCGGGAATCAAAACGGGCGTCGTCGGCAGGTCGGGCTTGGGCCGTCCGATTCCCTACGCGCGGTTTGGGTCGCGCGGCGGGCGGCGGGTGATAGTTACGGCGGGCATACACGCCCGCGAGCACGTCTCGTCGCTTTTGGTTTCGCGCCAAATGTCCGCGCTTGCCGCCGCCGCCGACCGCTTTGCCGCCGCGCTTAAATCGGGCGGAATCTATTTTGTGCCTATGCTCAATCCCGACGGCAACCTGCTCGTCTACGGCGGCGCCGACACCGTCCCCGACGCGCTGAAAAAGCCGCTCATCGCCCTCAACGGCGGCTCGGACGACTTTTCGCTGTGGAAGGCCGACTGCGCGGGCGTGGATCTCAACACGAATTTCGACGCGCGTTGGGGTACGGGGGCGCAAAACGTTTTTGCGCCCGCGCCCGCAAACTACGTCGGAACGGCTCCGTTCGACCGCCCCGAAACCCGGATTTTGCGCGACTTCACGCTAAAAGTCGACCCCGCCGCCACAATCAGCTATCACGCCCTGGGGCGCGAAATCTATTGGCGGTTCGGTCAAAGCGGCGCGGCGTTAGAGCGCGACCGCCGCATCGCGGAATTCGTAAACGCCGTTTTGCGCTACGACCTTATCGACGGCGGCGACGGCTTTTCAAGCGCGGGCGGCTACAAGGATTGGTGCGTAAGCGTCCTCAAAATTCCGTCCCTCACAATCGAACTCGTCCCCAAAAACTATTCCCACCCGCTTTTAGACGACGCTTGTATCGCCGACGATTTTGTAAGGAACGAATTTTTGCCGGTACGGCTGTTGCAATACCTTATTACTACCGATATTTAAAGAGGTGAACCTATGCTCACAATCGGACAACAAGAAAATTTTATGCGCCGCGCCGTAGAGCTTGCGCGTCTTGCCGCCGACGCCGACGAAATCCCCGTCGCCGCCCTTATCGTTAAGGACGGTCAAGTTATCGCCGAGGCGTCCAACCGCCGCGAAAAGGACTCCGACCCCACGGCCCACGCCGAAATTCTCGCCCTTCGCGCGGCGGGCAAAAAACTCGGTCTTTGGAATCTTTCCGGCTGCGATATGATAGTTACCCTCGAACCCTGCGCTATGTGCGCCGGGGCGATAGTCAACGCCCGCCTCGACGCCGTTTACTTCGGCGCCTACGACAAGCGCTTCGGCTACTGCGGCACCTTGGGCAACCTCGCCGCCGACCCCCGCCTTAACCACCGCGCCCTCGTTACCGGCGGCATTTTGGAGGCGGAGTGTGCCGCTATTTTGCAAAACTTTTTCAAATCCCGCCGCTAGGGCGGTCAAAAAGGTCGTGATGACGGCAAAAGCGCAAGCCGCCCTCGCTTACGTATTAAATATACGCGCGCTTCGGTCGGCTTCCGTTTTCACCGCCCTGACAACCCTTTTGACCGCCCTAGCGCTTTGTGCTAAAAAATGGTCGTGATGACGGCAAAAGCGCAAGCCGCCCTGACAACCCTTTTGACCGCCCTAGTGCTTTGTGCTAAAATTCCCCTCCGGAGGGGTGCCGCGTTAGCGGCGGGGTGGTTGCTTGTCCGTCGCCCTCGGCATATTTTCAAAATTCCCCTCCGGGGAGGGGTGGCAACGGAGTTGCCGGGGTGGTTGCTTGTCCGTCGCCCTCGGCATATTCCCAAAATTCCCCTCCGGGGAGTGCCTCGCCTCTTAACGGGCTGTGCTCCGGTTGGTGCTCGCCCTTGCAAACGGCTTTGCCGTTTGACGGCTCGGTTCGTGCCGCGTTAGCGGCGGGGTGGTTGCCCGTTTCCGCAGGTCGCTTGCGGAAACGGTTATACGCCCTACAAACGGCTTCGCCTTGTTGACGGCTCGGTTTGTGGCATCGTAGATGCCGGGGTGGTTCAATTATTAAGATTAACCGCATAAAAATGTATGTTAAAGCGGTTAAAACAAGTAATACAACCACCCCGACGGCTACGCCGCCACCCCTCCACAGAGGGGAATTCAAGAGATATGTCGATAGCGGCGGACAAACAATCAAGAAAGATTGTTAAAGGGCAAAAGTTATTGATATCGCCCTCAGCATATCCCATAAATTCCCCTCCGGGGAGGGGTGCCGCGTTAGCGGCGGGGTGGTTGCCCGTTCCCGCAGGTCGTTTGCGGAAACGGGTATACGCCCTACAAACGGCTTTGCCGTTTGTAGGCTCGGTTTGTGGCATCGTAGATGCCGGGGTGGTTGAAGATATCGGTAGGTCGCTTGCAGGCGTGGTTGCCCGTCCGCCGTCGGGGCGGTTCATTCCTAACTTCTATCCGTCCTATTAAAAACAAAAGCTCCGCGGGCGAATGCCTACGGAGCTTTTTATAACAAGGCGTTTTACGTTTAAGCTGCGACTCCTTGAGAGATTAAAGGATAAGCGGCTCATATCCGGTAAAAATCATCGCCTTGTATTTCTAGCTTACCCCGCCCGGCAAAATATTATTCATCGCCTTCAAAAAAAATTTTTTTGACCGCAAATAAACGCGCCCGCAAGCGTTGCGCTTACGGTCGTGTTTATCAAATGTGTTTATTAGCAGGGCAGGGGAACCGCAAGCCGTTCAAAAACCCGCCATCAGCGGCGTTGATAAAGCGGGGCAAGGAGCGGCAAAACGGCTAGTCGCGAGCCGCTCAAAAAGATTTTTTGTCAATAAAAAAGAGCCTCTTGCGAATTCACTTCGCAAGAGGACTCTTCTTAAAGTCCGGCTAAACCGGCGCGGCCGGTTTACGTTTGGCCGGAAAATTTTTAGTACATTCCGCCCATACCGCCGCCGGGCATCGGAGGAGCCTCGGGCTCGGGCAGATCCGCGACGACGCTTTCGGTGGTGAGCAGGGTAGAGGCGACGGACGCGGCGTTTTGCAACGCGGAGCGGGCGACCTTAGTCGGGTCGATAATGCCCTTAGCGACAATGTCGCAGTACTCGTCGCGCAGCGCGTCGTAGCCGTAATTGACCTTTTTGTTGGCGGAAAGAATGTTGTTGACCACGACGCCGCCGTCCACGCCCGCGTTTTCGGCTATCTGACGGACGGGGGATTCGAGCGCCTTCATAACGATTTCGGCCCCCGTTTTCTCGTCGCCGGCAAGCGTCGCCACGTGGGCCTTAATGGCGGGCAGAGCCGCTAAGAACGCCACGCCGCCGCCCGGGACGATGCCCTCCTCGACGGCCGCGCGGGTCGCCGACAAAGCGTCCTCGATGCGCAGCTTTTTCTCTTTCATCTCGACCTCGGTGGCCGCGCCCACGTTGATTACGGCGACGCCGCCCGCGAGCTTGGCAAGCCTTTCGGCGAGCTTTTCTTTGTCGTAGTCCGACGTAGTCGTTTCGATTTGCGCGCGGATCGACTTGATTCTGGCGGCGATTTCGCCGTGCGCTCCGGCGCCCTCGACGATCGTCGTGTTGTCCTTGTCGACCTTGACCTGCTTGGCCTTGCCGAGCATAGCGAGCGTAACGTCCTTAAACTCAACGCCCATTTCCTCCGACACGACCTGACCGCCCGTCAAAACGGCGATGTCCTTCAAAAGCTCCTTGCGGCGGTCGCCGAAACCGGGCGCCTTAACCGCGACGCAGTTAAAGGTGCCGCGCAGCTTGTTGACGACTAAGGTCGCAAGCGCCTCGGACTCGAAGTCGTCCGCAATCAAGAGCAGCTTGGCGCCGGTCTGAACTATCTGTTCGAGGATCGGCAGAATTTCCTGAATATTGCCGATTTTTTTGTCGGTGATAAGGACGAGGGGATTCTCCAAAACCGCCTCCATTTTATCGGAATTGGTAACCATATACGCCGACGCGTAACCGCGGTCGAACTGCATACCCTCGACGATCGACAGGTTGGTGTCCATAGTCTTGGATTCCTCGACGGTAATAACGCCGTCCTTGCCGACCTTCTCCATCGCCTCGGCGATAAGCTCGCCCACGGCGTCGTCGCTCGCGGAGTTGGCTGCGACCTGCATAATCGAGGTCTTGTTCGCGACGGGCTTGCTGATGGATTTAAGCGCGTCCACGGCGACCTTCGACGCCGACGCGATACCCTTTTTAAGGATCATCGGATTAGCGCCCGCCGCCACGTTTTTGAGTCCCTCGCGCACGATCGCCTGTGCCAGAACGCAGGCGGTGGTTGTGCCGTCGCCGGCTACGTCGTTCGTCTTTGTGCTGACCTCTTTAAGAACCTGCGCGCCCATATTCTCGAACGGGTCCTCGATTTCGATTTCCTTTGCGATGGTAACGCCGTCGTTGGTAATAAGCGGCGTGCCGTACTTCTTCGCCAAAACGACGTTCCTGCCCTTAGGGCCGAGCGTCCTTTTAACGGTATCCGCAAGAATGTTTACTCCGGTTTCAAGAGCCTTACGGGCTTCCTCTCCGGTTTTGATTTGTTTAGCCATAATTTTTTTTGTTACCTCCTTTTAAGATAATGATTAGATGATGATTTTTTGCCAAACGATAGCTAACGGCGGATTTTTTATTCGACGATAGCTAAAACGTCGCTTTGGCGCATGATCGTAACTTCCTTGCCGTCGACCTTAAACTCCGAGCCGGCATACTTAGAATAAAGTATTTTGTCGCCGACTTTGATCTGCATTTTCACTTCTTTGCCGTCAACCATACCGCCGGGGCCCACCGCGATAACGCGGGCCATCTGCGGTTTTTCTTGGTCCTTTGCAAGAAGAACAATGCCGCTCTGAGTTTTTTCTTCGGAATCTAACGCTTCGATTACGATTCTGTCGAAAAGTGGCTTGATTGTCATGGTTCGTTTCCTCCTGTTTCAAAATTTTGCTTATATATCATAGCCTATTTTCAAAAAAAAATCAAGCGAATAGCGCCCCTATTTTTTGAAAATTTTGAAAATTTTTCAAAAAACTTTTTTTCACGCCCGCCCGCCCCAAAATGTTTGCAAAATGTTTCGGCTTTCTATGCAAAACGGCTTGCTTTTTCGGCTAAAAGGGCGTATAATACCGGTAGGGAAAGTAGGGATTTCCCTACTTTCCCTACCAAATTGAACACTATAAGCTTACAATCACAAAATATACGGAGGTTTTATGCAGGACGAAACGGATATGTTGGTCGGCGGCGCAAAGGTTATGCAAAAGGGCCAAATCACGATCCCCAAGGATTTTAGGGACTCTCTCGGCATAAAAACGGGCGACAAGCTGATTTTGATTTACGACGGCGAAAAGATTGTTTTAATCAAGGCGTCGGATTATGCGGCAAAGGTTTTGCAGGGGGACGCTTCCGACGCGGACGGCTCAAAAATGTACTCCGACGAGGATGTCGCGGATATTCTTATGCAAATGCGTTACGGCAAGTTCGGCGGCAAATAGGGGCGTCCGGACGGGCTGCGCGTTCCGTTTTGCCTCAATCGAGTACGTCAATGTACACGCATTCCGGCAAACCGAAACCCGCTGCCACGTATACCGCGCCGCTCGCTTTGCCGCCGACCGAATTCCGCGTTAGGCGGCGGGGGGGCGGCTCGCGTTAAAATTCAAGAGGAGTTAAAGTTAGAATATGAACAAAACGGATAAAACGACGGCGGTCGCGGCGGATAAAACGACGCCCGCCGACAAATGGGACGGGCGGTTTATGGACGTTGCGCGGCTTGTGGCAACGTGGTCGAGCTGCTTTCAGCAGAACAGGCAGGTGGGAGCGGTTATCACAAAAAATAAGCGCATTTTAACCACGGGCTACAACGGCGCGAGCAGCGGCGTAATGAGCTGCAAGGAGCGCGGCAGTTGCCTGCGCCGCGAGCTCAATATCCAAAGCGGCACGCGCCAAGAGATTTGTTACGCCACGCACGCCGAGCAAAACGCCATAATCCAAGCGGGCAAAATGGGCGTCTGCATCGACGGCGGCACAATGTACTGCACCCATCAGCCCTGCTCCATTTGCGCCAAAATGATTATAAACAGCGGCATAAAGCGCATAGTTTTTTCCGAGGGTTACCCCGACGATTTTTCCTTGCAAATGCTGAACGAAGCCGGCGTCGAAATCGTCAAATTTGAGTAATTTAGCGCGGGCGAATAGGAACGTGATGAAACACCTCTTTTTGCTTGTCCGCCGCATTCGGTTGTTTCCTTGAATTCCCCTCCGGGGAGGGGTGGCAACGGAGTTGCCGGGGTGGTAAGGGGCTTTGCGCTATCGCCCATATGAACCGCCCACAAAAACAATCAACCACCCCGTCGGCATTCGCCGGCACGAACCGAGCCGTCAAACGGCGAAGCCGTTTGTAGGGCGTGCGAGCTTGCGAGCTAAGCCCGTCAATAAGGCGAGGCACTCCGTAGAGGGGAATTTTTCAAGCGACTAAAACCTTAATAGCCGAACCACCCCGTCGGCGTTCGCCGCCACCCCTCCCCGGAGGGGAATTTTTGGGAGTTACCGAGTGCGGCGGGCAGGCAATTTCACTCTCAACAGTTTGTCGGTCGCTGTCGGCGCGTCCTTTGAATTCCCCTCTATGGAGGGGTGGCAACGTAGTTGCCGGGGTGGTTGCTTGTTTGCCGCACTCGGTGCGTTTCTTGAATTCCCCTCTATGGAGGGGTGGCACCGTAGATGTCGGGGTGGTAAGGGGCTTTGCAGGCGGTATATATAAACCGCCGAGTGTGTCCGACATTTAACGCCCCTACAAGGCGACCCACAAAAACAATCAACCACCCCGTCGGCGTTCGCCGGCACGAACCGAGCCGTCAAACGGCGAAGCCGTTTGTAGGGCGTGCGAGCTTGCGAGCTAAGCCCGT
>JAISMM010000004.1 GCA_031276725.1 Clostridiales bacterium | reverse complement strand
CCCTTGCTTTTGAAGTTAAGGACGACGGCCTGCGCGTTTTGGTCGATGGTGGCGTCCACGATAACGGACTTGGAGCTTTTTACGTTTAGGAGCGTAATTTTGTCGTTTTCGGGATCGATTACCATATTGTTGCCCGACTCGCCGCTGTTGACGGGAATGCGGTAGGTGGAGCCGTTAGTCAGCTCCTCTTTTGAAAGCAGGACGCTCGAAAGGGCGTATCTGCCGGTTAAGACGGGTTTAAGGTTGTCGATGCTTTTAATAGCGAAAGTGCGCCTTACGGCGGTGTTCGCCTCGCCGCCTATGACGGTTATATCGGCGAAGAACTCGACCGTAGTGCCGCTTTCGGACAGGGACTGAACGAACCACCTTGCCGCCCCGACCGCCGCCGCGTTTTTGACGGATGCGTCGGGTTCGATCTTGACGATTTTGGCGCCCTGCTCGACGCCCGCGAACGAAACGCTTTGAACGGCGAAGCCCTCGCCCTCGTTCTCGCCCGTCTGCTTATTGAGGAACAGCAGGTCGGCGGTAATCTCGACGCTCTTCATATAAGCGAGTTCGATCAACTGAATTTCGACGTCGGCGGGGTTTTTGGTTATGTAGACCATAATATCGAGGGAGTATTCCTTGGTATCGCCCACGCTGTAAACGCCGTCGGTCAGCTTGATGCTAATCTTTTGGTAGCCGTAGATTCCGGCGAACGGAGTGATGCGGATTTTAAGCGCGCCGTTTTCGGAATCGTCGGCGACAATGACGTCGAACAGCTGAGTGTTACCGTCCTTGCCGTAATTGGGGCCGTAAATCTTTTTGACCGTGGGATCCTTGGCGACCGCGCCGTGATCGCGGATATAGGTTTCGCCCTTGCCGTAGTCCATATCGCCGCCGTTGGGGTCGAAAATGTAGTCGTAAACGTCGTATTCGAACGTGTCGAGGTTGGCGGAGTCCTCCTTGCCGGAACCGGAACCCGTAGCGGGCCCGCCCGGCGTGTCGTCGTCTCTTTTTGGCGCGGCGGCGTTACCCATAATGTAGATAACGTTGTTGGCGGCGTTTTTAGAGACGGGCGCGGTGTTGGCGGTAACGAGCTTGATTTTTAGGAGCGCGGAGACCTCGCCGTAGGCGTCCTCGATTTTGACGGGAAGCGTAACGGTTGCGCCGCGGTTAAAGTTGTCGGGCACGGCCCTGAATATAAGACGCGCGTTGGAGCGCTCGGGGCTTGTTACGGTAAAGAGTAAGCCGTGCTCCATATCGGTGATCTCGGCCGTCATAGACGGCTTGCGGGTAGGCTCGCCGCCCGCGCCGACGGGGTCGAGGCTCGGGAAGACGTCGCGGTAATCCATCGCGCCCGCGCTGACAAACCTTGCGGTATCGGAAATCGACGCGATGGTGGGAACATAGTCGCGGTCGCCGTAAATATCGGTCAGCTTGATAAGAGTGTCGGGCTTTCCGGCCTCGAGCGTAATTACAAGCTCGAATATGCCGCCGCTTTGGGTCATAACCGCGTTGGCGGGCAGAGTATTGGCGGCGGGAACCTTGAACGACGGCTTGGAGTTGTTGATTACTAGCGTAACCACCGTGGACGCCTCGTTGCCGCCCTTATCGGTAACGAAAATCTCGTACTCGACGTAGGTGGGCTTCTTTTTGAGTTCGGCGTTAGTTCCGGTGTACTCAACGTTGCGCAAAACCTCGAATTCCAAGGTGGGAACGCCGTCCGGCCCGACTCCCGGCTCCGCCGTAAACACGGAGCCCTTGTCGAGCGAATACAACGCCGCGTCGCCGAAGCCCTCGTAAACCTTTGTGCCGCTCATTTTGTAGATTTGCAGTTGGTCGCCGATTTTTCGCACGCCGGACTTTTCCGCATTGATAGTCAGAACGTCCTTTTTGTCGAGGTCGCCGAACAGAATCTTGTCGTCGACGGCGTCTTGATTGTAAACGACGTAGGTGCGCGTGTCGCCGCGGTAGGCGTTAAACGTAAGGAAGTCGGCGTCGCCGATTTTATTGGAGTTGGTGTTGGCGGTGGCCGTGGGCGCGGAGTTTGCCACCCGCAGCTTGAATGACGTCGCCTTTACGGCTTTATCGACGGTGCGGTGGCCGCCGAACGCGGACTCGATAAGCGTGTAGCCGTCGGCTTCGGGGTTATTCGAGCCGTATTCGGCGTAGACCGCCTTCGAGACCTCGGCGTAGAGCGGAACGGCGCCGTCGAGGGTGGCCATTTTGGGAACGAAACGGATTACCGTGCCGTCGGGCGAGAACGCCAGACTTTCGGGGTCGATATAGTCGGCGAGGCCGTCGATATTGGCGTTTGTGCCTTTACCGAACAGGGCCGACGCGCCGGCGTTCGAGCCGCCCCCCGCCGAGACCGTTGCGGCCGCGCTTGCCGCCTTGGACGGATCGAAGTTTACGGCGAGGAACGCCTGCTTTCTGTCGGCGGGCAGCGTCGTAAATTTGTAGTCGGTATCGATAACCGTGCCGTTAGACTCGCCCCTCATAGTGTAGATTTTAACGGAGTATTTGGCGTTTTGCGCGCCGAAGTCGTTATCCTTAAACACGGCTGCCGTGGTGTTGTCGGAGGCGGCGCGCACCGTATTGAACGCGCTTGCCCCGCCGTTATCCAAGTAGTCGTAGAGCGACTTAACCTCCGCCGTTACGGTGTTGCTGCCCGTTGCGGTAAGCTCGATATCCGAGGCGATAACCATAACCTCTAACACTACGACTATGTTGCGCTGATTGGCGGCCGCGTCGGGAACGGCTCCGTCGCCGTCCATAACCTCGAACGCGACGCGCGTAACGGTGTTGACGGCGCGGTTAGAATCGGTGCCCGCGGCGAAGTTTACGCCGCGAACCTTAAACCCGGGGGTAGTACCCGCCCGCGTAACCGATATAAGCCCCGCCGCGTTGTTGGCGCTTTGCGCCGAAAGGTTGTCGCCGTTCCAGGCGTCGGTAACGTAGCGGAACGAAACGCCGCCGTTTTGCTTGATCTGCATTTTGTCGTTGCCGCCCGCGTCGCGGTCTTTTGCAAAGTCTTTAACTTCAAAGTCGACCGCCTGCCCGACCTTAACGTAGGCGCGGTAGGTATAGACGTTTTTGGAGCTTTCGAGACTGCTATTTTGAATGTACTCTACGTCCTCGCGGTCGAATTCGTCGTCGCCGGGCGTAAGCGCCGTGGGCAGCGTACTCTTAACGGTAACGAACATAGTGAACGAAGCCGTCGAGCTTGTGGACTCGTCGTAAACGGAAACGCTGATAGGAAGCGACTCGGCGGGCCCTTTGGCGGTGAAGACGAACGCTACGGGAGCCATAAGCTCTATGCTTTCATTGCCCTCGCGGCGGATCGAAAGATAGGCGTCGCAAGCCACGAGCTCATTGTTGCCGCTCGTCCCCGAGCTGAATCTTAAAGCCCAAGGCGTTTCGTCCTTAAACACGGACAGATACCCTAAGTGCGTCTTGCCCGAGGCGGCGAACGCGGACGCGGTGGCGTCCTTAACGAATGCGGACGCGGGCGCGTTGCCGACGTCGGCGTCGGAGTATTGCGCGCCGCCGGGGAGCGTCGGCGCCCCTATTTTGTTGCTGTTGCTGTTGGTGTCGTTGTTTCGGGTTTGCCAATCGCTCCACGTGGTGGACGCGGGGGATGCCGACTCGCCCTTGGCGAATTCGGCGTACGAGGTGGCGAACAGCGTGAACGAGTCGCCCGCCCGCATAGTAATAGTTTGATTTTCGAGCGAGGCTAGGGCTACGTCCGGCGCTATGACGGGCGCGCTGTTAAGGATTTCGATTTTGAACCTTATAACGCAGTCGTAGTTGGCGGCGCCGGCGCCAGTTTTGTGGTTGTCGCGGAACGCTATGTCGATAATAAGGCTCGGCGTTCCCTTCGGAACCGACAGGTCGCGCGTCTTAACGTTGATTGTAAGGTTTGCATTGGCGGCGTCCCACGTAATCTCCGCCAAATTCGGCTTTTTGTCGCCGGCGGCGGTAACGTCCTCGATGTCGCCTATGTAGTCCTTTGTCAAGACTTTAAGCGCGTCGGCGTAGGATACTCCCGCCCAAGAAGCGGGCGCGAGCGCGGCGGCGGTTTTATAGTCGCTGCTTGTGTCGCTGACAAACTCCATATCGGTATCGGTAACAAACCCGGTAACGGAGCGGTCGACGCTGCCCACGGGAAGACTTAGCGAAACTGTTTTGTAGTTTGCCGGCAAATCTCCTTTCTGTACGCTGTCGATCGCCATATTGTTGATTTTCATAGGATTGTTGTTGATGAACACGCGGATTCTGACCGCGTCGACGGTGCCGTCGGTAAAGTCCGAACCGCCGAAGTAGTCGTAAGCGAGGAGCTTTAATTCGTAGTAGAAACCCGCGTCGGTGTACTCGGTAACGCCGCTGACGGTTTTGGCGCCCTTAACGGCGTCGTAACGCAAATTGAACTTTTGAGCGGCCTTATCGAGCTCCTCGGGCGTGTTGCCCGTAGCGCCCGTGAACAGCGCGGGATTAGCCGTGCGGTAAGCGTTAAGCCAGCCCATATCGAGCGCGGTTTTGCGCTTGGGGATAAGCGTCAGCATACCCGAGTCGCGGTTCGGCTCTACGGCGAAGAAGTTTTCAAACCCGGGGTTAAGCACGGTAGCCGCGATGAACGGCCCCTTATCCGAATCGGTGAACGCGTCGCCGAACAGATCCTCGATTTTGGACGTGTTAGCCGTAAGCGCGATAGCGTGCAGCTTGTCTAGCTCGTTCTGCGTGTAACCCTTGACGGCGTCGCCCATATACAGCGACTTTACCGAGAACGCCGCCTTATCGCGGTAGCGGAGCAAGTCCGCCTCGGTGTAACCGTGGTTGCTTTCGTAACCCGTATTCGCGCCCGTTTTGATATGGCGGTTTACGTTGTCGTCGTCGCTTACGGCGATCGTAACGTTTGCGGCGGCGTTATCGTTATAGCTGCTTGTTCCGGCGGGAGCGATAGGCTGCTCGTTAATTCCCTTAGATTGCAGGTAGATATACGAGTTGCGGCTGCCCGCCGTCGTCGTCAAATCGCTTGTAAAGGCGGTCGGATCGTTCGTTAGCGACACGCGCGCGTTTTGAACTACAATGGGCGCGTAAACGGTAAGATCCCTCGCCTCGGCGGCGTAACCGTCGAGACCGTAATTAAGCGTGTCCGCCTCGTCGGTGGCGCCGGGGCCGCCCAAGCCGTTCCAAGGGCGCAGCTTTATGCTGAACGTAACGTTGCCGCTTGTGCGCGCGCTCTTTTTGGTGATTACTATGCCGGCGGCGTCCTCGACGTAAGTCCCGCCCGCGAGCTCGGCCTTACCCTCGGCCAAGACGTAGCGGTTTTTGTTATAGTAGATATTGGACGAATCGGCAAGATTATCATTGCGTTTTGCAAGCTCGACCTTGATGTAGGGGTTATTCTTGAACTGATATTGCCCCGTCGCGCCCGTCCACGTGTGGTAGCCGTCGCTTATAGAAAGCGCGTTAAGCATAGCGTTTTCGTGTTTAAGGTCGGGGGGGTTGTTGAACACCGTCGGATACCCCGCGCTTTCGTATCTGGGATAGCCTATGCTCGAAGTGGCGTCGGCGGGATTCTTGGGCGAGCTGGGCACGCTTGCAAAGTACGACAGCGGAACCTTGATCGGCGTCGGCCCGATTACAAGCGGCTTGTACTCGAAAGCCGAAAACAGCGTTTTGCCCTTGTCGGGGTCGCCGTCGGCCGTCGGCGTAATAGAGTATGTGGGGTACGTCCTGTTGTTGACCGTGTCGATCTCGCGCTCGAAGTTATTAATAAGGTTGCGCGGCAGCTTTTTCATAGCCACGCTGACGGTAAGAACGTCGTTGTTTTTAACGGCCGCGACGGGTCGTCCGCCCGTATAGAGGTTGCCGAAGCCGCCCTCCGTGCCTATATCCGCATTTACCGGATTGCCGTCCCCGTCCTTGGCGGTTGCGGCGCGGTCGGACGAAACAAAGCTCATATGAACGACCGGATTCGTGCCGCCGCGCGTCATATCGACGGCGATCGCCCACTCGTATTTAAGAACGTCCTTCCATTCGCCGCTCAATTGCGTATTGTCGATTTGAATATCCGGCGTGCTAAAATCCGTACCCGGCGCAGCGACCTTCGCCGCGTCGTAGTAGGTAAGCGACAAGTAAGGCTTGCCGCCCTTTACAAATTCGGCGGGGCCGCCGTTTTCGTCCGGCAGAGGATTAGACATCCACACCGCAACGCCCTTGCCGCCCGTCGCGTTGGTCGTGCCGTTCTTAAAGCCGTTGGCGCTCGACGCTATCGCGGCGGAATTAATCCAACCGCTTTGCGCTAAGGGCAGCGCGGTTTTGTCGGAACCGAACGTAACGGGAACGGGGCGTTGGTTAGCGTCCGCCTCGGCGGCGATTACGTAGTAAACGCCCGTGGTATTTGCGGGAAGATCCAAGCTCCTAAGAATCATCTGACCCATAGCCTCGCTCGAAACGTAGTAACGCGCGGAATTCTCGGTGGCGTCGGTAAACTCGATCGTCCACTTGTACTCGTTTGCGTCGCCGTCTTCGGCCGGCTCTAACGCCCGGGTATTGACGGCGGGAGCCGTCTCGATAACCTCGAACGGAATTCTGAGCTCGGCGGCGGTAGCGCCGTCGGTGGCGGTAAATTGCAGCCACAAACCGTATTTAAGCCCCTGCGTGCTCGACAGTCCCCTGACCCGCAAAACCTCCGAAATCGAATTGCGCTTGCCCGTGCCGTTCTCGATGCTCGCCTCTATATACCTGCCGTTAAGCTCGACGAATTCGCCGTCGGCGGCGGTTTTTGTAAGGTACTTAAACGAGTTGTTCACAACCCGCAATCTGCTCATCTGTACGTCGTCGGGGTCGTTGTCGGTGAGCAATTCAAAGGGAGCGAACTCGCGCACGTTGTACATATTGTTGTTAAAATGCGTCTTTTCGTTCGTTCCGTCGTACGAGGCGGGATTCTCGTAATCGGAGCTTGTTCCGCTCTCGGGCGTAGCCCTAAGATAGAACGCCCCGGCGGGACGCGGCTGCGAATCTATGCCGTTATCGGTAACCATCTCCTTTGCGAGCCTTGCCTTGACCATAGTCGAAAGCGCGGGCGCGGAATTGATAACCTTGACCCGCAAGGTTACCGCGTGCGAATTGCCGTAGCTGTCGTAAGCGACAAGCTGAATTTCGGCGGTTATATTGGACTTCGACAGCCCGGTAACGGCTATAAAGTCGATCTGGCGACCGCCCTCTACGCCCGGCAGCCCGCCCGTGCCGTCGGTCTTGCCGTTGATTGTCGACGTTGCGATTACAAGCTCGGTATGGTTATTGGCGGTGTCGCCGATATGCCCGAAGTGCAGGCGGTCGAGCCTCATATCCGTTTTGACCGTAGCCGTGCCGCCCGCCGAGCCCGTAACTCTGACGACGCTAGTCGCGTTCGTTTTCTTTTGGAACTCATCAAAATCGGCGCGCGGACTCGCCAAATTATTGCCGGGGTTAGTCGAACCCGCGGGCGCGGCGACGGTGTCGCCGTCCTCCAAAATATCGTACGGCGTAATATAAACTGTCTGATTGCGGCGAACCTCCAACGAGTAAGTCCCGTGAGTGTCCACAACCTTCAAATTGCCGCTTTCGGGGCTCTGAATAAACGACCCGATCGTCGCGGTATTCGTCTTGTAACCAAAATCGTTGTTTTCGCCCTTAATCTGCGCCTGCGACGTAGGCTGTGCCGCCGCGTCGCGTTGCGACGTAACCGAAGGGTGCGCCTCGGGAACGTCGCCCGTCGCGTTAAGCCCCACCGCGCGGGACGAAATCATCTCGACGTCGAATTCGATATAGTTGCCCAAGGTGTTGCGTAAAACCGTAACCTTGATGCCCTTGATTTTGACTACGTCGGCATTAACCTCCGTTATATAACCTTCGGCTTTAAGCGCTTGATAGTTGGGCAAATACTTGTACGCCGTAGCGGGCATAAACAAGTCGATAAACTGCACGTCAAAGAATTCGCCGAAGTTGGAATCCGTAGACCTGTCCAGCAAAACCATATTTCTGTTGTTGTCGGACTCCCTTATAAACGTCGGGTCGTTCTGCGGCAAGGTAATATGATTTTTCTCGGCGCCGTACTCGCCCGTCGTGTTGCCCCAGCCCATATAGGTTATGGCGGTTTCGCGCGTATAAATGTACGTGTCCGCGTCGGTCGCAAGGTACTTAATGCGCCCCGCGGCCGTCGTTACGGGAGCTCCCGAGTCGTTCAAATATCTGCCGTGATAACCGTTATTCTTAACGTTTAGGGCGTCCGAATTCATACTGCCCACGGCGCGCGGCTCGCTGTCGCTGTCGAGCTTAACCGCGTAGGGCGAAAATATAAACTCCGCTCCGCGCGTCCCCGCGCCCGCCGCTATCCTTGCGGCGGCCGTCTTAACGGGAGCCGCCGGCTTAACCGTAATCGCCACCGGGTAATAAATACCCGCGTCCTCGCTCTCGCCCTCGTCGACTACGCGCACCAAAATATAGAAGTGTCCGAGCCGCTTTTCATAAGCCGAAGCGTTATTCTTTTTGCGCCCCACGTACGAATCGACCGACGCGCGCAAGCCCTCTACCTGAACGTAGTATCCCGTCGTGTCATGCCCCGTGGTAACGCTCGCCACGGCAAAATCGCGGTTATCGAGGTTGGGGTCGGTTTCGTTGCGGTTAAGCAACAAATCGGGGGAGAACCCGGTCTTGTTCGCGTCCGTCTTGGTCGCCATAGCCGTCTTGACCGTACCCGCAGAGGTGTCCGCGTCGACCCGACTCACGTACCCGCCGTAAGCCGAACCGCTTTTCATAGCGACGGCTACGCCGTACTTATCCACGCTCACGTACTCGTGCGTCGGCAAAACAATCGTACCCGCCGTAGCGTGATCCGGTATACTGTTGCCGTTCGCGTCGGGGTCTTTTGCGATATTGCTAAGGTAAATCTTAGCCGTGCCGCCCGTAGTAACCACCGCGTGCGGCTCCGCCATATTCGTCGTCAAATTATCGTTCATTCCCGCAAAGTACGGGCGCGTGTTGTCGAGTCGGAATACTATATCCACCGACATTGTCGCAAACTCGTTCCGCCCGTAGTAGCCGTTCTCCGTGTCAAGCGTGGGATCTACGTTGTTCTCGAAGTTGCGCACCGTCAAAGACAGCCGCAAATAGTTGGTATTTATCACGCTTAACGGCTTTATAACTATGTTGGAATAGTGATCCGTTGTAACCTCTCCGGTATAATCAACCGTATACGCGGTTACGCCGTTCATATTGTGATTGTTAAGCCTGAACGCCACCCTGTCGGCGGCGGTGTCCGCGTCCGTCGCAAAGAATGTCGCCGGAATCGTCAAAGATTTCGTCAACCCGATCGGTCGGTAAACGAACAACGTCCTTATATTCTCTCCGCCGGGGTTGTATATAGCCCACGTGTCGGGCGTACCCGCCCCCGGCGCCGTTATAGCCGACAGTCCGTACTTGCCTACCTGTGTTCCGCTTGCGTTGTATACGCCTGCGTCGTTCGTCTTAAAGTCCGCCGTCGCGGGCGTTACCCAAGCCGTGTTTGTCGTGGTAATCTTAAACGGCGCCCCGAGTGTAAACAGGGGACTGCTGTTGCGCACCAGCACATAGAACGTTTGCTCGGTCAACGTGATTTTAGGCGTAATCAAAAGATCCGTCCCGCTCGCCGTAGCCGTGGCGTAATTGTCCGCGCTCTGCGTGCAAGCCTGATCCAAATATAGCGGAATAGCTCCGTTCGTCATCGCCTCGCCGTTAGCCGCGTTAGTGTAGTTAAGCGTAGCTCCGCTTACCGCCTCCGTCGCGATTTCCGCTAGCGGTAACGTTATGCTCGGCGTCGCCCGTCCGCCCTCCTTTGTGGGCGTCGTCGCCGCCAATCTTATTGCGGCGTATCTGCTAATAGTAACATAGCCGTTACCGGCACGTTGTCCTATGCTCGTTGCGCCGTTTACGACCCCGCCTATATAGCCGGAACCGCCGCCGCCGGCGGACAATGTGGTACCACCGCCGCCGCCGTAGTATCCGCCGCCGCCGCCGCCGCCGTAAGATCCGCCGCCGCCACCGCCGTTCCAACCCCCTGCACCGCCATAGCCGCCGCCACCGGCTGCTCCGGCACCCGTTGCGCCGCCGCCGCCACCCCAGCCCCAACCGGTAGAATTACCACCGCCGCTTGTAGGAGTACCGTTTGTTCCAGGCTTTCCATTTTGACCACTGCCGTTTGTTTTAACTCCACCGGTGCCACCCTTATTTTGATTGCCGCCTTTACCCCCTGCACCGTAACCATAGTTAGCGGTAGCATTATTTCCGGAAGCACCGCCGCCATGAGCACCGTCATATGTAGAACTACCACTAACATAACCAGTGCCGCCGCCGCCCCCTGCGACTATTACCCTATTTCCTACCGCGGTGCCGCCTATACGTATGTCCGAAGCACCACCGCCACCGCCGCCATAACTACCTTTTGTACCTTGCCCGCCGACATAAATATATGCCGTTTGGGCGGAGCGGCTTGTCATATCGTAATAGCCGTGTGAATAACCGCCCTTACCGTTAGAACTAGAATTATTGCCGCCTTGTCCGCCGTACACTTGAAAATAATATATGTAACCCACTTCAAGTGTAACGGTGGGGTTTACGGCATTATTCATATTGCCCGTCCAACTTCCGACCGATTGAGCAGCCCCTAATTGCGCCACGTCGATGCCGTTAATAACCGGCGCGCCGCTCGTTCCGCTTTGCGTTTCACTTTGCCCTTTCTGCACAGGCGCCACCCCGGGGGCTTGAACCCCGCCCCCAAAAGCCGTAGCCAAGCCTATGCACAAGCACAGCATCAACGCCGCCGCCATTCCAACCCTACGCCAAAATTCCCCTCTATGGAGGGGTGTCGCGTTAGCGACGGGGTGGTTGCCCTTCTTTGCACTCGGCTCGGTTCGTGTCGCCGAACGGCGACGGGGTGGTTGTTTGTCTTTGCACATCGCCGTCCTCGGCGGTAATTCCCTTACCACCCCGTCAGCTCCGCTGCCACCCCTCCCCGGAGGGGAATTTTTCAAGCAGTCCTCCGCGCCAAAATTCCCCTCTATGGAGGGGTGGCACGTAGTGCCGGGGTGGTTGTTTGTCTTTGTAGGTCGCTTATCGCCGCGCTTGTTTGTCTTTGTAGTGCGCACACGACAAGCCTCGGCGGTAATTCCCTTACCACCCCCCGCTATCGCGTACCCCTCCCCGGAGGGGAATTCATTAACGGTCGCCAAATTCCCCTCTATGGAGCAGTCCTCCGCGCCAAAATTCCCCTCTATGGAGTGCCTCGCCTCTTGACGGGCTTTGCTCGCAAGCTCGCACGCCCTTGCAAACGGCTCCGCCGTTTGACGGCTCGGTTCGTGGCGCGTAGTGCCGGGGTGGTTGCCCTTCTTTGCACTCGGCTCGGTTCGTGTCGCCTTCAGCGCCGGGGTGGTTGTGCCTTTCTTTACCATTTTGTCTTTCATTGTTATGTACCTCGTTTTTAGTATTCTTGTTCTTGTTGTCTTGGTCGGTCGGTTAATCCTTTTACACTTACATTCCCCTCTATGGAGGGGTGCCGCGTTAGCGGCGGGGTGGTTGCCTTTCTTTGCACTCGGCAATTCCCCTCCCCGGAGGGGAATTCCTCTCACTCGATCTCTTTCTCGCTCAAATAACACTTCAACATTTCAATAACTCCGTCTAAATTCCTCTTTATCTCTTTGTCGTCTATATGTATTACATTCAATCCCAGCTTTTTCAAATACGCGTCGCGTCTTTCGTCGTATTCGCCCTTGTAATCGTGGCTCTCGCCGTCAATCTCGATTACCGTTCGACAGTTCGCGCAGTAAAAGTCCACTATGTAATCGCCGATTATCTTTTGACGGTCAAAGTCCCAGCCGTTAATCTGTCCGCTTTTTATCTGACGCCACAGCAACACTTCCGATAAGTTGCCCGCCTTTCTAAGCTCCGCCGCCCGACCCTTTAATTGGACGTTGTACGGCAGGTCTTGATATGCCTTAATGTTGCGATTCATACTGTTCTCCTTTTTTTTGAATTCCATTGCGGTTATGCCCCTCTGCGGGGCGGTAATTCCCCTCTGTGGAGGGGTGGCACGTAGTGCCGGAGTGGTTGTTTGTCTTTGCAGGTCGCTCCCGCCGTCCTCGGCGGTAATTCCCTTACCACCCCGTCGGCGTTCGCCGCCACCCCTCCATAGAGGGGAATTTTCGGCGTTACCCAACACCCTACTTCTTTCGTCTTTCCTGCTTGTGCCTTCGTCTTCCTCTAACACTTCTCATTTCTGTTTACCTCTCTAATAATCTCAAATTACGTCTATTTGTCGCAAAAAACAGTAATGTTTACCGTAATTGCAACAAAATATTCATAATTTCCTTAATTTTAACAGTTAATTCATATTTTGTCAAGCGTTTTTCATAAATATTTTAAGTTTTTTCAAACTTTTTTTGGGTTTTTTTGCAAAATTCCCCTTTTTACCCCCTTTTACCCCGTTTTAGACGCCATATTTATGAACTTTCACGCCCCGTTCCCCCATTATTCCCTATTATTCCCCAAACCGTCCCAAAAATTTCCCAATTAACTTGACTATTCCCCATATTTGTTATATACTGTTAGTATAAAAATTTAAGCAGGAGCCGTTTATGAGCAACATTAAAATCTTTGAAAGCAAAAAAATCCGCGCCGAGTGGGACGCCGACAAGCAAGATTGGTGGTTTTCGGTTGTGGACGTGTGCGGCGTGCTGACCGGCAGCGTTGACGCGCGCAAATACTGGAACAAACTTAAACAGCGTCTAAACGCCGAGGGCAGCGAGTTGGTGACAATTTGTCACCAACTGAAAATGCAATCCGCCGACGGCAAGTATTATATGACCGACGTGCTCGACACCAAGGGCGTTCTGCGCCTTATACAGTCGGTGCCGTCGCCGAAAGCCGAGCCGTTCAAAATGTGGCTTGCCCAAGTCGGCGGCGATCGGCTCGACGAGGTCGCCGACCCCGAAAAGGCTATCCTGCGCGGCGCGGACTATTACCGGGCTAAGGGTTACACCGAGGGTTGGATAAATCAGCGTCTGCAAACTATCGAGATGCGCAAAAAACTTACCGACGAATGGAAGGAGCGCGGCATCGACAGCGAAAAGGATTACGCCATTTTGACGAACGAAATGACGAGGGCGTGGAGCGGAATGAGCGTTCAAGAGTACAAGCGACTAAAAGACCTTAAAAAAGAAAATCTGCGCGACAATATGACCGATATTGAATTGACGCTCAATCAGCTTGCCGAGGTTACGACGACCGCGCTGTCAAAGCAGGAACGCCCCAAAACCTTCGGGCACAGCAAGCGCATAGCAAAGGACGGCGGCGCCGTAGCCAAAAAAACCCGCTCCGACATTGAAAAGCGCCTCGGCCGCACCGTAATCAGCCCCCTAAACGCGACCGACAAAGCCCTGTTAGAGGTCGCCAAAAAACCCGCCCTTGCCGAAAGCGAAGAGCGGGAATAAGGATGTAAAAAAATCGGCGCAAGAGGTAAGCCCTAAAAGGTAAAGCCCTATATGACCCGAACCTTTACTATGTTTTCGAAGCCGCGGATTTTTTCGATTACGGACGGGGTTAAAGCCTCGTCGACGTCGATAATGGCGTAGGCGAAGCGGCGGTTTTCGGACTGAGAAACAAAGCCAGATATATTTATGCCCTGACCGGAAATCGTTTCGGTAATTTTGCTCAACACGTTTTTGACGTTGTTGTGAATGACGGTTACGCGCTGAACGCCGGACTTTGCCAGCGAGCAGGCGGGAAAGTTGACGGAGTTTGTAATATTGCCGTTCTCAAAAAAGTCCGCCATTTGCTTGGCGGCCATATAGGCGCAATTGTCCTCCGCCTCGGGCGTGCTTGCCCCCAAGTGCGGAACGGCGATAATGTTCTTGACGCCGATAAGCTCGTCGGCGGGAAAATCCGTAACGTAGCGCGATAATTTGCCGCTTGCGACAGCCTCGATAACGGCGGCGTTGTCGGCAAGCTCGCCGCGCGAGCAGTTTATAACCGCCGCGCCGGGCTTCATAAGCGCGATTGTGTCGCGGTTAATCAGCTTGCGCGTGGCGTCGTTTAACGGAACGTGCAGCGTTATGTAATCGCATTCGCGGAACAGCTCGTTAACGTCGTCTTGCTTTATGACGTGATGGTTAAGGTTCCACGCGCCCTTAATGGAAATGTAGGGGTCGTAGCCGCGAACGTCCATCCCCAAATCGACCGCCGCGTTCGCGACGTGAACGCCTATCGCCCCCAGACCCACAACGCCCAGTTTTTTGCGCATAAGCTCACCGCCCACAAAGTCCTTTTTGCCGGACTCGACCAGCTTTGCGACCTCCGCGCCCTTGCCTTTAAGCGAGGCCGTCCAATTGATTCCGTCCAAAATCTTGCGGCCGCACAGGAACATGGCGCACAGCACAAGCTCCTTGACCGCGTTCGCGTTCGCCCCCGGCGTGTTAAAGACGACGACGCCCTTTTCGGCAAGCTCGTCGACGGGAATGTTGTTCGTGCCCGCCCCCGCCCTGCCCACGCACAGCACGCTTTGAGGAACGGCGTAGCCGTGCATATCGAACGAACGCAAAATGATTCCGTCCGGATTTTCGCACGCCTTTTCGACGCTGTAATTCTTGTCAAACACGTCGCCGATCACGGGGCTGATTTCGTTTAGTTTTAATATTTTTCGCATAATTGTTTGCGAAAGAACATTCGCAACCGGATACGGGCTACGTTTGACCCGCCTTCTTGGTTACGTACGCGAAGTACGCTCCCGTCGTCGGCAAGTCGACCGTTGCCCGTCTGCGGCGCGACCGTTCTTTCTTACACTCCTTTTTTTATTATTGTTTTTTTTGAGATTAACCACCCCGGCGGCGTTCGCCGCCACCCCTCCATAGAGGGGAATTTCGGCGATTCGCCGAGTGCGACGGGCGGGCAACGTGCGACGGGCGGGCAACCACCCCGGCGGCAAAGGCGGCAAGAACCGAGCCGTCAAACGGCGGAGCCGTTTGTAGGGCGTGCGAGCTTGCGAGCTAAGCCCGTAAACGCGGGCGAGGCACTCCGCAGAGGGGAATTTTTAAGCGGTCGGCAATTCCCCTCTATGGAGGGGTGGCAACGGAGTTGCCGGGGTGGTTTTTACGGCGAACGAATATCCGTTCACTTGTTTTCCTTTTCAAATTTCTTCATAAACTCGATCAATTTCTTAACGCCCTCTAACGGCATAGCGTTGTAGATGCTGGCGCGCATACCGCCCACAAGACGGTGACCTTTTAGCGCGACCAGACCGTTCGAGGCGGCGGCCGTTACGAATCGGGCGTCGGCGTCCTCGGACGGGGTTACAAAGGGAACGTTCATAAGCGAGCGGCTGCGCTTTTCGACGGCGTTTGTATAGTAGTCGGAATTGTCGATAAAGTCGTAGAGGAGCTTGGCTTTTTCCTCGTTGCGCTTTTGCATAGCCTTGACGCCGCCGTTCTTTTTTAGGTGGCGCAAAACCTTCATAACGACGTAGGTCGAAAACGCGGGCGGCGTGTTATAAAGGCTGTGCTCGGCGATTTGGGTCGCCCACTTAATCATAGTGGGGCAAAGCGGGTCGGCGCGGTCGGCAAGGTCGCGGCGCACTATAACGATTGTAACTCCGGCGGGGCCGAGATTCTTTTGCGCGCCCGCGTACAGCACGCCGAATTCGGTTACGTCGAGTTCCTGACTTAAAATGCTCGACGAAATGTCGGCGACGAGCGGAGTATCGCCCGTGTCGGGTATATAGTCGTAACGCGTGCCGAAAATGGTGTTGTTGTGGCAGATATGAACGTAGTCGATCCCCTCGCGGAACGAGGACTTGTCAAGGCGCGGAATGTACGTAAAATTTTTGTCCTTGCTTGTGGCGGCGCAAACCATATCGCCGTACTTTTGCGCTTCCTTGAACGCCTTTCCGGAAAAATTGCCCGTTACCACGTAGTCGGCGGCCTTCTTAACGCACAGGTTGAGCGGCACCGCCTCGAATTGCAGCGACGCCCCGCCCTGAACGAATATGACGTCGTAGCCGTCGGGAATGCCCATAAGCTCGCGCAAAAGCGACTCGGCCTCGGCGTTAATAGCCTCGTAAGCCTTAGAGCGGTGGCTCATCTCGGTAACCGACATACCCGTCCCCCCGTAGTCGAGCAGCTCCCTTTGCACATCCTCCAAAACCTCTAACGGAAGCATCGACGGCCCTGCGGAAAAATTGTAGTTTCTCATACGGTAACTCCTTAAAAAAATATTACCCTACCATTATATAATTTTTAACAAAAAAACGCAAGCGAATTAACGTGGGTGCCGCCGATTCGCTTGAATTTATTCGGAGTTTTCCGTAAGGAATTTTTGCGTTACGGCTGTCCCTTATAAATGCTTTCGACCTCGTTAATGTTCGGAATGGATTCGGCGGCGCCGCGTTTTTGAACGGTCAACGACGAGGCGATTGTGGCAAAACGGCAGGCGTCGACAATATTAAAGCCGCGTTCGAGGCGGTTACAGAGCGCGCCCACATAGGTGTCGCCCGCCGCGGTGGTATCGACTGCCTTGACCCTCCGCGCGGGAATTAAGGTAACGCCGCTCCCCGCGCACTTGCCGTCCGTCGAAAATACTTCCGCGCCCTGTCCGTCAACCGCATCGCTCCCCGCGCCGCCGCCGTCCGTCGAAAACGTCCCCGCGCCGACCGCCGAACCGCGCGAACCGAGCGTGATTACGGCGGCCCTTACGCCGAACGAATAGAACTTGTTTATAGCCGCCTCTATACTTTCCGCGTCGGCGGGGTCGGTTCCGGTCAAAATCAGCGTTTCGCTTTCGTTGGGCGTAATAATGTCGACGTACCTATAAATTCCGGCGTCGAGCGGCTTTGCGGGCGCGGGATTAAGCACGGTAATAAGCCCCCTCGCCTTAGCCGTTTTAAGCGCGTGGGCGACGACGGCGGCGGGAACCTCTAACTGCGTCAAAAGAATATCGCCCGCCTTTGCGCCCGCAAGTCCCGCGTCGGCGTCGGCGTTCGTAAGACGGCCGTTCGCGCCCGCCGACAGTATGATGCGGTTTTCGCCGTTTTCAACCAAAATTCCGGCAAGCCCCGAATCCTCTCCGCGCTTAACGACGTTCGAGCAGTCCGCGCCGTAAGCGGTCAGATTCTTAATCATAGCCTCGCCGAAGCCGTCGCGCCCCACCGCGCCTATCATCTTGACGGCGCTCGACAGCTTTGCGAGCGCGGCCGCCTGATTAGCGCCCTTGCCGCCGTAGAACACGCCGAAGCTATTTGCGGCAAGCGTTTCGCCGCCCCTCGGCATATACGGCACGTCGAACACCAAATCCGTATTTAGCGACCCGAGTACGTATATCATAAATTAACCTCCTGTGTGTGAATTAACACGGCTCCGCTTAACCGGAATCCCCCGGGGGACGGAGATTAAGCGGAACGGATTTTAGCCGACGGATTTTTTAGACGGAAACCGATTTGTTTTTGCAGGCAATAGCAGCGCTATTGACAAAAAAAGAAAGCGGCTTAACGGCAAAAAAGACGCGGCTTAAAGCGGTTACGCTTAACCGGAGTCCCCCCTAGGCCTAATGCTGTACGCGATATTGACAAGGTGATCCGCCACGCGTTCAAGCTCCGAAATCACGGCGTAAAAGTGCGAGCCGGACTCGACGGAACAGTTACCGGCGTTAAGCCGCGCGATATGGTTATTTTGGAATTCCGTTTTCATAGCGTCGACCTTGGCCTCTAAAACGTCGACGTCCTTAATGCCTTTAAGGTCGCGGTAGCGGAACACGTCGCCGGACTTTTCAAACGCGAGCGAAACGGTTTCGTACATCGCTTTAAGCTCGGCCTCGGCCTCGGACGAGAACGTTACGCCGCGTTCCTTCATCGTCTCGGCCTCCTCGAAGAAGTTTTCGGCGTGGTCGCCTATGCGCTCGATGTCCGAAATGACGTGGTGAAGCGAGCCGACCAACTTTTCGTCGCCCATATTGAGCGACAGCGCCGAAATCTTGATTAAAAAGCCCGCTATACCCTTGTTGATAAAGTTCAGCCGCCGCTCGTCGCGGGCGATTTTGTCCTTGTCTTTAAGGTCGCCGCTCAAAAGCGCGCCGATCGAGCGGTCGAGATTATTTTTGGCGATAAGCCGCATATTTTCGACCTCTTTAAGGACTTGGGCGACGGCGATGGCGGGTGTGTGCAGTATGCGGTCGTCTATAAAATAGAGCTTTTCGACCGCGCCGTCATCGGGCTTATCCTTGATAATTTTTGTGGCAAGCTGCGTAAGCTGCTTTACGAACGGCAAAAGCACGGCGCAAGTAACGACGTTGAAACATATATGGAAATAAGCGACCTGCATGGCGGGAATATCCGGCGCCAAAATTTGCAGAGTCGAAACAAAAAATTTGCCGACCAGCGCCAGTAGCACGGCGAATATAACCGAACCGAATATGTTGAAAATAAGGTGAATGAGCGCGGCGCGTTTGGCGTTTGTGCTCGCCCCGACGGACGCCAAAATCGCCGTTATACACGTGCCGATATTAGTGCCCAAAACTATGTAGAACGCGCTCAAAACGGGCAAAATTCCGACCCCCGCCATAGTGATGATAACGCCCGTAACGGCCGACGAGCTTTGGACTATCGCCGTCAAAACCGTTCCCAAAAGAATCAGCAAAAGCGGAAAGCGCATGGCCTCGTTGCCGAACATTTCGGTAAACACGCCGCCCAAAGACCCGCTTGTGTCGAACGCGCTCCCCATAAGGTCGAGTCCCACGAATATCATTCCGAGTCCCGTCATAACGCTGCCCGCGCTCTTGGCGGCGTCCTTTTTAGAGAACATCATCATAAACACGCCGACAAGCGCGAGCGCCGACAAAAATTTGCCTATCTTGAACGCGGAAAACGAAACCAAAAGCCCCGTTACGGTCGTGCCGATATTCGCGCCCATAATTATCGCCGTGGCCTGAATAAGCGTCATAACGCCCGCGTTGACAAAGCCGATAACCATAACGGTCGTAGCCGACGAGCTTTGAATAATCGCCGTTACGCCCGCGCCGACACTCACGCCCGCAAAGCGGTTGTCGCTGATCTTGTTGAACATTTTGCGAATGCCCTTGCCCGAGCTGCTTTCAAGCCCGTCGCTCAAAAGCTGCATACCCGTCATAAACACGCCGCAGCCGGCCAATAACAACAACACACCGTATAAAATTTCCATACCTCTATTTTAACGCATTACCGCCCCCGCTGTCAAATAAATATCTATGTAAAATCGCCGTAAAGTCTATGTAAATTTTACGGGAGAGGCAACAACAAGAAAATAAATTCAGAATCAAAAAAACTACGCTTTTCATTAGTCGGCGGCGAGCGCCTTGCTTGCAAAAGGCGCGGGGAACCGACGGCAAACGGTATAATACCCTGCGGTATTATGCCGTTTGTTTTTTGCCTTATCAAAGTCCGCCCAAATCGGGTCAAGCCGGGCGCAAAAGCGCGGTTTTTGCAAGCGTAGCGCAGATTTGCGTAGGGTGCCGTCGATTAAAGGGATGAATTTTAGGCAACGGATTTTTTAGATGAAAATCGACTTATTTTTGCAGACAATAGCGGCGCTATCGGCAAAAAAATAAGGCGGTTTTCCGGCAAAAAAGACGCGCCTTAAATTTATATCCGCTTAATCGACGACGCCCATGGGCGGCAATTTTACGACCCGTTCATCGGAAAAATCGAGTCGTCCGCGTCGGAGGGCGGCACCATAATATATTCGGCCATATCCTCGTAACCCAACGCGCCCCTTTTAGGTTGCGCCTTCGGTTTTTTGTTTTTGTCCTCTTTTCGGGGTTCGTCTTTCTTTTGCGCCCTATCCTCCGCCGCCCGCGCCCTTTCGTTCTTGTTTTTAACGGCGTTTTTTACGGACTTATCCTTATCCCCCGCCGCGAGCGGTTTTTGCACCTTATTGTTCGGCTTTTTTTTCGCCGACCGCGTTCCGCTCTTTTCCTTCGGTTCCGGCTTGCCGACGTACGACTTAGCGACCCTATCAAAGTATTCGCCGTCGAGCTTATCGTCGTCCGCCGCCCTCATACCGCTCCCCTCTAAAATTATATCCTTATCCATACTTACAGTATGAGCCGAACAATATGTTTCTATTCCGCCGCGTAACCGCCCACCCTCTAATGCACTGCCCCTTTCTTGTGCATATCCCAAAAATTCCCCTCTGCGGCTCGCCCGCCTTTGTCCGGCGCGTCCCGTGAATTCCCCTCTATGGAGGGGTGCCGCATAGCGGCGGGGTGGTTCCCCGACTCTTTTTGTACTCGTCCTGTCCGCCGCTATACGGCGTGTCCCATAAATTCCCCTCCCCGGAGGAGAATTTTTTAGCGGCTATCATCTATTAATAATCGTGCCTTGGCAAGCCGTTCAAAAAAATTATTGACTAACGGCAAAAAATATGTTAAACTGTGTCGGGTAGTCGGATGAAAAAGAATTACAAGCTTACATTCGCGGCGGGGATAGCCGGAATATTTAATCAAGCGGTCGTGGTAACGCTTACGGCGGTGCTTTTTGTGCCGTTCGTTTCGCTCTACGGCTTTAAGGTGTGGCAACTGGGCGTTTTGGTCGCGGTCAGCTTCGGCTTTCAGCTATTAGCCGACGTAGTTTTGACCTTTATAGTCGACAGATTCCCCTATCGCCCGCTCGCGCTGACGGCGCTGTTGCTGTCGTTCGCGGGCTTGACGTTTTTTGCCTGCGTGCCGTACATTTTTGCCGAAAAGGATATATTCCTCGGCATAATGACGGCGACGGGAATTTTTTCGCTCTCGTGCGGAATGCTTGAAGTCTTGATTTCGCCGATTATAGACAATATGCCGCGCCCGCCCGAAAAGCAAGGCGCCGTTATGAGTCTAGTCCATTCGTTCTACGCGTGGTGGCAGGTTTTGGCGGTCGTCGTAACGGCGCTTTTGCTGTTTTGGCTCGGGTTCGAGCGGTGGAATATCGCGGTGTTCGTTTGGCTGTTCGTGCCGCTTGTCGGGGCGGCGCTGTTCTGTTTTGCTCCGCTCGACAAAAAGATACCCGACAAAAAACCGCGCTCAAAGGTTTGGGCGTCGGGGCCGTTCGCCGCCGCCGCTTTGGGAATCGCCGCGGGAGGCTCCGCCGAGGTCGTTATGAACCAATACGTCGCCACCTTCGCGGGCTTGTCGCTCGGGTTCGACCAGCTGACGAGCGACATCGCGGGTATGGGGCTGTTCGCGCTCCTTTTGGGCGCGGGGCGGCTGCTGCACTCGCGCCTCGGCGGGCGGGCGGACCTTAGCAAGGTGCTTGTCGTGAGCGCGCTCGCCGCCACGGCGCTCTACCTTGCGGCGGGGCTTATTCCCGTCCGCGCCGTAGCGCTCGCCGCCTGCGTTTTGGCGGGCGCCGCCGTGTCGGTTCTTTGGCCGGGAACGCTCGCCGTAGTCAGCGCAAGGTACCCTAGCTCCGGCGTTTGGATATTCGCCGCCTTGGCCGTCTGCGGCGATTTCGGCGCCGCCGCCGCGCCCATGTTCACGGGCTTTATGGCGGAGTCGATCGGTCTTAACTACGCCGTAGCCGTTTCATCCGTTATCCCATTCACCGCCTTTTTGTGCCATTTATATATTTTGAAGGCGGGGAAACCGAAAACGACGACCCTAATTTAAGGTCGGTCAAAAACCCGTCGGAGCGACAAAGGCGGGTTCCGTATTCGTTCGCTATAACGGGATTTTTCACCGACCTAGACAAGGCTTACAAGAGGTAACAAATAAGTTTTATGCCCGCCGACGCACTACATTACAAGCACGCCGCCGCCGAATTAAATTCGGTTCTTACGGGCGGCAGAATCGAAAAAATCACGGCGCCCGCGCACGACGGGTTTGTTTTGCATATACGCGTAAGAGGCGAAAACCGCAAGCTGTATATAAATCTTTCGCCCGCGGGGGCGTCGTGCCGACTTACCGCCGCCGCGCCCGAAAGCCTGCCGACGCCGCCGCCGTTCCTTATGCATTTGCGAAAATATCTAAACGGCGCGACGGTTTCGGGCATAACTACCTTGCCCTACGAGCGCGTGATATATATATCGGTAATGTGCTCGGACGAGCTGCGCCTAAAAACTCCGCGAACGCTCGCCGCCGAAATTATGGGGCGGCACTCCAACCTGATATTGACGGACGCGCGGGGCGTCATAAGCGACTCTCTGCACCGCGCAAGCCCCGCCGAGGGACTTAAAAGAACGGTGTTTCCCGGGCTTGTCTACTCGCCGCCGCCCGCGCCCGACAAAATCGGACTAGGCTCAAAGACGGAGCTTTTGCGCGTTTTGAGCGCCTTCGAGGGCGGGTCGCTGCAAGGCTATTTGCAAAAACACGTTTCGGGCTTTGCTCCCGCGAGCTTTAACGAGGCGATAGCAAAAGCTCTCGGGGACGCGCCGCAAGCCCCGCTAAAAACCGCCGACGCCGAAAGAGTCGCCGACGCGCTTATAAGTATGTACGAAAGTCCCGCTCTTAACCCTTGCGCGCGCTTTATAGATTCCGCCGCCGCCGACTTTTATATCGAGCCGTACAAAACCGCGCCGGGCGGCTACGTCTTTTACAAAACGCTCAACGAGGCGATGGACGCTTATTATTCGGCGGCGGGGGCGGTCGGAAAGCTCGCGGCGCAAAAAAACAAGCTCCTGTCCGCTCTTAAAGGCGCGGTTCAAAAGTACGAAAAACGGATAAAAGCCGAATGCGAAAACATAACGGCGGCGGCGGATTTTGAGCGCGACAGAATAGCGGGCGAGCTATTAACCGCCAACGTTTGGCGTGTCGAAAAGGGTCAAAAATCGGTTTTGGTCGACGACTACTATACGGGCGGTCAAACCGAAATCGCCCTCGACGAAAAGCTGTCGGCGCAAGCCAACGCCCAAAAATACTTTAAGCTCTACAACAAGAAAAAACGCGCCGCGCAAATTAACGCCGAACGCAACGCCGAATCGCGCGCCGAGCTCGATTACCTTGAATCGGTCGCCGCGTCCGTGAATCTCGCCGAGAACGCGGACGAGCTTAAACAAATCGAATCGGAGCTTACGGAGCGCGGACTTCTGCCCGCCCAGGCCCTTAAACGCGGCGCAAAAAAGCCCGAGCCGGCGGACTCCTTGCGCGGCGTTTACAAGACCCTGTTCGACGGCTACGCCGTGTTTGCGGGCAAGAATAACCTGCAAAACGACGCCCTTACGAGGTCGGCCGCCGACACGGATATTTGGCTGCACGTCAAAGCCGCGCACGGCTCGCACACCCTTATAAAAAACGGCAAGCCGGACTTTCCGCCCGACGCCGTACTCCTAAAAGCCGCGGCGCTGGCCGCCTACTATTCCGAGCGCCGCGCCGCCGACAAAACCGAGGTCGATTACGCCTTTGCCAAAAACGTCTTTAAGCCCCGCAAAGCTCCCCCCGGCAAGGCGCTTTACGAAAATCACTTTACCGTAATCGTAAAGCCCGAAAAAGGGTAAGTAATATTCCCCAGCGTTTTGGGACTTTTTTTACCGCTTTATCTGCGGCGGATACTTTAACCCAAATTCCGTTCGGATCGATTTTTCTCAAAAATTTCAATTCGTTAAATCCGCCGTCTTTACCGCAAACCTCGTCGGAAAACTCTTTAAGTCCGCAAAACCCGCCGCCGTCTCTAAGCGACCTGACAATTCTATTGTATACCCGACTAACTAACCCCTTTCTGTTCTTGCGCCTTGTTCCGTTCATAAAGCCCTTAAAGAGTTTTAGATCGTTTATGTAATTATATAACGTTTTTGTGCATACCGACACTTTGAAATTATGTTTTTGTAACTTCAACTCGCCGATTATCATATCCGGCGAATACTTATACTTTATAATTTTTGTCTCGATATACCGCAACAATTCCGGATCTTGGATTTGGAACTTATCTCGGAGAAAAACCGATATTGTAGCAAAGACTTTCGGGTCTTTCGGCGGCTATACGGGCGGCGGGTTTAGGCGTGATATTATTTACGGGAAGATTGGCGAAGGAACTCGACATAAAATTGAAAACGGCGGTAGATCTGATCGTGGACGGCGGCTTTGAAGAAGGCAACCGCGACGATACGCGAAACCTAATAGGCACCGCTAATTAGCGGCTCATATTATAAGCGAACGCTATCACCCGCACGAGCAATGGTTTTATACTCCGCGCCCAAAGCGCGTAGAAATAAACGTCGCCGGCGACTTCTTCTCATTCTTTATTTCTCATATCTTTTGCAACACTATCCTTTTCTTTCGCATAGGCAAATGTGTTGCTTATATTCGTTTTTGTGTTATAATATTCTCGGTTCATAGTTAATTCTCTTTTTGGTGAATTTTGTTCCTTCAAACTTATTCTACCATAAATCGATTCGACTGTGAACCATTTTTTATCTGTCGCTTTCTATCTTAACAATGCGCCAATTAGTTAAATTCTGTCGCGGGGGGGGTGATTTTTAGCGCAATTACTTGGGGTCGCGGAGGATAGTTTCGAGGGCGGAGGACGATAAGTGCGAAAGGTCTAATGACGAGTCGCGGCGTAGCTGCTTGGCGATTTTTTTGTTGACCGAGCGCAAGAGGGAGTCCTTGTTTGCGGAGGGTTTTGGGGCTTGAAGCGGTTGCTTTACGGTGAGGGGCGCACCGACGACTCTTTCGATTTCGGTGCCGGAGGGGGCGAAGGCTCCGTCGGCGTAATAGGACGGAAGGGCCTTTTTGGAGAGGGTTTCGCCGAACGGCGCGTCCGGTTTTCGGAACGATACGGTCGTTTTTGCGGCTATGTCGAAGCACGAAAAGCCGATGCGGAGCGTGTGCTTGCCGCCGGGCGTTATCCGTCGTTTAAGGTCGGGCGAATAGACGTCGAAAAGCGATTTTTTGACGCTTACCGCAACGGATTTTTCGCTTTTGGCGCTTATAAAGACGCGCTCGAAGGCGACGGGGCGCATAGTCAGCCCGAAAACATTCTTGTCGTCGGCGTCGTCGAACACGAATATAACCGCGTCGCCGTCGAACTCCGAGTCGTTTTTGAGCGTAAAATCCAAATCGACGGTTTCGGCGTTAAGGTCGGCCTTCGGTTTTTTGATTTCTAATTTAAGGTAGCTAAGCCCGTGGCCGAAGGGGAATTCCGCCGCGAGCGGATTCCGCGCAAAATAGCGGCTGCCGTTAATAACGGACTCGTAGCAAAAGGTTCCGCGCGCCCTCGCCCGCTTGTTGAGCGCGGCCGGGTAAGCGTCGGCGTTTACCGCCCACGTAAAGGGCAGTTTGCCGCTCGGCGAGGTCTTGCCGGTAAGAATATCGGTAAGCGCCTCGGGCGTGTTTTCAAAAATTTGCGGAACAAAAAGAACCGCCGAATAAGCGGAAAGATCGCCCAATTCGTAGGGGCGCGGCGAGGCGGCTATAAGGACGTTTTTGACGCCCGGAGCGGGCTCCGCCGCGAATACGGCGTTAGTTTTTTCTTTAAGCGCGGTCTTAATATCGGCGGGAACGCGGCCGCAAACAAAGAACCGCTCGCCGCCCGAAACCGGCAAAAAGCCGTCGTTTTTTAGCAGAACTACGCTTTTGTAGGCGGCGGCGCGGTCGGCGTCGTAAAAGTCCGCCGTCATGGCGGGCGGATTTTTTTGCCGCTCCAAAAATTCCAGAACGAACGCCAGCGTGCGCGTAACGGCGCGGTCGAGCTTAGCCTCGGCGAGCGTGCCGTTGACGACGGCGCGTTTTACGGATTCCGACGCCGCCTTGGACATACCGGGCAAAAAGCCGCCGCCCGCGTCGAGCGAACGCGCAAAATCGTCTACCGTGCCGGGCAAATGAAAAACCGCCGCGCCCGCGTTCAATGCGGCGGTAACGGAGCGGAAAAACTCCTTGGATTCTGCTAATTTTTCGCCGTTAAGAGTTCCGCCGCCGATAAGCACGCCCGAAAGAGCCGCCGAAAGGGCGTAGAGCGGATAATAATAGATTTCCTCGCGGGCGCGTCCGTCGACGGTGCGTTCGTCAAAATCGCCCCCGGGCAAAAAGCCGCAAGCGACGGCGCCGCCGCCCGCCCCGCACAAAAACCGTTCATAGAGCGCCGCGACGACGGCGGGTTCCTCGCTTAACAATTTTTCGGAGCCTTCGGTAAAGGGCTCGCGCATTAGCCCGAGGTTGATTTTGGCGGTTACGGCGCGGTTATTTTTTAGAGCGTCTAAAAGCGCTTTTTTGCCGAGCTCAAAGAACAGCTTGCCGTCGAAGGCGCAGGCGTAGCCCGACATTTGCGGACTCGCCGAGCAAAGCCCCTCGCCCAAATCGACCGACGGAATTTTAAGGCGCGGTACGGCGGCCGTCAAAAACGAAAACGGACAGCCGCACAGCGCCGCTTTTTCGTCGAGGGTCATAGATTTAACTACGTTGCTTACGTGCCCGATGTCCAAGCGTTCTAAACCCCGGCGCCGTTTTTGTATTCGGTCGAAATATGCACAAGCCCCTTTTTGGTCTTTTTGTAAAACTTTAAGCGGTCGCTGTACTCGTAGACGAGTACGTCGGGGTCGCGGCGCGTGGCAAAAACCATAGGCGTTTCCTCGTTTTGAACGCCAAAAAGACGGCGCTCCAAATCGAACCGCGACTCGTCCAAAGCCCGCGGCGGCTCGGCGGCGGTAAGCGGCGAGAGTCCTCTCGCGCTTACGGGAACGCCGTGCGCGTCGAAAGCGTCCCGGGCGGGAGGCGGCGGAGCGACGGCGGCGGCGCCGTCAAAATATTTGCGATTAAGGTCGGAATAGTCGTCGTAACGCGTTTGCCACGCCTGATACACGCCTTGCGGCTGCTGATACGCCCCTTGACTCTGCGCCGCCGAAGCCGACGGAAATTGCTGTTGATGCACCCCTTGCGTCGGCTGATAAGCGACCTGACTTTGCGGCGCGGGCGCGAATTGCTGTTGTTGATACGCGCCTTGATTCTGCGCCGTAGACGCGAATTGTTGCGGCTGATACGCACCTTGACTCTGCGCTACGGGGCTTTGAAACTGCGGTTGGGGCGGTTGATACGCCCCCTGCGGCGGCGCCGAAACGGTTTGGAACTGCGGCTGTTCCCGCGCTTGCGGCGGCATACAGTACTGCGAAAACGGCGGGTAATACTGCGGCGCGTAGCCCTCCGCCCCGCGCATTTGCACCCTTGAAAGGTTGCCCGAATTCTTACCGGAGCGGCGGTTTTCGCGCCCGCGTTCTATAAGGCGGTACGTCAAAAGCACGGACACGGCGAACGACAAAGCGAGTCCTATCAAATAGACGGTAACGGCCGCCCCCTGCAACGGGATTCGGCACAGGGCGCAAATTACGACGTAGACGAGCGAATAGACCGCCGGAACCCAAAGCCCGAGCCTTGCGAGCAAGAACACGCAGACCGCCAAAAACACGTCCGTTACGAACCTTAATATAGAGGTTACCGCTTTTATAATCATCTTATTATACCGACCCCCGCGTAAGGCGCGATCGCGTCGGGCAGCGTTACCGTGCCGTCGGCGTTCTGGAAATTTTCCAAAATAGCCGCCGTAGTTCTGCCCACGGCGAGTCCGCTGCCGTTGAGCGTGTGCAAAAACGCGGTTTTGCCGTTTTCCTCCTTGTACTTAATATTCATACGCCTCGCCTGATAATCCATAAAATTCGAGCAAGACGATATTTCGACGTAGCGGCCGTAGCTGGGCATCCAAACCTCTATATCGTAGGTTTTAGCCGACGAAAAGCCCAAGTCCCCCGTACAGAGCGTTACCACGCGGTAGGGTAAATTCAGCCTTTGCAAAATAAGCTCCGCCTCGGCGGTAAGGGTTTCGAGCTCGTCGAAGCTCGATTGCGGCGTAGTAAACTTGACAAGCTCCACCTTGTTGAACTGGTGCTGACGTATAAGTCCGCGCGTGTCGCGGCCCGCGCTGCCCGCCTCGGCGCGGAAACAAGCCGTGTAGGCGGCGTAGCGGATCGGCAAATCCGACTCCCTTATAACCTCGCCACGGTGCATATTCGTAACGGGAACCTCGGCGGTCGGAACAAGAAAATAATTGGTGTCCTTAACGGCGAACGCGTCCTCCTCGAACTTGGGAAGCTGACCCGTACCCGTCATACTTTCGCGGTTGACCATAAACGGCGGAAAAATTTCGACGTAGCCGTTTTCGGCGTGCGTGTCGAGCATAAAATTGAAGAGCGACCGCTCCAAACGCGCCCCCGCGCCCCTATAAACCGTAAAGCGCGCGCCCGTAATCTTGGCGGCGGTAACGGGATCGAGTATCCCGAGCGCCTCGCCGATTTCCCAATGCGCCCTCGGCGTAAAGGCGAATTTGCGCGGCTCGCCCCACACGCGCACGACCTTGTTGTCGTCGCCCGTTTTGCCCGGCGGCACCGACCCGTGCGGCAGATTCGGAATCGACAGAAGCGCGGCGCGTTCCTCTTTTTCGAGCGCGTCGAGCTTTTCGTCAAGCGCCTTTATGCGCTCGTTATTCGTTTTCATCGCCGCGATCTGCGCGTCGGCGTTCTTTTTTTCGCGCTTCAAGAGCGCGATTTCGTCGGACACGCGGTTGCGCTCGGCCCGCAACGCCTCGGCGTCTTTGAGGATTTTACGGCGAAGCGCATCGACGCGTACAACCGCGTCGACGTCGTAGGAACCGCTCCTTAACGCAAGACGGTCTTTGACCGCCCCGGCGTTTTCCACAACGTACCGTATATCGAGCATAACCTTATTATAGCAAAATTTTGCAAATAACGCAACTTATTTTGACACCTTATTTCGGTCTATTTTTTTCTTGCCCCTAAACAGCCGCCCGACCACGGGAACCGCCGCCAATTCCGCGCGTTTTACGCCGCCCGCGAGCGCCAATAAAAGCGCGAACGCCGCCGCCGCGCAAAAGGACGACGCTATAAACGCCGGAGCGGGCCCTAAAACGCCCGCAAACGTTCCCTTGGTAAGTAACGCCGCCGCGCAAAATCCCGCGGACGCGGCGAGCGGAGCGGCTATGAATTCCTTGAATTTAAGGCGCGGCGAATAGAACTTTTTCATCGACAGAACGTCCAAAAAGCAGGTCAAACCGTAGCACAAAACGGTCGCCGCCATCGCGCCCGCCACGCCTATATAGGGCAACAAAAGCAACGTCAAAACGACCTTTAACACCGCGCCGCAAAGAAGGTTTAGCGCGGGTCTGTGGGGTTGACCGGCGGCTTGAAGCGCGGACGTGGCTATCTGCAAAACGCCGACGTAGAACACCGAAACGCTCCCCGTACTCAAAAGCGCCGCGCCCGTTCTAAGCTCGGCGGCCGAAAGCCCCTTCGAGTAGAGCGCCGACAATATCGAATCGGCGTAAAGCCCCAAAAACAGCGCGGAAAAAACCCCGACTATAAGGCTCGCTTTAAGGCACCGCGCTATATCGGGCGCGGGGTTCGTTTTGGCGTGCTCCGCCTCGCTGACCTTAGGCAAAAGCGCCGCCGCGAGCGAGAGCGTAACGACGACGGGCATATTGATAAGCGAGTTTACTGGCCCCGTTACAAGCCCGAACAGCGACGTCGCCGCCCCGCGCGAAAAGCCGCCCGCCGCGAGCAGGTTTATGACGAGTATGCTGTCGATAACCCCCGTAACGGGCATAACGAGCGACCCGAGCGTTACGGGAATCGCGACGCCGTAAATCTCGCGTAGCGTCGAACGCGCCCCGACGGGTCTGTACGCCCTAAAATCCGCCTCCGCCGCCGCCTCGAATACGGGCGAAACGGCGTCGATCCGCGAGCGCCGACGGAATCGCCGGTCGGTAAAATAGAATTGACACAGCAGCGCCAGCATAGCGACAAGCTCCGACGCCGACACGCCCAAAAGCGCGCCGAAAACCGCCCATTCCAACGAAAATCTTAAAAATATCCGCGCGAAAAACAGCCCCGCCGCCAGCTTTACCGCCTGCTCGATAAGCTGACTGAGAGCGCTCGGCAGCATATTCTGCAAGCCCTGATAGTAGCCCCTAAAACACGAAATCACCGCCACCAAAACGAGCGACGGCGCTATGCCCAAATACGGAATCCCCGCCGCCGGATTGCCCTGAACCGACGCGATTTGCCCCCGGAATATTATTACGGCAAGCGACGCCGCCAAGCCCGCCGCCGTCAGCGACACAAGCGAAACGAACAGCACCCGCCGCGCCCCGCCCTCGTCGCGCCGCGCGATTTTAGAGGCGACCACCTTTGAAATCGCGACGGGCAAGCCCCCCGACGATATCGTCAACAGCACCGTGTAAAGCGGAAACACCATCTGATACAGCCCCATACCCTCCGCCCCGACAATGTTCGTAAGCGGAATCCTATAAAGCGCCCCTATCATCTTCGCGCTCAACGCGCACACCGCAAGTATCCCCGCCCCCTTAAAAAACCCTCTCATACCGCTAGTATGCCTAAACTATTCAAAAATTATATTATTTCATTATTATCTCCGCAACATCGTCGCGGTCGATGCCGTGAAACTCCGCGCACGCGCCGTCGGGATGGTTGCCCGTCCGCCGCACTCGGCACATCCCAAAAATTCCCCTCCGTGGAGGGGTGGCAACGAAGTTGCCGGGGTGGTTTAATTATTAGGCTTTTAGCCGCTTGAAAATGTGTGGACTCGCCCTGCAAACGGCTTCGCCGTTTAGCGGCTCGGTTCGTGCCGCGCAGTGCCGGGGTGGTTGCCCGTCCGCCGCACTCGGCGTATCCCAAAAATTCCCCTCTATGGAGGGGTGGCAACGAAGTTGCCGGGGTGGTTTAATTATTAGGCTTTTAGCCGCTTGAAAATGTGTGGACTCGCCCTGCAAACGGCTTCGCCGTTTGGCGGTTCGGTTCGTGCCGCGTAGTGCCGGGGTGGTTGATTGTTTTTGCAGGCGGTTCGTAGAGGCGTTGAATGTCGAACGTACTGCCGCCCGATATACCGCCTGCAATGACCCTTACCACCCCGGCACTACGTGCCACCCCTCCCCGGAGGGGAATTCAAATAATATGCCGAGTGCGGCAAGCAAACTATATTGCATTAGTTTTTATCGGCTTGCCCGCCGCTATCTGGAAATTGCTAAAATTCCCCTCTATGGAGGGGTGGCAACGAAGTTGCCGGGGTGGTTTAATTATTAGGCTTTTAGCCGCTTGAAAATGTGTAGACTCGCCCCGCAAACGGCTTCGCCGTTTGGCGGCTCGGTTCGTGCCGCCTTTGGCGGCGGGGTGGTTCCGTCCGCCGCCAACGGCATATCCCTTGAATTCCCCTCTATGGAGGGGTGGCAACGAAGTTGCCGGGGTGGTTTAATTATTAGGCTTTTAGCCGCTTGAAAATGTGTGGACTCGCCCTGCAAACGGCTTCGCCGTTTGACGGCTCGGTTCGTGCCGCGTAGTGCCGGGGTGGTTGCCGTTCTCCCTTACAAATCGACGCTTTGATTCGGGAATTCGTCGCGCAAAATGGCAAGCGCGGAATCTTTAAGGTCTTGACCCACGGCGGCGGTATTCGATTGCAAAATTTGCGTCAGCGCCGTGCGTGCTAAGCCGTTTGCAAATATGTTTTTTGCGCCGTTGATTCTTGCTTGTTTTTCGCTAAACGAATAGCCCTCTTGAATAATATCCACAATATCCGCCGCTATCATATCGCGTAATTGATAGTAATACTTTACAAAAAATTTATTGCCGACAACGTTAATCATTTGTTGATATAAAGCGAATCTTTCTTGTTTGCGTTGCGCCTCTTTTGCTTTATTTGCCAAAATTATGTAAGCCGGCGGATTTTTAACATACTCTTGACTAATTAATTTGCATGCTCTAGAAATATAACTGAATGCGATCCAAAGAAATATATAATTCGGAATCATTTGTCCAAGACAATACAAAAAATTAAGGAGATATGAAAGAAAACTAATATCTTTTGGGTGCAGTATGAAAACTCGCATAACACAATCCATTAAAGGGAACATTAATTGACCAACACATGAGCTTCTAATGACTGAAATTAATCTTACTTTATCATTATTACGCTCTGTTTCTCTCACATTTCTTATCTTTTCGGCACTTGGAATATCTATTATAACACTAATAGGAGTAAGACAAATAAATATAGCAGCATAAATGACAGCAGGAAAGGCATCACCCTCATCATACCCCCCCGCGGTAAAAGATGACCCGCAAATCCCGCTCCGATAAGACCAATTAGTCCTACTACGAGTGATACAATAGACAGTTTGCGTGCAATTCTTAAATTGTGGTAAATTTGTTTATCCTCGTATTTTCTTATCAGTTTCATATTTTCTCCGAATATTGTGCATTATCGCCGCGCATAATTATGTAAGTTGCTTTTCTATACATTCTATTTTCTCAATAATTTTTTTCGCTTTATCTGCCTCAATTTTAGCCCAGCCACGATGAACATACGGAAATTTTCCGTATTTCAATTTTTTCCATTCCTCTTTTAGGTAAAGCCGCGTTTGTTGATTTTGCTCTAAGCTTTTCTTTGCATCGCTGCCGAATTTTGGCGTTAAATTTTCCACGTCAATATAATTTTTCCATTTGCCTTTATCCCACTCGCCGACATGCGGACCAAATCCGTCCTCGGCAAGTTTGAATTCCGAAACGCACTTAAACACTCCTATAACGGCGCTCTCTTGAACCGACCTGCACGACGAAATCTCTTGAATCAAAATGTCGCCTATGCGCAAATCCCTCGGCTTAGCTCCGAAATAAATTCTAGTGCGATAAGTACTATCACGGGGCTCCCAAAAGCAACAACCGTATTTTTCCGCTACCTCAAAGTCAAAACCATTCGGATGTCCCTTATAACCCGCCTTTTTGAACCAGTATTCCATAAAATTGTTCTCCTTTTATAATAAAATTTTTTTGGTTTTTTGCGTACAAAAAAGCCGAACGGCAAAAAATCGCCGCTCGACTTATGCGTAAACTATGGGTAAAATGAGGATACTTCTAAATGTACCCCCCCCCGCTGAACTCCGTGTTTACTTTTTGCATTTTTGCCATTTTGACCATATGTTTATTATACACCGTTTTTGCGATTTTGGCAAGCAATTTTATAATGTTTTTTGAATTTTTTTCGGAATCTTTTTGGCGGTTAACTATCGACCACCCCGGCACTACGTGCCACGAACCGAGCCGTCAAACG
>JAISMM010000009.1 GCA_031276725.1 Clostridiales bacterium | reverse complement strand
ATATTCATATGTCTTAAAAATAAGTAAAATTACCAAAAGGAGAGAGATAACAAATGGACACTTATGGTTTCAAAAATTATTTAAGAAAAGCGACTTATATGTTGCGCGGCAAGGCGGCACATTACACCGAAAATGCCGTCAATTCAAGGGTGAGCAAGGCGGTTGCGTTAGAAAACGACTTGGGTATCGATTTAGACGATTACGTTACTTCCGATGAAAGGTTCGAGGGGTTGCTGTACCGCATACGCGCGGCAAAAATAGAGGATCCGGCGCATACGCCCAAAAGTAACGCCGCTCGTCATTATTATAAGTACAAAAATAACGGCAAAGAATTCGGTCGCATTTTTTGACGGCAAGGGGCGTGTGATAATGCGCCAATACATAGGTTTAATTTATTGGAGGTAGATAATAATGAGTAATACTCTTTATCAAATAAGTTATGTTGCCATCGACGACGGCGAGTATGCAGTGTCAAAATGCATGGGCGATGGAAAAAATGTGATTATATCCGCCGAATATAACGGACGAAAAGTAACGGCTATTGGAATCGGTGCGTTTCAAAATTATAAATTGAGAACGGTGGATATCCCGTCAAGCATTGCCACTATCGCGGCGTTCGCATTTGAGAATTGCAAATTGGTTAGTATTTGGATTCCTAAAAGCGTAAAAAAAATCGCAGAAAAAGCGTTTTACGGTTGTGATGAATTAAAGATTATACGTTACGAGGGTACAAAAAAACAGTGGGATGCAATTCACAAAGCTAACGATTGGGATTGCGATGTGGGAACGCACATAAAGATCGAATATGAAGTTTTACACAATCCAGATAAGTTAAAGTACGTACCTATAAATGATGAAAATGAATATGAGGTTTCAGGGTTTATTGACCCGCAGTCTACGGAGTTTTCTTTACCCGCGCATCATAAAGGTAAAAAAGTAACGGCTATCGGCGAATTGATTGCCGAAGATTGTTGTAAACTAAAAAGCGTAATTATTCCGGGCGGAATAACAAAAATCGGGGGAATATTATTCGATAATTGTCCGTATTTGACGGACATATCGATACCCTCGTCCGCAACCCACATTGAGCGGTTGAAGTTTTATGAATGTCCCGCATTAAAAAGTATTGCGATACCGAACGGAGTAAAAAAAATCGGTGTGGTATTCGATAATTGTCCGTATTTGACGGAGATATCGATACCCTCGTCCGCAACCCACATTGAGCGGTTGAAGTTTTATGAGTGTCCCGCATTAAAAAGTATTGCGATACCTAACGGAGTAAAAAAAATCGGTGCGGTATTCGATAATTGCCGCTCTTTGACGGGCGTAACAATTCCGCCGTCCGTAACGGCTATCGGGGAGTTGGAATTCAACGATTGCCCCGTATTGCCAAAGATAGATATACCGTCGTCCGTAACCGCAATCGATGAATTAGTGTTTCGTAATTGCATGTTCAAAACCGTAACGATACCGCGCCGTGTGGAATGGATAGGGCTTATTTCGCTTTGCACTTGCCGCCGTTTAATGACCATAAATATTCCGACGCAAACTATAATCGGTGAAACTGCCAATGAAATTGCCAATTGGGGGTTTGCAAGACCGTCGGCAATCGAACGCTATTAAACCGTGATTTTGGAGGAATATTATGTTAATGCACAAAAGGCCGGCTGCGGTTGGAAAGGTTTCGGCTCAAAAGCCGTTGACCGCGGAGCAAATCAAGTATCTGCAAGCTATAAACAGTATGCAGCCGATATCGCTTTCGACTCCCGTGGGCGACGCCGCCGACGGAGCAGAAACGGGCGATTTTATAGCCTCGCCCGAACCGGCTCCCGACGAGGTTGCCTTAAAAAAGATAAACCGCGAGTATCTTGAAAAATTTCTTTGTCGGCTTGACCCGCGCGGCGGCGTTTGCGTGCGTAAGTACTACGGACTTGCCGACGGGGTGCCGCATACTCTTGAACAAATCGGCAAAGAGTACGGCGTTACCCGCGAGCGCGTCCGCCAAGTTATTTTAAAATCTATGCGCCGCTTAACGGTTCTTATGCGTAACGGCGGCGTTACCGAAGAGGACTTTTTATTGTGATAACGGCCGCTTTTACAGCATAGCTTCGGTGTATTCTACGCCGAGGCCGTAGGCGGAGCCGTGTTCCTTTATGACGGACATAACGGCGGGGTAGGTGGCGTCGTTCGCCCAATCGCGTTGGAATTCGAGCAGGACTTGCTGCCACGTTACGGGTACGACGCCCGCTTGAATCATTCGCTGAATCGCGGCGTAGTGGGCTGCTTTGGTGGCGCCCGCGCAGGCGTCGGTTACGACATAAACGTCGTAGCCGTCGTTTTTCATAGCGAGGGCGGGGAAGGTTACGCAAGCCTCCGTCCATAAGCCCGCCAGCAAAATCTTTTTGCGCATAGTCTTTTGGACGGCGGCTTTAAGGCGCGCGTCCTGCCACGCGTTAATGGCGGTGCGGTCGAGCGGCACGGTGTCGGGATAGACCGATTGCAACTTCGAGATTATCGGCCCCGAAAAGGTGTCGGCGACGACGGTCGTTAAAATGCAGGGGACTCCGAAGACTTGCGCGGTTTTGGCAAGACCCAACACGCCGTTCATAACGGCGTCGCGCGGGCCGCTTTCGACCCCGAAATACATTTGCGGCTGGTGGTCGATAATGACGACGGCGGCGTCGGCGGGCGACAGCAGACAGGTTGTAGGTTTTTCCATAAAAATTTCTCCTTTTGGTGTGATTGTTAAAAGTAGTATGCGCGGCGCGAAAATATTTATACGCAAGGAGCGGCAAAAGCCGGTTTTTTGGAGCGGCAAAATGCGGCGTGATAGATGCGGGCAACAGACGGCGCCGAGCTGCCAAACGGTTAAGCCGTTTGCAAGGTAAGCGAGCTTGCGAGCTAAGCCCGTATAAGCGGGCGAGTTTTGCCGAATGAGTTTACGTCGATGTACTCGATTGAGGAAAAAACCGCGTGTAACCCGCATAAGCGTCGTAATTTTTCCGATGTTTTCCTTGTCAATTTTAATCCGTAAAAAGGTATGATATACGGCGGTTATAAAAATATAGCCGCTTTTGCAAGAATATCAAAAAAAATTTACAACGGCGCTTCCATCCAAGAAAACGGAAGCGCCGTTGTGCGCGTTTGGACAAAGCGGATAGATTGCCGAAAATCGCAGGGCGGGTTTTTGCCGGGCTATTTTTTCATTTCGCTTTTTTGTTGACCGAACTTTTGCTTGGCTTGATTGACCTTCGCGGCGGGCGCGGGGTCGGTGGGATACATATTGCGCTGGTTCATATACAGAAAGGCGTCGAATTGGTCTTGGGCGCATTCGGCCATTTGCGAGTTTACGAGCGTGCGCAGTTTGGGGCAGGATACCTCGCAAAGCGCGGTTCCGTACAGCTTGACGAGCGACTTTTGCGAACTCAAAACGTCCGATATAATCGCCTTGTCGTCTAAGCTTACCGCGTCGCGGGCAAATTCCGCGCGTGCCTCCGCCGCGTTCTTTTGCGCCGCGCCCGTACCCGCATTCATACCCGAGCCGGAGCTTTTCGCCGAGGCGTTCATATCCGCGCTTCGGTTTTTCGCGGACGAGCTTTGGTTTTTCATAGCGGACGCGGACGTCTTTTTGACGGAGCCTTGATTTTTCGCGTCGGTTCCGCTCTTTTGCACCGTAGATTTTTTAGTTGTCGCCATAATAATGTCGTTCTCCTTTTAATAAAAATTAGTTATTCGTGTGAGTTGAGGTACTTCAACAGTGCCTCGAATCTTTGACGGTGGTTGTTTGCGTACGCGCCGAGCTTCGATTTTAAGGTCGAGTCCGTCGCCACGGTAGCGTAGAACAGGCACTTTTTGTACGCCAAATCTTCGCTGTCCATAAGCTCGCCGAGCTCCTGCAAATTTTTGCTCGTCAGTTTTGCCGACATAAATTTTTCGCCTCCTTAAAAAACTTTTTGTGTATCCCTATTATTAACCGTTGCAAAATTTTCATACCTGTTGTATAATTATTCTATGGGAATCATAAGCAAAATCGCGCCGCAGGTCAAAAACAAATCGCGCGTCAACGTGTTTATCGACGGAAAGTTCGCTTGCGGACTCGATTCGCTCACTGCCGCCAAAAACCGAATCGCCGAGGGCGCCGAGATTACCGGGGAGGAGTTGGCGGAGCTTGTCCGCGAGTCGGAATCGGCGGCGGCGTTTGAAAAGTGCGTGGGTCTTATTTTTATACGGCCGCGAACCGAAAAGGAAATCCGCTCGTACCTAAACGAAAAGGGCTACCCCCGAGAGGTCGCCGACGAAATTACCGAAAAGCTGTCCGGGTACGGCTATCTTGACGACCGCGCGTTTTGCGAACGCTTTATCGAGGCGCACCGCGCTAATTGGGGGAGCAAAAAAATCGGGTACGAGTTAAAAGTTCACGGCGTAGCCGCCGACGTTATCGACGAATGCTTAGCCGAGGCCGGGCCGCAAACCGACGGGGCGCTCGCGCTCGCCCGCGTCTATACCGAACGCGCCGGCGGCTTTGACCGCAACAAGCTGTTCGGCTATCTATACAGGAAGGGCTTTACCGGCGATATTATTACCGAGGCGTTGAATGTGTTGAAAGAGGAAATAGCCGAATCGGACGGCGAATAAGCATTAATTGCAGGAGGAACCAATACTATGACAGACATACTACTACCCGACGGAATCACGGCGGGGCACGCGGGCGACGGTGCTACGGGCGTAACGGTCATACTGTGTCCCGACGGCGCGGTCGGCGGCGTCGACGTTCGCGGCTGCGCTCCCGGCACGCGCGAGACGGATCTTTTGCGCCCCGAAAAGGCGATCGGCAGTGTGAACGCCATCGCGCTCTGCGGCGGCTCGGCGTACGGACTCGGCGCTTGCGACGGCGTGATGCGGTATCTTCGCGAGCGCGGCAAGGGTCATAAAATAGGCCCGCTCGTCGTGCCGCTTGTCGCGGGCGCGGTCATCTACGATTTGAGCGCGGGCGAATATAATTTCCCCACGGCCGAAACTGGCTACGCCGCCTGCCTGAACGCCAAAAGCGCCGGCGTCGAATGGGGGAGCGTCGGCGCGGGGACGGGCGCGTCGTTCGGCAAAATCGGCGCTCCCGGCACGGCGTCAAAGGGCGGAGTCGCGGCGGCTACGGTTGAGCTTGACGGCGTTTTTGTTACCGCTATAACGGTTCTGAACGCCCTAGGCGACGTGCGCGACCCCGATACGGGGCTGCAAGCGGGCGGGCGCGGCGCAAAAAACGGCGGCGGCCATAGCGCCAAAAATCTTATTTTGAGCGGCGCTTTTTTAAGGGCGGCGGGGGCTTCGGCAGGCGCGGCAAGGCCGGGCGGTAACACCACGCTCTCGTGCGTGGTAACTAACGCCGGACTCGGTAAGCTGCAAGCCAACAAATTGGCGTCCGTCTGCCACGACGCGTTCGCCCGTTGCATAGTTCCCGTTCACACCGATTACGACGGCGACACCGTTTTCGCGCTCTCGAAGGGCGACCGCGAATTCGACTTTACAACCCTGTCGGTGATGGCGGTTTCGGCGGTCGAAAAATCTATATTAAGGGCCGCCGCGCCGGGGACGGGGGTAAAGCCGTTATGATAGGCATAGATATAACCGAAACCGCGCGTATCAAAAAATCGCTCGAAAATCCGGGCTTTTTGCGCCGCGTCTTTACCGCGTCCGAAATCGCCTATTACGAGTCGCGCGGACGCAAGGCGGAGACGCTCGCGGGCATTTTTTGCGCTAAGGAAGCCGTCGTTAAGGCGCTCGGCACGGGCTTTATAAAAAGCCTCGCGCCCGCCGACGTCGAGATTCTTCACACCGATTCCGGCGCGCCTTACGCCGTCGTCGCCGGCATAAAATTCGACGTTTCGATATCGCACAATAGGACGACCGCCGTCGCGGTTTGCGCGGCCGACGCTCCGTCGGCGGTCGGCTTTCGCGATAGCGGCGACTATATTTTGCTTGCGCCCGACACCGTAAAATTGCCGCCGCGCCGCCGCGTATCCAACAAGTACGACTACGGCAAAACCGTTATAATCGGCGGGTCAAAGCATATGCCGGGCGCGGTCAAGCTGTCGTTTTCCGCCTCGCGCGCCGTTCTGCGGTCGGGCGGGGGACTCTGCGTTTTGGCGGTTCCGGGGGAGCTGCTTCCCGCTTATTCCGCGCTCGCGTCCGAGCAAATGCTGTTCGGACTATCCTCGCGCGGCGGCGAATTTGTTTTCGACGAACGCGAATTCAACGAGCTTTTGCAAAAGACCGACGCGGTCGCGATAGGCCCCGGTATGCCGCCCTCGGACGGGCTTGCAAGGGCGGTCGATTTCCTCGCGCACAGCTTTGACGGCACGTTGATTTTGGACGCCGGCGCTCTTTCCGTACTCGCAAAGCGCCCGAATATAGTCGATAATCATATTTGCAAGCTGATATTGACGCCCCACGCCGGCGAGTTTGCCCGCCTCGATTCGATTGATAAGGACGATACGGACGGCGATAACTCAACCGCCGCGACGCCTGCGGACGGCGGCGGCATTCCTGTTATAACAAGGGTCAAGAACGCGGCAAAACGTTTTAACGCCGTCGTCGTTTACAAGGCGGATATAAGCCTTATTACCGACGGCGGCGTGGTTTATTTGAACACCTCCGGCACTCCCACCCTGGCAAAGGGCGGCTCCGGCGACATTCTGTCCGGCATAATCGCGGCGTTTTCCAAGCGTTTACCGCCCCTTTTTGCCGCCGCTCTCGGCTCCTACACCCTCGGCAAGTCCGCCGAATCCGCCCAAAAAAAATTGGGCAGTATCGAAAGCGTTCTCGCCGGCGACGTCATATTGGAGCTTCCCGACTTGTAAAACTTATTCACTCTTTTTTAAGGGTGTAGGTGCCGTCCTTGGCGTCTAAGATTAGCCAGCCGTTTGACTTTAATTCGTCGCGGAGGGAGTCGGAAAGAGACCAATTTTTGGCGGCGCGGGCGGCGAGGCGGCGCTCGGCGAGGGCGGCGACGGCGGCGGGAATTTCTTGTTGCGGCTCGTCCGTTAGGGCGGCGGCAAGCTCGGCGGACTTGTGCAGGTCGAGTCCGAACACGGCGTCGAATTTTAGGGCGATGTCGTAGATTTTTCGGCAAGGCGGCTCTTTTAGCATAGTCCACAGAACGCCCAAGGCGAGCGGAACGTTAAGGTCGTCGTTTATAGCGTCGGCAAACTCTTTTTGATACGTCTCGATTTTGCTTTCGTCCGCGCCCGTGCCGCTTGTACCCGCGCTTGTTGCGTCCGCGCCGCTTGCATTCGCGCCCGCGACGGAACCGCTTTTCGCGTCCGCGCCGTTTGCACTCGCGTTCTTATGCTTTGTCAGCTGTATACACAGCCGTTCGAGGGCGGTTTTGGCGGCGGCGAGTCCCTCGAAGGTAAAATTGAGTTTTTTGCGGTAGTGGGTGTTAAGGCAAAAATAGCGGAACGCGAGCGGGGGATAGCCGCGGGCGGCAAGGTCGGACAGCGTGTAGGTGTTGCCGAGCGACTTGCTCATTTTGCCGCCGTCCACAAGCATAAATTCGCCGTGCAGCCAATAATTGACGGTTTTTTTGCCCTCTCTGGCCTCGCTTTGGGCGATTTCGTTTTCGTGATGAATGGGGATATGGTCCACGCCGCCCGTATGAATATCGAACGCGCTCCCCAAATACTTGCGGCTCATAGCCGAGCATTCGATATGCCAACCGGGGTAGCCCTTGCCCCACGGCGAATCCCACTGCATAATGTGGTTCTTTTCGGCCTTTTTCCACAGCGCAAAGTCGGCGGGGTGGCGCTTTTGCGAATTGACCTCGACGCGCGCGCCGGCGATTTGCTCGTCGAGATTCGCGCGCGATAGCTTGCCGTAATCGGGGAACGCGCCTATATCGAAGTAAATTCCGTCGTCGGTTTCGTAGGCGTAGCCCTTTTTTTGAAGCTCCGTAACGTAGTCGAGCATATCCTTAATATGGTCGGTCGCCTTAGCGATAATTTCCGGCCGGCCTATGTTAAGCGCGGCGGTGTCGCAAAAAAACGCCTCAGCGTATGCGGCGGCAAGCTCGGCGGGAGATTTTTTAAGCTCGCGGCTGGCTTTGACCATTTTGTCCTCGCCCTCGTCGGAGTCCGACAGCAAATGCCCCACGTCGGTTATGTTCATAACGCCCTTGATTTTGTAGCCGTCGAATTTAAGAGCGCGGCGCAATAAGTCCATAAAAACGTACGTGCGCAAATTTCCGATATGCGCGTAATTATACACGGTCGGGCCGCAAGAGTACATCGTAACGGTCTTTGCCGCGGGCTTAAAATCTTCCTTTTCGCGCGAGAGCGTGTTGTAAAGTTTTAACATTATTTCTCCGAATTTATTTTATTCCCTTCTATGGAGGGGCGCCGCGCGGCGGCGGGGTGGTTGCTTGTCTTTTGTTCGGGCGGCCGGCGCCGCCGCGCCGCTTGCGTTTAACGCCCGACCACCCCGTCGGCGTTCGCCGCCGCCTCTCCATAGAAACTTCCGGACAAGTTTAGACAATTTTAAGGCGCGTCTTTTTTGCCGGAAAATTCCTTTTTTTTGGCAATAGCGGCGCTATTGCCTGCAAAATAAGTCAATTTCTATCTAAAAAATACACTGCCTTAAAGCCGCCACACTTATTCCGAGGTTTCCGAGGGGAATTATTTTTTTTCTAATTTCTTATACAGCTCGTCGATTCGGGCGTTGATTTTGGCAAGCTCGTCCTCGACGGGGTCGGGCAGGGTTTGGTCAAGGTCGTCGCAGCGTTCGCCGTTAATTTTTACCACGCGGCCGGGGACTCCCACCACGGTGGCGTTTGGCGGCACCTCGCTAAGCACAATGCTGCCCGCGCCGATTTTGGCGCCTCTGCCCACGGTGAACGGCCCCAAAACCTTGGCGCCCGCGCTTATCATAACGTTGTCCTCGATGGTGGGGTGGCGTTTTTTGCCCCTGTCCTTGCCCGTGCCGCCTAAGGTTACGCCCTGATAAATAAGCACGTTATCGCCGACGACCGCCGTTTCGCCTATGACGACGCCCGAGCCGTGGTCGATAAACACCCCCGAGCCGATTTTGGCGCCCGGGTGAATCTCGATCCCGGTCAAAAACTTCGCGAATTGGCTGATAATCCGCGCCAACAGCTTGTAGCGGTGAACATAAAAGAAGTGCGCCGCGCGGTACATTACAAGCGCGTGAAAGCCGCTGTACGTCAGCACGACCTCGAATTTATTCCGTGCGGCGGGGTCGTGGCGCAGCACGGCGTTTAGGTCTTTTCGTATTTTACCCATTTTGTTACCCTTTAATAATATATGTGGGAGAGTCCGCAAAAACGACGCGCATTTTTAGGCGGCGGCGCTTTTTTGGCAACCCCGGCGGCTTTATAAGAACGGCGCGCATTTTTAGGCGGCGGATTAGCCTAATAAAACGCCGCTCCGCTTAACCGAAGCTTTTTCGGGCAAACCCGGCGGCTTTATAAAAACGACAGCGATTCCAAAACCTTGTCGATCGCGGCGGCGAATTCGGCGGTCTGCTCCGCGTTGCCGAACAGTTTTTCCACGCGTCCCGAAAGTGCTCCGGCAAACGCGTCTATGCGTTTTTTACCCGCCGGAGTAACGGAGTATTCGATTCGGCGGCGGTCCGCGGCGTCGGCGCGCTTTGCAATAAGTCCGTCCTTTTCCGCCTTTATACAAAGGTGCGCCAGATTGGACTTCGACACCATCAGGGCGTTCCTAAGCTCGTCCGAACCGCACGATCCGCCGCGCAACGCAAACAACAGCCTGTCGCAAAGCGTAACCGCATTCTTAACGCGGCACACCCTCCACGAGGCATTCGACAATTCGATTAGTTTTTCTCCGGCACTCATAAAACGCGCTCCTATATGCGACGATTATACAACAAATTACGCGCTTTGTCAATAAAATACGCGTCGGTAAATTTTAGAAGAAATTTTTTGGAGGCGCTTTTTTTCGGAACGCTTTTTTTGCGCCGCACTATTGACTTTTTAGTAAATATGAAGTATAATAACGATATAGGAGTTTTTTATGGCGACAAGTTCCGTACACGACAGAATAACCGTTAAGGACGGACAAGCGTCGGACAGATTCGGCGCCGCCTTTAAGCGCGCCTTGAAAACATTCGGGATATTCAAGCTCTTTGCAAAAGCAAGAGACTTAAAATAATATAACCCTCGTGGACAGAATAATCTTACATTGCGATTTGAATAATTTTTACGCGTCGGTGGAGTGTATGCTCGACCCCAAGCTCCGCGACGTTCCGGTGGCGGTGGCGGGCTCGCCCAAAAAGCGGCACGGCGTGGTTTTGGCAAAGAACGAGCTTGCCAAAAAGGCGGGAGTCAGGACGGGCGACGTTATTTGGGAGGCCAAATTAAAGGAGCCCGCGCTCGTTTTGGTGGAGCCGCACTTTGACCTTTACTCAAAATATTCGCGTCAAGTGTTCGACCTTTATACGCGTTACACCTGCTATGTGGAGCCGTTCGGGCCCGACGAGTGTTGGCTGGACGTTACGGGGAGCGTCAAGCTGTTCGGCGGCGGCGTTCAAATAGCGGACACGCTTCGCCGCGTAGTAAAGGATGAAACGGGCGGGCTTACGCTGTCGGCGGGGGTCAGCTTTTGCAAGGTGTTTTCTAAAATCGCGTCCGACCTTAAAAAGCCGGACGCCACAACCGAGGTTACAAGGCAAAATTTTAAGCAAATCATATGGCCGCTGCCCGTTTCGTATATGCTGATGGTGGGCGGCAAAACGACCGAAAAATTCACAAAGCTGAACATTCGCACGATAGGCGCGCTCGCCGCCGCCGACGAAAACGTCCTTAAAAGTATTTTGGGCGCAAACGGCGTCAAGCTGATACGCAACGCCGCCGGATTCGACGACGAGCCTGTGCGCGAGTACGTCAAGTCGCGCGATATTAAGAGCGTGGGTCACGGTATGACGGCCGTCAAGGACATTCGCGGCTACGGGGACGCCGAGGCTATGCTTTTTTATTTGGCCGACAAAATCGCGGTTCGTATGCGCCGTTACGGCGTCAGGGCGGGCGGCATAGCGGTGGATCTTCGCGACGCGAACCTTCAAAGCATTACGCGCCAATGCAAGCTGCCCGCGCCCGTCCGCAACGCCACCGACATAGGCCGCGCCGCCGCCGCCCTCACGCGCGAAAATTGGGATCTCGCAATGCCTTTGCGCACCCTCACCGTAAGCGCGTTCGACCTGACCGACGCCGCCGCGCCCGTCCAAGCCTCTATGTTCGCCGCCGCCGACCTCGAAAAGAACGACCGCCTCGACCTCGCCCTCGATAAAATCCGCGACAAGTACGGCTCCTCCGCAATCCTCCGCGCCAACCTAATCGAGCGCGATTTCATCTACGACAAAACCGACGACGAGGACTTTTTGCCCTTCAAACGCTAACGGAGAGGGGATCGAACCGCCGGATAAAAATTTACGAAAAATTTATCTCCCAAAATTGCAGGTTAAAATTGTTTGACAAACGGTCGCGTATGGTTTATACTTATGGCGGTTACCCGTGATGATTGCTGTGCCGGCGGTTATCGGGGGCGGCCGGAATAAAGATAGAAACTTCGGGAGGAACACAACTATGGGATCTGATTTTACGGACAAGGAGTCCAGATTTACGGGCGGCCTGTTGGGGCTTATCGGAATCAACATCGTAAGCTTTTTTGTAACGCTTATTACGATCGGCTTCGGCGCCCCGGCTATGACCTGCTACCGTTTGCGGTGGGTTTACGATAACACCGTAATCGACAACAAACAGCTGCGCTTTGACGGCGGCGGCCTTGAGCTTTTCGGCAAGTACATTAAATGGTTCTTGCTCTCGATCATAACGATCGGCATATACAGTTTGTGGATACCGATCAAAATGCAACAGTGGACTATTTCGCACGTCCACGCAATAGACTAAGAATTTAACCGATTTTATTCGGGCGTATCCGTGTGAACCCTAAGGGGCGCCGCGCGGATATGCCGAATCTTAACCCGCAATCACCGATGACCGGCACGCAATCCGTCCTTGCAAAAGATATTTGAGAGGATAGCTTGTGTGTTGCCTTGCGGAAAAGTCCGTTTAACCGTTTTTTGAGCGGTTTGCAGCCTTTTTGTAGTGTCTGTATCCAAATAATCCGCGGTCGCGCCGACCACGATTCCCATATAATTTTTAACCGCTCCCACTACCATTAAATCCAATATCGCCCTATAATTATCGGAGGTATAGACGCAGTTTTGACCGTGCGTGTCCAAACGTGCTTCCTTGTACGCGTCTATGCGGTTTAATATTCCAAAGTCGCCCCATATCGATTTTGTATCGACGCCTATATCTTTTCCCCAAATGGGAACGAATTCCGGCTTATCCGAATACCACACGGACGTAAAATGCCAATCTCCCGACATTTCGCTCGGAAGATTCAGCGCATACTTACCGCTTATATATCTATTCGGCGAGGTATCGGGTATTAGTTTTTGGAAGAATCCTTTATTTTCGGTTTTCATAGACTCCTTGCGGCTCCTTTACTTTTTCAGCTTTTCACGCATCGCCCGAATTTCCTCGCTGACGGATTCGGGGGAGGCGCCGCCGGGGGTGAGGCGGGCGGCGACTACGTTTTGCGCGCGGACGGCGTTCAAAATATCGGCGTCGAATAAGGGCGAAAACTTTTTGTAATCATCGAGCGTAAGCCCGTCTAAGGCGGCGTTTTTTTCGACGCAATAGCGGACGAGGCCGCCGACTATTTTATGCGCCTCGCGGAACGCCGCGCCCTTTTTGACAAGGTAGTCGGCGCAGTCGGTCGCCGCCGTATAGCCGCCCCTCGCCGCGCTGAACAGCTTGTCGGCGTTGAAGGTAAGGGTGGGGAGCATAGCGGTAAAGACGGTCAAAGAGGCGCGCACGGTTGTTTCGGAGTCGAACACAGCCTCCTTATCCTCCTGCATATCCTTGTTGTATGCGAGCGGCAACCCCTTCATAACGGTGAGCAGCGTTACAAGATTGCCGTAACAGCGTCCCGCCTTGCCGCGTATAAGCTCCGATATGTCGGGGTTCTTTTTTTGCGGCATAATGCTCGAACCCGTGCTGAACGCGTCGGACAGAGTAACGTAGCCGAATTCGTCGCTCGCCCAATAGACGATTTCCTCGTTGATACGCGACAGGTGCGTCATTATGAGTGCGCAGGCCGACAGAAATTCGACGGCAAAATCGCGGTCCGAAACGGCGTCGAGGCTGTTTGCCGTAATTTTATCGAAGCCCAAAAGCTCCGCGACGCGCGCTCTGTCGATAGGGTAGGCGGTTCCGGTGGCGGCGCAGGCCCCCAGCGGCATAACGTTGACGCGCTTTCTGCAATCGGCGAGCCGTTCGCGGTCGCGCGAAAACATTTCGGCGTACGCCATAAGATGATGGGCGAGCGTCGTCGGCTGAGCCTTCTGCATATGCGTGAACGCCGGAATAAGCGTATCGGTGTGCTTGACGGCAATGTCGCAAAGGGCGATCAACAGCGCCCTCAACAGGCCGTCTATGCCGTCGATAGCGTCGCGCAAATACATACGCAAATCGAGCGCGACCTGATCGTTGCGCGAACGCGCCGTGTGCAATTTTTTGCCCGCCGCGCCGATACGCTCCGTCAAAACCTCCTCGACGAACATATGAATGTCCTCGGCGTTCGCGGGGACGAGCCTGCCCGATTCGATGTCGTCAAGAATTCCGCCGAGCGACTTAACTATCGCGTCGGCGTCGGCCTTGTCGATTATGCCGCGCTCGCCGAGCATGGTCGCGTGGGCGACGCTCCCGGCAATATCGTATTTATAGAGTTTTTTGTCAAAGTCCAACGAGCCGTTAAAATCGTCCGCCAGCTTATCGGCGGCGCCCGCGAACCTTCCGTCCCACATTTTCATAAAAAATCGTCCTTCTTGTTTTTCGCGGCCGCGGTCAAAGTCGTAACCGCCGCGCCGCTCCTTACTTTTTGTTTCTTTCAAGCATTTTGGCGCGGATTTTAAGGGGGAGTCCGAACAGGTTAATAAAGCCGTCGGCGTCCTTTTGGTTATAAACGTCTTCGGCGCCGAACGTCGCGATACTCTCGTCGTAGAGAGAGTACGGCGACGACGCGCCCGCGCTCAAAACGCTGCCCTTAAACAGCTTCAACCTTACCGAGCCCGTAACGTAACGTTGCGTCGAGTCGGCGAACGCGCTCATCGCCTCGCGGAGCGGCGTAAACCAATTGCCGTCGTAAACGAGCTCCGAAAACCTTACCGCCATTATCTCCTTATAGTGCGCGGTGGGCCGATCCAGCGTCAGCTCCTCCAAATTGCGGTGCGCCGCGTAAAGAATCGTGCCGCCGGGCGTCTCGTACACGCCGCGGCTTTTCATACCCACAAGGCGGTTTTCCACTAAGTCGGCGACTCCCACGCCGTGTTCGGCGCCGATTTCGTTAAGTCGGGTCAACAGCTCCACGGGCTTAGTTTTTTTGCCGTCGACGCTCACGGGAACGCCCCGGTCGAACCCAATCTCGACGTAGCGCGGTTTGTCGGGCGTCTTAGAAACGGGGCGGCAAATAAGCAACAAGTCGTCCTGCGGCTCGTTCCCGGGATTCTCCAAATCGCAGCCCTCGTGCGACAGATGCCAAATGTTCCTGTCCATAGAGTACGGACTTTTTTTAGAAACCGAAACGGGAAGGTTCCGCTTTTCGGCGTACTCGATTTCCTCCTCGCGCGAGCGGATATTCCAAAGCCGCCACGGCGCGATAATCTTCATATCGGGCGCGAGCGCCTTAATAGTCAGCTCGAACCGCACCTGGTCGTTGCCCTTGCCGGTACAGCCGTGGCAGACGGCGGAGGCGTTTTCGCGCTTTGCGATTTCCACAAGCCGCTTGGCTATTACGGGGCGGGCGAACGAAGTCCCGAGCAAATACTTATGCTCGTACGCCGCGCCCATTTTAAGCGTGGGAAAAATAAAATCCGTAACGAATTCCTCTTTAAGGTCTTCGATAAAGATTTTTGACGCGCCGCTTTTTATCGCCTTTTCGTTAAGCGGCGCAAGCTCCTCGCCCTGACCCACGTCCGCCGCCACGGCGATAACCTCGCAGTCGTAGTTCTCCTTCAACCACGGTATAATAATCGTGGTGTCGAGCCCGCCCGAATACGCCAAAACAATCTTCATTTTACTCATAAAAATTTTACACTCCTAATTTACTTGACAATTGCGTTTATAAACTCTATTATTAATATAACGCCCTTGTCCTTATATAATAATACTTTTTTTGATTTTAATCAACAAAATAGGAGCTGATTTTTGATAATTTTAGGCATCGACCCCGGTTACGCCGCGATCGGCTACGGCATAATCGAAAAAAAAGCCGACAAATTGACGCCGCTCGGCTACGGAGTCGTCAAAACGGGCGCGGACGAAAGCCTTCCCGTAAGGCTAGCCATGATCGACGAAGCGGTAAGCGGCATAATCAAAAAGTACCGTCCGGACGCCGTAGCCGTCGAGGAGCTGTTCTTTAACACGAACGTAACGACGGGCATCAAGGTCGCGCAGGCGCGGGGCGTGATACTCCTTTGCGCCGTAAAGGAATGCGGTCATCTGTTCGAGTACACGCCGCTCCAAATCAAGCAAGCCTTAACCGGCAACGGCCGCGCCGAAAAAAAGCAGATTCAATATATGGTGCGCGCGCTCCTTAATCTTGCCGAGCCCGTCAAGCCCGACGACGCGGCGGACGCGTTGGCGGCGGCCATATGCCATGCGAATACGAGCGAATATATGCACCGGAGAGTGGACAAATAGGAGCGTTGACAGCGAACTTGGGTGTTCCGGTTTGCCTCAATCGAGTACGTCAATGCCTCATCGACGGGCTGCGCTCCGGCGGGTGTTCGCCCTTGCAAACGGCAAGCCGTTTGACGGCTAACCGCAAAATTCCCCTCTATGGAGGGGTGGCGGCGGATGCCGACGGGGTGGTTCGGCGACTGTTGCGCACGGCTACCGCACACTCCTCTTTGCCCTCTTGCCGAACTTGACCACACCTTATAAATATAGAATAACGAACTAGGAGAAGCAAATATGATCAACTACATTAAAGGCGTTTTGAGCGAGGTCGGCGAGAATTACGTCGTCGTCGAGTGCGGCGGCGTGGGCTACGAGATTATCGCGACGGCGGGTTGTTTTTCGGTCAACGCCGCGATAGGCAAGGAGGTTAAAATACCCGTCTATATGTGCGTACGCGAGGACGGCGTAACGCTTTTCGGCTTTTCCTCGCGTGAGGAAAAAAATATATTCGGCCGCCTTATAGGCGTGTCGGGCATAGGCCCCAAGGCCGCCCTAAACATTCTTAGCGGCGTGTCCGCCTCGAACCTCGCCTCGGCGATAGCCCGCCGCGACACCACCGCCATAAGCTCCGTTAAGGGCGTGGGCAAAAAGACTGCCGAACGGATAGCGCTGGAACTGGGGGACAAAATAACGGCGGAATTCAACGGTTTTGAGGCAAAAAGCGGTACTATGCCTGACATAGTACCGCAAAATAACGACGCGGTAATCGCTTTAATGTCGCTCGGCTACAAGCGGCACGAAGCCGAAGCCGCCGTCGCAAAGGCGTACAAAGAGGGTCAAACGCTTGAAGAAACCGTTTTCAAGGCGTTAAAGGGTTAGGGGGTAAAGGAGTATGCGGCAAGAAGAACGATTCGTTTCGTCAATGAAGAACGTCAACGATTCCGACCTCGATTTTACATTGCGTCCAAAGACGTTCGGCGACTATGTGGGTCAAAAGCAAATGAAGGACAACCTAAGCGTCTTTATCGCGGCGGCGAAGGCGCGCGGCGACGCGCTCGACCACGTTTTGTTGTACGGGCCGCCGGGCTTAGGCAAGACCACGATGTCGCACATTATCGCGAACGAAATGGGCGTCAACCTTAAAATCACGAGCGGCCCCGCGATAGAGCGGGCGGCGGACCTCGTTTCGGTGCTTACGAATTTGTCCGAAAACGACGTGCTGTTCATCGACGAGATTCACGGGCTCAACCGCTCCGTCGAGGAAATTCTGTACCCGGCGTTAGAGGACTTTGCCCTCGACATTATTATCGGCAAGGGCCCGAGCGCGCGCAGTATGCGCCTTACGTTGCCGAGGTTCACGCTTGTGGGGGCGACCACGCGCGCGGGCAGATTGACGGGGCCGCTGCGCGACCGCTTCGGCGTAATATGCCGGCTCGAAATGTACAGCCCCGACGAGCTTAAAATAATAGTCAAGCGTTCGGCGGCGATTCTGAAAATCGACATAGCCGAGGACGCCGCGCTCGAAATCGCAGCACGCTCGCGCGGCACCCCGCGAATCGCCAACCGCCTCCTTAAACGCGTGCGCGATTTTTCGCAGGTGAACGGCGAGGAGCGCATAACGCTCGCGTCGGCGAGGAGCGCGTTAAAGCTGTTGGACGTCGACGAGTCGGGACTCGACCTGCTCGACAGGCGGCTTTTAGACATAATTATAAACAAGTTCGACGGCGGCCCCGTGGGCTTAGACACGCTTTCGTCGGCGATTAACGAGGACACCTCGACAATCGAGGACGTTATCGAACCGTACCTCATTCAGCTGGGGCTTATATCGCGTATGCCGCGCGGCAGAGTTTGCACAAGAGCGGCGTACGCCCATATCGGCGCCGCATACCCCGCCGACGCTCCGCTAAACCGCCAACTAACGTTTATCGACGGGGACGGCAAGTGAAGAGGAGCGATTTTTACTACGGCCTGCCGCCCGAATTAATCGCCCAACACCCGACGGAGCCGCGCGACTCGTCGAGGCTTTTAGTCTACGACCGGGCGACCGGCGCGGTTGCCGACAAAAGATTTTTTGAAATAGCGGACTATTTAAGGGCGGGCGACACGCTGGTAATCAACAACACGCGCGTGATTCCCGCAAGGCTGTTCGGCCAAAAGGAGAGCGGCGCGGCTATGGAATTTTTGCTGCACAAAAGGCGCAATCTTACCGAATGGGAGGTTTTGGCAAAGCCCGCCCGCCGCGCGCGGGTCGGCGACGTTTTCGTGTTTTCGCCCGCCCTTAAATGCGCGGTGCTGTCGGAGGGGGAGGGGGGACTGCGTAACGTCGGATTTATTTACGACGGCGTGTTCGAGGACATTTTGCGCTCCGTCGGCAATACGCCCCTGCCGCACTATATCCGCGGGCGGTTAGACGACCCCGAACGCTATCAAACCGTCTACGCCAAAACGGACGGGTCGAGCGCGGTGCCCACGGCGGGTCTGCACTTTACGCCGGAGCTTTTGCAAAAGCTAAGGGATAACGGCGTAAGAATAGCCGAGGTTTTGTTGCACGTGGGCTTGGGGACGTTTCGCCCCGTCAAGACGGAGAGCCTATCGGAGCATAAAATGCACGCGGAATACTACGAAATCTCGAAGGAGAGCGCCGACATAATTAACGCGACGCGCTCGCGCGGCGGTCGTATAGTGGCGGTCGGCACAACCTCGGTGCGCGTGCTCGAAAGCGCGGCAAAAATGGATAGTATGTCTGACATAGTACCAAAAAACGGCTCAAAAAGCGCGTATTTTGTGGAGCCGACGGCGGGTAACACCGAAATATTTATCTATCCGCCCTACGAATTCAAATTGACGGACGCGCTTATAACCAACTTTCATCTGCCCGAATCGACGCTTATTATGCTCGTTTCGGCGTTCGCGGGACGCGAAAACACGCTAAATTTTTATAATTACGCAATCAAAAACAATTACAGATTTTTCAGCTTCGGGGACGCTTGTTTAATATTATGACCAACGCAAAAAAATTCGGTTACAAAATTTTGCACGTGTGCAAAAGGAGCGGCGCGCGGGTGGGCGAATACGTTACGCCGCACGGCAATTTTATAACGCCCGTCTTTATGCCGGTGGGGACGCAAGCCACCGTAAAGTCGCTCTCGCCGCCGCAAATAGCGGAAACGGGTTCAAAAATAATTCTCTGCAACGCCTATCACCTCTATATGCGCCCCGGCGCGCAAACCGTCAAGCGCGCGGGCGGGCTCCATAAATTTATGGGCTGGGACGCGCCTATTTTGACCGACAGCGGCGGCTTTCAGGTGTTCTCGCTCGCAAAGTTAAACAGCATAACCGACGAGGGCGTAACGTTCTCGTCCCACCTCGACGGAGCCCGCCACACCTTTACGCCGCAAAGCGCGACGGCTGTCCAAAACGATTTGGGCGCCGATATTATTATGGCGTTCGACGAGTGCACCCCCGCCGACGCCAAAAAAGATTACGCCGAACGCGCTATGCTGCGCACTCTTAACTGGTTAAAGGAATGCAAAAAAGCGCACGCCCGCGCCGACCAAATGCTTTTCCCGATAGTCCAGGGCAATATGTACCCCGACCTTCGCCTGCGCTCGCTCGAACAAAGCGCGGAGCTTGCCGAGTGCGGCATAGCGATAGGCGGTCTCAGCGTCGGCGAGCCCAAAAGCGTTATGTACGATATTCTCGACGCGCTCTATCCGCGCCTGCCCCAAAATATGCCGCGCTACCTTATGGGCGTGGGCAGTCCCGACTGCCTCGTCGAGGGCGTCAAGCGCGGTATCGATATGTTCGATTGCGTCCTGCCCACGCGCACCGCCCGAAACGGCACCGCATTCACCTCGCAGGGCAAAATAGTAGTCCGTAACGCCCTCTATAAGGACGACTTTACCCCCCTCGACCCCCTCTGCGACTGCTACTGCTGCCGCACCTTCACAAAAGCCTATCTGCGCCACCTTATCAACGCCGACGAAATCCTCGGCGCCCAATTGCTAAGCATCCACAATATTCGTTACCTCAACAACCTTATGTCCCGCATCCGCGCCGCCATCCTCTCCGACTCCTTCGATTCCTTCCACAAAGAATTCCTTTCCTCCCCGGAATACTGCTAAAAAATTCCCTCCCCGCAATTCAAGAAACGCGCCGATAGCGGCGGGCAAGCCGTCAAAAAAGATTATTAAACGGCAAAAGCTATTAATAATTATTCAGTAACTCCCCAAAATTTTCCTCGGTGGCTTGTTGGCCTTTGCTCGGTACATCCCCAAAATTCCATAGAGGGGAATTCAAGAAATACGCCGATAGCGGCGGGCATTCGCCGCCGATTTTAACGTAACTATGGCTTGCGCATATAGGCAGGCTTTATAAAAGAGGGTGGCTGAATTGTGAAAAAGTCGGCAAGGTGCAAATATATGCGATAGCGGGCGAGTAATAAAGGCATAAACAGCGAAACGGAATTGCCGTTGAAAGCGCTGTTCAAAATTGATATGAAAACCGCAAAAAATAAATTTGCAATTATTAGGTCAAATCGTTTGATTTTTGGGACGATATGTGTTGAACTTAAAGTATAACCTACGGAAGAGATAGTGATTCATGTTGTAACGCATAGTGTTTATGTAGTTGAACATAGCTATCTAAAATATTTGGCAAAAGCAAAACCGCACTTTAATTAGTTAGCCGGATTCGATCCTTTGAAAACCGAACTGAAATCAAAAATGTAGGACGGGGGGAATGTTGGCGTTTGTCGTTCGCCGTCTGTTGTGTACGAGGAACAAATTAATAGCGCGCCATTTTGTAATACTCGGTTCAACAGGCAGTGGAAAATCGAACACAGTCGGAATAATGCTTAGTGCTATAATAGATCAGAAATTTGAGAGTGCAAGAATATTATTGATAGATCCGCATGGCGAGTATAATAGTGTGTTTCGTGATAACAGTACTTTTTTCAGAATAAATACGAAAGAAACGAAAAGCTATATATTCCATATTGGGCATTATCATTTTCCGAGTTGGTGAGTTTGTTTGATGGCAATATTACGGAACAAAATAAAGAATATTTTCGCACAAAGGTTTTAGAAGCCAAGATAAATGGGGCGAATGCTAATGGCATTGATATTGATGAAATGATAGTAACAGCAGATTCTCCGGTGCCGTTTAGCATAAAACAGTTGTGGTTTGACTTGGATGATTTTGAGCGGCAAACATTTGGAACAAGGGCTGATCCGACTGCAAAAAAAAGAAAAACTGACGGCAATGCCGATGAACTAATATCAAATGAATACGAACCGGCGGCG
>JAISMM010000011.1 GCA_031276725.1 Clostridiales bacterium | reverse complement strand
GGCGTGCGGTTCGTTATAGGCAGCGACGCGCACGATCCCGCCGACGTCGGCCGCGCCGACAACGTTTTTGAGCTTATAAAAGACCTGGACGTCGCCGCCCTAATCGACAACATAGACGGCCGGACTATAAGATTGAAAAAAAGCCGATTAAGATAAGCCGCCGAATTTCTTTTTGAGCGACAAATAATATTTTTTGTAGTAGTCCGTCGCGGCGGCGGGCTCGTTATCCTTTAGCATAGCCACCGTCGGCAAAACAAGACTATCATAAAGCTCGGAATAAATTTTGCCGCCGTCGGCGGACGCGTCTATCCGCTTGATAATTTTCGGTGCGTTTATGTAATAATCGTCCCTTAAAAATTGCAATTCATTGTCTGTCTTTGTCAGCTTATCGCGCCAAAACCGCAGGGTTTGCAATTCGTCGCAATCGTCGGGCAAATTTTTCGCCTTGACGCAGGCGGTCGAAATAACGCAGGCGTTGCCGCTGCTCGCCTCGCCGACAATGCAGCCGCATCGCGGACAAAAACAATTGAGCGACGTTCCGCCGCACTTAGAGCACCGCATATCGCGTATATCCATACCGCCGCACTTCAAGCACACGGCGAACCAAACCATTTCGCATCTGGGGCAAAAGAATTCCATACCGCCGCTCCTTAATTCGTACAGTATAGCACGCGGCGGCCGTTTTGTCAAATAATATGTCCGTTACGTATTTGGGCAACACCGTCCGGAATTCCTAAATCCGTTGCGATTAAGCGGTTAGGATTAGATTCGGCTATATTTGAATCGGGACTTAGGCGCGCCGCGTAAAATTTATTCGGAGTTTTCCCCGGCGGCGTCTTTGATTATTTGCGCTACGGTTTTTGTGCCGTCGAGGGGGCGAATGCGCTTGGCGGCGGCGGTCATTCGGGGGCGGTCGCGGTCGAGATTTTCGAGGGCGGCGATAAGGGCGCGCGGGGTAAGATTTTCTTGCAACAGCATTTTGACGGAGCCGAGCTTTTCAAAATAGAGGGCGTTGTCGACCTGGTCGCCGCGCGAGCCGCCTTTCGGGAGCGGTATTACGAGGGCGGGGACGGCGAGGGCGGCAAGCTCGAACAGGGCGTTCGCGCCGCCGCGCGTAACGGCGAGATCCGCCCACGCGTAGTAGTCGGCGATCGGGTCGGCGAATTCGATTTGCGCGTAGCGGTCGCAGGGCGGGGCGCTCGCGTTGCCCTTGCCCGTTATGTGAATCACGTCGAACAGCCTTGTAAGCGCCGGCGCGGCGGCGATCGCGGCGTCGTTTATGGCTTTTGCGCCGGACGAGCCGCCCGTTATAAGCAGGTTTTTGCGGCCGCGCAGGTTGTGCGCCGCCTCGACCTTCGATTTGTCGCCGTCGTAAAGCTCGCGCCGCAAGGGGGCGCCGGTGCAAACGCCGTTTGGGAACCGCTCCGCCAAATGAGGGAACGACGTTAAAACGAATCGGCTTTTTTTGAGCGAAAGGCGGTTTGCAAGCCCCATAGAATAGTCCGACTCGTGGATTACGAGCGGCGTTTTTCCCGCCGCCAGGCAGACGGGCAGCGCGACGTAGCCGCCCTTAGAAAATATCGCGTCCGGTTCGATTTTTGCGAGCAGCTTTTTTGCCGCGCATTTTGCCGCCAAAAGCTTGAACGGCACAAGGATATTGCCGAGCCTTTTGCCGCGGTCTAATTTTACGGACTTCATCGGGCAAAACGTAACGTCCGCGCGCGCGCTTACAAGCCGCTCCTCGATAGAGTCCGGCCGCCCTATATAGTAGATTTTGAACTCGTCTTTAAGATACGGCACAAGCGCGAGATTGGGCGTAACGTGTCCCGCCGTTCCTCCGCCCGTCAATACCAGCTTCTTCATAATCAATATATATGCCCATTGTATGAAAAAATATACTTTTGAGCGCGGCAAACAGCGGCGCCCCGGCGGGCCGCGCGTTGTGGTTTGTCTCGACCGGGTACGTCAATGTGCACTCATTCGGCAAAGCATAATCCGTTGCCGCGCCTACCGCGCCGCTGTTCGCCGCTTAATGCTTATAACCGCAAACGATAAGCCGTCCGGCGGCTCGGCATAACCGGTTGCCGCGCCTACCGCGCCGCTGTTTGCCGCTTATCGAGTCTTACATTTGACAATCCGGGCGTTTCCCGGCGCGGCGGGGCGGTCGCTTGCGGTTCGTCATTGTGTATAATAATTGGGAAAGTATGCATAATTATACATAAAATTTTCTTTGTCGCAAAGCCGTTGCAAAAAAATCTAAAAAAAATGCATAATTATAGAAAAAAGTGTTTGAAAAATTCCGGCGTTTGTGTTATAATAAACGTATGAGTATTGATATGATTATCGGCATCGGTTTCGGAGTAGGGGGCTTATATGGAAAAAGAATATAACGCGCAGGACATACGCGTATTAGAGGGCTTGGACGCGGTGCGTTTAAGGCCCGGTATGTATATAGGCACGACGGGCGTCAAGGGTCTGCACCACATTTTGTGGGAGATCGTCGACAACGCCGTCGACGAGGTCGCGAACGGCTTCGGCGACGCGATCGCCGTTACCGTTCACGCGGACGGGTCGGCGTCGGTTCTCGATAACGGGCGCGGCATTCCCGTGGACATTCATCCCACGCTGAACGTTTCGGGCGTCGAGGTCGTTTTTACGCAGCTTCACGCGGGCGGCAAGTTCGACAACGAAAGCTATAAGCACTCGGGCGGGCTTCACGGAGTGGGCTCGTCGGTTACGAACGCGCTGTCGGACTGGCTTACGGTCGAGGTCTACAAGAACGGCACGACGTACCGAATGGAGTTCGAAACGCGCGAGGTCGACGGTCAAATTAAGGGCGGCGTACCAAAGTACAGACTGTTCGACACGGGGCAGCCGTCGCCGCAAAAGTCGGGCACCTACGTGCGGTTTAAGCCGGACGGACGCATATTCGAGACGGTGAATTTTTCGCTCGACGTCATATCGCGCCGCTTAAAGGAGCTTGCCTTTCTTAACAAGGGAATGCGCATAATTTTGACGGACGAGCACGTGCGTATGGGAATCGGATTCCTTAAACGCGAGTATTTTTACGAGGGCGGGCTTATCGACTTTGTAAAGTATCTTAACGAAACCAAAACGGCGGCGTTCCCCGAGCCGATTTTTATAACGGGCGAGCGCGACAATATTTCGTTGGAGGCCGCGCTGCAATACACCGACGCCTACACCGAAAACGTGTTTTCGTACGTCAACAACATTCCCACCACGGAGGGCGGCACGCACGAGACGGGCTTTAAGATCGCCCTCACCAAGGTGCTGAACGACTTTGCCCGCCGAACCGGAGTATTGCGCGAAAAGGATCAGAATCTTTTGGGCGACGACTTCCGCGAGGGCTTAACGTGCGTGCTGAGCGTCAAGATGCAGAACGTGCAGTTCGAGGGTCAAACAAAAACCAAGCTCGGCAACCCCGAGGTAAAGGAGTCGGTTTCCGCCGTGATTTCGAGCCGCCTGACCGAATTTTTCGAGGCGCCCGACAACAAAATCATACTCGACACGGTTATAAAAAAGGCGGTTTTGGCGGCGAAAGTCAGGGAGGCCGCGCGTAAGGAAAAGGAGATCACCCGCGCCAAAAACAGCATCGACAGCTTTAATCTTGTGGGCAAGCTAAGCGCCTGCTCGGGCAAAAAGCCGGAAAGGAACGAGCTGTTTATAGTCGAGGGGGATTCGGCGGGCGGCACCGCTAAGCAAGCCCGCAACCGTTCGTTTCAGGCCATTTTGCCGCTTAGAGGCAAGCCCCTTAACGCCGAAAAAAAGCGCATTGACCAGGTGCTTGCAAACGAGGAAATCCGCACCATAATATCGGCGCTCGGCAGCGGCATAGGCGAGGACTTCAACGTCGACAACCTCAACTACCACAAGGTCATAATACTGTCCGACGCCGACCAGGACGGGGCGCATATCCGCGCGATACTCCTAACGTTCTTTTTCCGCTATATGAAAGACCTCATCAACGAGGGCCACGTCTATATAGGATTGCCGCCGCTCTACCGGATCACAAAAAAGGATTTCGACGAATACGTCTACGACGACGCCGCTCTCGAAGAGGCGAAGGCGCGGGCGGGGCGCGGCGCGGTCATACAGCGCTACAAGGGCCTCGGGGAGATGAGCGCGGAGCAGCTTTGGACGACGACGATGAACCCCGAGGGCAGAACGCTCGTCAACGTTTCGATCGAGGACGCCGCCGAGGCGGAAAAGCTCGTTTCGATTTTGATGGGCGACGCGATAGATTTGCGCAAGGCGTATATAATCGAAAACGCGAATTTTAATAAAGAGGACAACTTTAAGGCCGCGCAGGCCGGCAGGTAAACTATGGGTGAAGAAAATATTCGGCAAACTAACGAACGCGTCGTCGTAAAAACGATGGAAGAGGTTATGCACGAGTCTATGATTCCGTATTCCGAATACGTAATTTTAGACCGCGCGCTCCCGAGGGTCGAGGACGGCTTAAAGCCCGTTCAGCGCAGGATTCTCTACACTATGCACGAGCTCGGCATAACGCCGGACAAGCCCTTCCGCAAGTGCGCCCGCATAGTCGGCGACTGCTTGGGTAAGTTCCATCCGCACGGCGACACCTCCATTTATCAGGCGCTCGTAAGAATGGCGCAGTCCTTTAATATGGGCTCGATTCTTGTCGACGGCCACGGCAATTTCGGCTCTATCGACGGCGACGGCGCGGCGGCTATGCGCTATACCGAGGCGCGTATGACCCCGCTCGCGCTCGAGCTTTTGCGCGACCTCGAAAAGGATACGGTCAAATGGAGCTGCAACTTCGACGACACCCTAAACGAGCCGGATATGCTGCCGGGGCGTTTCCCCAATCTGCTCGTCAACGGCGCGTCCGGCATAGCCGTGGGGCTTGCGACCAACATACCGCCGCACAATTTGAGCGAGGCGATCGACGGCGTAATCGCGTATATCGACAACCCGCGAATCACGCTTAAAGAGATGATGAAGTCCGTTAAAGGCCCGGATTTCCCCTCGGGGGGCTATATAGTGTCGGACGACGAACTTGTCAGGGCGTACGAAACCGGGCGCGGCAAGATAGTTATACGCGCCAAAATGCATATCGAAACGGTCGACTACGACAAAAAAATGATAGTCATCGACGAGCTTCCGTTCCAGGTCAACAAGGCCGCGCTGTTAGAGAGTATTCTTAAAGCGCGGGAGGAAAAGAAGGACGTCTTGACCGGAATCAGCGACATAACCGACGAGTCCGACCGCAACGGAATGCGGGCGGTCATAAGGGTCAAAAAGGACGCCGACCCCAAGGCGATTATAGAAAAGCTGTTCAAATCGACTAATCTTTCGGTGTCGTACGGCGTAAATATGGTCGCCATAGCCGACGGCAAGCCCCAGCAAATGGGACTTTTAGACATAATCGCTTACTACGTCAACTATCAACGCGCCGTCGTTTTGCGCCGCACGCGCTACGAGCTCGAAGAGGCGAAGGCGCGCGAGCATATTTTGATAGGGCTCGTGATAGCCGTCAAAAATATCGACGAGGTCGTAAGGGTCATTAAAAACAGCGCCTCTACGGGCGAGGCGCGCGAAAATTTGCGCAAGCGTTTCGAGCTTTCCGAAATTCAGGCGCAGGCGATTCTCGATTTGCGGTTGGCGCGCCTTACGCATATGGAGGTCTTTAAGCTCGAAAAGGAGCTCGCCGACATACGCGACCTTATTAAGCGGCTCACGGCGATAGTCGAGTCCAAAAAACTGCAAATGGATCTTGTCAAGGCGGAGCTTTTGCAAATCAAGCGCAGCTACAAAACCGACCGCCGCACCGAAATATTAAAGTCGCTCGCCGACTATACGGTCGTCAGCGACGACGACGAAAAGCCCGTCGAGGAATACGTCGTCGCGGTAAACGCCGGCAACCAGCTAAAAAGAATCCCGCAAAAAAATTACTCGCTCGCCTTAAAGGACTTTACCGACAATTCGACAAAGAACGAAATTTGTTCCGCTCTCGTCAAGCTAAAAAGCAACGAGCGACTCTACTGCTTCACCAATGCGGGCAACTGCTACAAGATTGACCCCGCCGCGCTCCCGGAGGCGAAATGGCGCGAAAAAGGTTCGCTCCTAAAAGCCGTCGCGCCCGAGGCGTCCGAAAACGAACGCCCCGTATATTTAAGGAGCGTAGGCGAGGCGGTTCCGTCCGGCAAGCTCCTGTTCTACACGCGCGAGGGTATGGTCAAGCGCAGCGATTGGAGCGAGTACAACGTCGTTAAATCCGCGTTCGCCGCCACAAAATTGAAGGACGGCGACGAGGTTATCGCTATCGAGGACGAAATTCCGTCCGCGACGCTCCTCTTTATAACGAAGGACGGTATGTGCCTAAACGCCGATATGACCGACATTCCCGTTCAAGGGCGCGTCGCGTCCGGCGTCAAGGGCATTCAGCTTTCCGACGGCGATTACTGCGTTTGCGTCCGCCAGGCCACGGGCGACGGCGAGGTCGTCGTCGTTTCGGACCGCGGCTACGCAAAACGCGTTCTCATCGCCCAACTCGACGTTATGGCGCGCTACCGCAAGGGCGTCAAAATCGCGGACTTCAAAAAGGATAACGGCGCGCGCGTAATTTTCGCATCCTGCGTCAAAAATCCCTACAAGATTGTTTTGGACGTCGACGGCGAATACCTTACCGCCTTTTCGACCGAGGCGCTCTCAATCGAAAACCGCACCCATCCCGGCCGCCCTCTCCTAAAAGGCAAGCACCTCCTCGCGGCGGTATTTATCTACAACGACACCCCCTCGAACGCCTAACAAAAGCGCCGGACAAGCGGTGCGGAACCCCTCCGCCGCACCCGGCAACTTCTCAAAATTCCCCTCCGGGGAGGGGTGGCGCGTAGTGCCGGGGTGGTTGCCCGCCTACCGCACCCGGCAACTTCTCAAAATTCCCCTTATGTTTTATCGCCGTAAAATGGTTGCGGCGGCAGGGAGGATGCAATGTATGTAAGAAAAAGAAAATTGAACACAGAGGAGCTTATGGTTTGCTTTTGTGTTTCTCTCGCCGTATCGGCGCTGATATTTTCAAGAATACCAAGCTCAATTGTGCATCTTAATTCAATTTTGTCCGCCGGAGATTCGGCATTTGGGATAGCCGTTGCCGTCGCGGCTATATTATTGATTCCTTTTATAATCGGTCTTTTCGTGATATTTGCCGCGTTTTTTGTTCTTTCTCTTAGCTCGATGGTTGTATTGCTTATCGCCAATAAGGAACACATTATTTGGATAGCTCCTTATTCCGCAATCGTAATAACAATCGGAATTTTGCGCACAATCATAAATTTAAGTTAAGCCGTCGATTTAGAATTGAACCGCCCCGGCGCTAACGCGCCACCCCTCGGCGGAGAAATCTCCGGGGTGGTGGCGGCGAATGCCGACGGGCGGTTCAATTCTAAAATTTATCCGCTTTTTTTGGCAGTTCGGGTTTAATAAAATTTAATCCGTTATTGAGGCGTTTTTGCTTGCTTTTTTGTGTATATAATGTTATAATATCGTTATTAAACCTTGAAAGGAGGGAATTTTAATGAAATCGTTACAAGTCAGCCTTAGTATGGCCGAGAGCGTCAAGAGGTTCGTTAGTATCGTAAGCAAATATCCTTACGAGATTGACCTGCGAAGCGGACGCTTTGTAATCGACGCGAAGTCGCTTTTGGGCATTTTCAGTTTGGATTTGTCTAAGCCTATCGTTTTAGAGGTTCACAGCGACAGCTGCGCCGATTTGATTGCCGAGCTTGCGCCGTTCATATCCAAACAGCAATAGCGCCTCGGGCAAATAGGCCGCGACAATTTAATAACCGTATCCGACCGATAAGAAATCCGGACAAAGGAGTCCGCGCCCGCGCTTTGCGTAAGCCCGTGTGGGCGCCGCCGTTTGTCCGCGCGTACGCCCGGTCGGATTTTGCCACCTTAGTCTAGCGGTTAGGACGCTGGCCTCTCACGCCGGAATCACGGGTTCGAACCCCGTAGGTGGTACCAGTTTTCTCGTGTCCGTTTTTGGACAAGCCCCGGCTTGCGGTTGTTATTGCGTGCAAACGGGCGTAATATTAAGCGGCAAAGAGCGGCGTTACAGACGCTGGCGAGGCGCTCCGCCGAGGGGAATTTTTTTGGCGGTTCAACGGCTAAACTTTAACCGGCTAAAAAACCAATAAAAACGCCGCTTTTTTATGGCGGTGTTTTTGTTGACAAGCGGCGAAAAGTCTACTATAATATACGGTGATGCGGGAATGTTCGGGCGGGCGTTAAGGTCGGACGGATATGAGGGCATTTTTTGAAGGAGAGGCAGGGAGTATGCCAAAGCATTTTGTTTATAAGACTACCGGCACGTGTTCGACCGAGATTCATTTTGACCTTGACGGCGAGCGGGTCAAAAATATTCGGTTCGTAAAAGGGTGCGACGGCAACCTTAAAGCGGTTTCTATACTCGCCGAGGGGCTTACCGTCGACCAAATCGAGGAAAAATGCAAGGACATAAAGTGCGAGCATCGTTCCACCTCGTGCGCGGATCAGCTGGCGATAGCGGTTAGGAATGCGGCAGCCGGGCTTGGGCAACTTTTATGAGCGTCTTTTTTGCCGCAAGACCGCCTTCTTTTTTTGTCGATAGCGCCGCTATCGCCCGCAAAAACAAGCCGGCTTGCGTCTAAAAAATCCGCCGCCTAAAAGCCGTCCCGCCCGTCGCCGCATTCCGTCGGAAAAGCGTGTCCACGGCACGCGTAACACAAACAACAACGACAAAGGAGTCAATTAATGCTTAAACCGGAATTAGATAAGAATTTCAAGCCGATAATTTTAGAGATTCGCGAGTTTCTTAAAGGGGCTAAATCGCCGATCGGACTTATGGTAGAGGACGCGGACGGCTACAACTTCCGCTTTGATTTTATGCGGACGGGCGAGGAGGCGCGCGACTATCCTATTATAGAGCGGCTCGTCAAGTCGCTTCTGTGGTGCGTGGGCGGCTATAAGGTTTACGTAAGCGGCGGCGACGATATAGCGGCGCGGCTTGCCGCCGATTACCGCGGGGGCGGGGCGCGTGAGTTCGACGCGCTGTTTATGGGGCGCGTGTACGGCAAGGAATTCGAGGTCGCGGCGGTCGATTGTCTGCCCGACGAAAAACGCCGCGTAATCAAGGCGGGCGGCAACACTAAGGGCTGCCGCATAGGGTTCGACGCGGGCGGCAGCGACAGAAAGGTCAGCGCGGTCGTCGACGGCAAGGTCGTGTTTGCCGAGGAGGTCGTTTGGCACCCCAAACTTAACGCCGATCCCGGCTATCATTACGAGGGGATACTGTCGGCGTTTAAGACCGCCGCCGCCAAGCTGCCGCGCGTCGATTCTATCGGCGTGTCGAGCGCGGGCATCTACATTAACAACCTTACCCGCGCCGCGTCGCTCTTTATAAAGGTGCCGGACGAAAGGTTCGGCGAGGTCGCCGATATTTATATCCGCGCCGCAAGGGCGATCGGGCCGGACATTCCCGTTACGGTCGCCAACGACGGCGACGTTACCGCGATCGCGGGCGGGCTCAGCCTTAAAGCCGACCGCATTTTGGGCATCGCTATGGGAACGAGCGAGGCGGGCGGCTACCTCGGCGCGGGCGGCGTTCTTAACGGCTGGTTGACGGAATTGGCGTTCGTACCGTGCGATTTGGCTCCCGGCGCCGCCGTGGACGAGTGGAGCGGCGACAGGGGAACGGGCGTAAAATATTTTTCGCAGGACGCGGTGATAAAGCTGTGTCCCGCCGCCGGAATCGAGCTTGACGGAGCGCTTTCGCCCGCCGAAAAGCTCAAAAAGGCGCAGGAGCTTATGGCGAAGGGCGACGGCCGCGCCGCAAAAATCTATACGGCTATCGGCACCTATTTGGGCTACACTCTGCCGTTTTACGCCCTCTTTTACGACGTTAGGTACGCCCTGCTTTTGGGGCGAGTTCTTAGCGGCGAGGGCGGCGGCTTAATAGTTTCGACCGCGCAAAAAATTCTCGACAACGAATTCCCCGAAAACAAAATCAAAATCGTAACGCCAGACGAGGAATTTAAGCGCGTGGGTCAGGCGATAGCGGCGTCGTCGTTGTAGGGGCAATCTTATAAATCCGGCGTCCCTTGCCGCCCGAACGCAAGGTTGCGCTAAACAAACAAAAGGAGAATATTTTATGATAAAGCTATCAAAAAAGGACGCGGAAATTTATGTTCCGGACGGCGGCGAGGCGCAAGACGCGCTCGCAAAAACGACGCGTTTAGCTATAAGCGCGCATCAGGACGACATAGAATTTATGGCGTATTCCGCTATCGCCGAGTGCTTCCGCAAGCCGAACAAGGGCTTTTCCGCCGTCGTTATGACGGACGGCGCGGGCAGTCCGAGGGCGGGCGTTTACGCCGACTGCACCGACGCGGATATGATTAAGATTCGCAAGCGCGAGCAAAAGACGGCCGCCGACATAGGCGGCTATAAGTCGCTGGCGCTTTTGGGGTATCCCTCCGCCGAGCTTAAAGACCGCAAGAACGCCGCGCCGCAGGCGGATCTTACCGCGATACTCCGCGCCGCCGCGCCCGAATTCGTCTATACGCATAACCTTGCGGACAAGCACGACACGCACGTGGCCGTCGCCGCGAGGGTACTCGACGCGATAAGGTCGCTGCCAAAAAGCGAACGGCCTAAAAAGGTTTTCGGGTGCGAGGTTTGGCGGTCGCTCGACTGGCTCGACGACGCGCAAAAGGTGATGCTCGACTGCGCCGACAGGCTCAATTTGGCGGCGGCGCTTATGGGCGTGTTCGACAGCCAAATAAGCGGCGGCAAGCGCTACGACACCGCCGTGTTCGGCCGCCGTTCCGCCAACGCGACGTTTTCGGCAAGCCACGGCGTGGACGATTACACGCAGGTGGCTTACGCGATGGACTTAACGCCGCTTATCGAAAACGACGGACTTTCTTACGCCGACTTTGCCGCCGCGCATATCGACGCGTTCCGCTCGGACGTTATAAACAGGCTGAATAAATTCAAAGGATAATAAAAGGATAATTATGGATTACAAAAACACGTTAATGTACCGTGAAATTTCGGAGCAGCCCGCCGCCCTAAAAAGCGCCGCCGCCGCGAACGCCGCCACTCTTAAAGAGCTTGCCAAGGCGATAAAGATTTTCGCGCCCGTCGGGGCGTACTTGGCGGCGCGCGGAACGAGCGACCATGCCTGCGTCTACTTTAAGTATTTGTCGGAAACCGTTTGGGGCCTGCCCGCGGCGTCCGCCGCTCCGAGCGCGATCACGCTTTACGGCGGCAAGCTCGACCTGACCAAGCAGCTTGTCATAGCCGTTTCGCAAAGCGGAAAGGCGGCGGACGCGTTAGAGGTTATACGCCGTGGCAAGGCTTGCGGCGCGCTCACCGTGTCGGTTACAAACGACAAGACCTCGCCCCTTGCAAGGGAGGCGGACTATCATCTGTTTTGCGCCGCGGGCGAGGAAAAAAGCGTCGCCGCCACAAAGACCTTTACGACGGAACTGTTGCTTTTGGGCTTAATCGTCGCGTCCGTTACGGGCGACAGAGAATTGAGCGCGGAATTGGCGGCGGCGGGGGACGTTTGCGCGGCGGCGTTAAAGACCGAAAGCGCCGTTACGGCGGCGGCGGAATACCTTAAAAGCGCGGGCGACTGCTACGTTTTGGGGCGCGGCTTCGTCTATTCGACGGTGCTCGAAACGTCGCTCAAATTGCAGGAAACGTGCTATATGCGCCTAAAATCGTACTCGACGAGCGACTTCGTTCACGGGCCGTTCGCGGCTCTCGACAGCGGCGCCAGGGTGCTGTTAATCGCCCCCGACGACGAAAGCAAGCCCGATTCCGCCGCTATGTTAAAGCGGCTCAGCGCCGTCGGCGTGGACACGGTTTTACTCACCGACGCCAAAGACCTTACCGCCAAAACCGTCCTGCCGCTGCCCGAATGCGGCCGCTACAACGCGGTTTTCGGTGCCGCGCCCGTAATTCAGCTGCTCGCGTGCTCGCTTTCGTGCCTTAAAGGCATCGGCCCCGACGCGCCGCGCGGGCTCAACAAGGTTACGGTTACCAAGTAGCGGACGCGTATTTTTATGGTTAAAAACGACGCCTTGCGGCTTGAAATCGAGGACATCGGAATCGACGGCGAGGGAATCGCCAGAACGGATGGCAGGGTCGTGTTCGTCAAGAACGCCATACCCGGCGAAAGCGTCGCGGCAAAAATCATTCTTGTCAAAAAGGACTTTGTCGTCGCGGTCGCGCAGTCCGTTTTGCGTTGTTCGCCCGACAGAGTAACCCCGCCGTGTCCGTACTTCGGTAAGTGCGGCGGCTGCCAAATGCAACACATAAGGTACGGTAAGCAGCTTGAATACAAGGCGCGCGCGCTCCTCAACACGCTGCAAAAAGCGGGCGTGCGCCCGAAGGTTTTTGCCGCCCCCGTGCCGTCGGAGCGCGAATACGGCTGCCGCAACAAGCTAGCGCTGCCCGTTTGCGGCGGCGGTACCGAGGTCGGCTTTTTTGCCCGCAACAGCCACAGGGTGGTCGGCATAGACGACTGCCTTCTGCAAAATTTCGACGCAAAAACGCTTATAGCCGCCGCGCGCGAATTTATGTCGCAAAACGGGCTTAGCGGTTATGACGGAACCGAGCCGGGCGGCGTCGTCAGACACGTTACGGCGCGTAAAATCGGCGGCAAAATCGCGGCGGCCGCCGTCCTTTCCAAAAAATGCAAGGCGGATTTCAGCGCCCTCGGGGCGGAACTTCAAAGGCGGCTCGGACTCCCCGTTGATTTTTACCTAAATTACAATTCAAAAAGCGGCAACGCCGTCTTGGGCGATACTTCCGAGCGCGTTTACGGCGGCGGCGAAACGGTCGAATATTTGGGCTATAAGGTCGCGGTTCACCCCGCCTCGTTCTTTCAAGTGAATGATTATGTAGCGCAAAAAATTTACGGCGCGGTAGGGGACGCTTTAACGGACGGCGGCTTCGATACTGTTATCGACGCTTACGCCGGCGCGGGCGTGATGAGCGCTATGCTCGCAAAAACCGCAAAACGCGCGGTGTCGGTCGAGCGGAATCCCGACGCGGTTTCGGCGGCAAAAAGGCTCGCCGCCGACAATAATTTGAGCGGACTTACGGTCATAGAGGGCGACTGCGTCGAGCATATCCCGCGCCTTCTTAACGCGCAAAACGACTCTAAAACCGCGCTCGTACTCGACCCGCCCAAGGCGGGAATCGCGCCGCCCGTTACCGCCGCCGTACTCTCCGCCGCGCCGCAAAAAATCGTCTACGTCTCGTGCAACGGCGCCACGCTCGCCCGCGACCTAAAAAATCTCTTGCCCGTCTACGAACTCGAATCCATAACGCCCTACGATATGTTCCCGCAAACCTCGTCGCTCGAATCCGTTTCGGTTCTTACAAAAAAGTGATTTGTGTCTTTTGTCGCAAAAAAGGCCCGAAAAATTTTCCCAAAAATATTGACAAGCCGTTCGGTATGTACTATAATATAAGTACATAGGGGTGCGGGTTTTCGATTCGCTCGTAGTTTTATGAATAAAAATTATTGGATGTAATTAACGTTGAAACGCTTAAAGAAATTTTTATCGGCGGCTTCATCCGTTTTTTGCCTAAACTATTTGGTTGCATGCGTGTATCCGCTTACAAGCAGCGTCATATCGAGCTATGCAATTGATCGACTTGGGTTTGACATGGTGTATTATACGCGGACACTTTTTTTGAGGTATCCGCGTATGTTGGAGAGAATAAGCAGTTATGATTCAATGTTTGTACGGCGGAATGAATTAGTATTATGGATAAGTTTAAGCGGTATATTTGGAGAGCATTTGCCATCAATGTTGTCTTTGTTTTTTTCTCGTATTTTGCCTTAATATACTTAGTTCATATCCCTGATATAAAAAATTGGGATATGCTTTTTGTTTTTCTGCCGATTTTGATTATAGCTATATCGAGTGAAACAATGACGAAAAAAGCGGAATTGAGATCATTTCGTGTTAGACCCTATAATATATTGGGCTTTTGCATTAAATGCGCGGTATATATCCTTGTTCAAATTGGTTTTAGAAGATTAGTAATTGATCCGCTATTTTTTGTGATCCTTGCAATCATATCCGCACTTATATTGACATCGTTTTTATTTGAGTGGATTATGCTTAAAAAACTTTCAAAAAGAGGCGAATAATTATGCCGCAGATTGAATTTAGAGAAACAAAATATTAAAGCATGTAAACGTGTTATCGAGTAAGTTACAATTCGCCACAATGAAATTGCAATTGTTCGCGTACGAGAACGGAATCGAGCT